>CAKZJF010000060.1 GCA_936941205.1 uncultured Candidatus Altimarinota bacterium | reverse complement strand
CGTCGTGAGAAATTCCTCGAACCCGTTCTTGCTCAGGATGGAAAAATCTATAAGACAGGATTCGCACAAGAACGATTCACAGAAAAACTCGTGCAGAATGTGAGGAGAGAGATTGCAGGGATGGCTAAATAATAATCAAAAATCAGAAATGATTGTTGATTATTATTTTCTTATTGACTTTCTAATCGAAAAGAATATAAGTGTATATACAACACTTAATAAATAGCCAGATTCATTGGCTTCTATTTTTCCTATATAATAAGTGTAATAATTACAATTAACAATATTACATATGATTAGCATCTCACAGATGAATGTCCAAGCAGGACAACCAGAAAAGAACCTCAGACAGATGAAACAAGATATGACACTTGCGAAAGAGCAGGGAAGCGAGCTTGTAATATTTCCAGAACTCGCACTCCCAGGGTATATGCTCGGGGATGAATGGGAGAATGATACATTCATCCGAGAATGTGAAGATATGAATACGGAGATTATCGATGAGACTCGTCGTCTTGCTCTTGGTGCAATCTGGGGAAATGTAAAAACCGATGCGAATAAGGTGAATGAAGATGGCCGTCTCCGAAAATACAATGCAACATTTGTTGCACAGAATGGACTTCTTGTTCCTGGAGGACTTGGTGATGGTTCTATCATCAAGACACTCCTGCCAAACTATCGGGAGTTTCGAGACAAGCGACACTTTGCTTCACTTCGAGATCTTGCATTTGAAGAAGGGAAGGGTCTCCGTGATATGAAGGAATATTATCAGCCATTTGAGATGGTGATAGATGGTGTGAGGCGTCGAATAGGAGTGATTATCTGTGAGGATATGTGGGATGATGATTATGTTGTGAAGCCCGTGAAACTCCTCAAAGAGAATGGAGCTGATATGATTGTGAATGTTTCTGCTTCACCCTATGGTATTGGAAAACAATCGAAGCGTGATAGACTTCTTACTCGTCAGAGCGAATGAATTGATCTCTATTATGCAAATAATACTTGAGTACAAAATAACGGCAAGAATATATTTGTCTTCGATGGAGCAAGTCCGGTATATCGTGATGGAAAAAAAATATTCCAGGCTCCAGGGTTTCGTGAAGGAGTATATCAGGTGGATGAGACGATTACGAATGGAGAAAAAGAAATCGAGAAGATAGCAACTGCACTTATCACTGGATTTCGAGATTTTATGAGGGCTATTGGTCAGAAAAAAGTTGTCATCGGGCTCTCAGGAGGGATTGACTCTGCTGTGGTGGCAGTACTCGCAGTGCTGGCTCTTGGTCCCGAAAATGTGACAACGGTGAATATGCCGAGTGAATACAATTCAGCAACGACAAAATGACTTGCATCAGACCTTGCGAGAGAGCTCGGAGTGGATTATAGGATTGTTCCGATTCAAGAAAGTGTCGATTATACTCGAGCGCAAATTGAAGGGGTATTTCAGTTATCAACTGAAGGTCTCATTGCTGAGAATATACAGGCTCGTGATCGTGGTTCTCGTGTTCTCGCTGGAGTCGCTGCCTCACTTGGTGCTGTATTCACGAACAATGGGAATAAGACAGAAGTGGCTCAAGGATATGCAACCCTCTATGGAGATGTGAATGGTTCGATTGCACCGATTGCAGACCTTTATAAGTCACAAGTTTTTGAACTTGCAAGGTATCTATCAGAGAAGTATCAGTTTCCGACATTGAGTCGAATCTGTGATATCCCACCATCCGCAGAACTTTCTCGCGATCAAGCGGTTGATGAAGGGAAGGGGGATCCATTCATCTTCGAGTACCATGATAAACTCCTCTTCCAGATTATAGAGATGCGACGAGATCCTGCTGATATCCTTGAATCACTTGAAAAATGAGAACTTGATGCACTTATTAGTGCTCCTTGAAAGATAGTGGGTCCAGATGGATACTTTCTGAATAATGAAGCATTCATTGTCGATTTGGAACGTATCTGGAAGAATTATAAGATATCCTACTTCAAGCGTATCCAGGCTCCACCGATTCTTACCGTGAGTCGTCGAGCATTCTGATATGACCTCGAAGAATCACAAAATGGAGTGTATTTTTCTCGAAAATATGCTACAATCAAAAATAGAATTTTATCATAACGTATATGAACCAACATGAATTTACCCTCAAAGAAGAACGAGATCATCTCTCTTTTTTCTATGACTCTCGATCACGAAATATTGGGAAAATCCAAGAATTTCTTGCCTCATCACATATTCAGAAGCTCCAAGAATCGATAGAAGAACGTGCTTATATCGTACTTGGATGAGATGGACTCTTTGTACATGTAGCGAAAGAAGCTCATCGTGATGAATCTTCAATCCTTGGAATTAATTTTGGAACGAAGGGTTTTCTTCTTCATGACCAAGATATTTTTCATCAAAAAGATCTCTTCTTTTCTGCTCGAGAATATCCAATACTTCATGCGGATGTGCATATAGGAGAGGAGCATGTTCACGGGCATGCCTTCAATGAGGTCTACATAACTCGTGCATGAGATGCGAGTTCTGTACATCTCTCCTTCGCTCAAAAGTGAAAAGTAATAGAACGATATTCATGAGATGGACTTATGATTTCTACTCCGGCAGGCTCTACTGGATGGAGTCGAAGTTATGGTTGAGTTATACTTCCCCATAATGCAAATCTCAATGTGCTTACTCCACTCGGAAATACTTTTCCTCGTGAATTTCATCCTACGGTTATTTCAGATAAATGACGAGTAAGAATAAAAAATGATACTACTCGCGAAGCTCCGATTGATATTTTGGTTGATAACAGGCGTATTGTATCTATGGAATCTCGTCCTTTTGAACTGGTGATAGAACGAGCAACAAGGTGAGTTCGACTCTTGATTGAACAATCATACCGTGAACGTTGGGATGCAAAAGTCTATGAGGAACAAGGAATGACTCTTGAAAAATAGTTATTGTCCGCTCTTTTTGAGAAGCTTATAGAGCATGAGAAATATCTTTTTTTCATATTCTGCAAAACGAGCACTTTCAATAATCCATCCAGAAAGGGAATTATAATCAATGATGGCTACCTTATCTCCATAGATAAGTTTTGTAATATTATCATTAAAGATATCGAATCCCTCAGGTATGGCGACAACTTCTCGAAGAGGATTTCCTGTTCTATATGGCTTCATTTCTTCACTGGTAATCACGAATCGTTGTAATTCTTTCTCTTTTTGGAGTCGAAAATAATCATCAGGAACATACTTGCTTCGGTCAGTATAATTGCGAAATGATGAGCTGTATCGATAATAGACATCTCATTTTTTGAGGGAATGCACGAGATCACTGTGAATTGCTCTGATTTCTTCGACTCACTCTTTGAGTTCGAGATTTGGTTGATCTTTCTTCTTGTAGAAGAGGGTAGAGAGTTCATCAATTATATGCTCCCCTTGTTTTGTAAACTCTTCTATTTCACGTTTCAGTCACTGTGGATCAGTTACATGATAGAGTTTTTGCTTTCCACTTCCAGGAACTGGAGTAATATATCCTCTTTCACGAAGGGTTCGCAGGGTCTTATAGATAAGAGGGCGGTGGTATCCAGTATCTCGAGCAATATCAGTAATATGCCTTGGTCCATGCTTTAAAAGAGAGAGATAAATGACTATTTCATAGTCAGATAATCCGAATCGTTTTAATATTTTCGTATATTTTTCCATATATGTACTTTTATAATTACACTATTTATTATATCAATAGACTATTTTGAATCAATAAATAATGTACTCATATAGAATATTTTTTACAGTTTGTACTCATTTCATTGCATTCTCTATTATTTTTATATGATAGCACTATAACCTTTTGAATTATGAATACTTTTCACTCAGACCTACACAATCATACTACCGATTCTGATGGAATAAAAACCAATGCTGAGCGTATTGAGGAAATTCATATTCTCGATCCAGATAGTGAATGAATATGGGCAGTAACCAATCATGATAGATTTTCCCCTGGGTTTGTTGAGAATGCTCGTAGTGCTGGGATTTCAGCAATATGGGCAACAGAGATCTCAGCACATAGTGATGATCTGAATCTTTCGCTCCATGTGACTTGTTATACTCCAGTGCTCTCAGATCGTATTCGTTCTATCGTAGATGCTATTGTTGCAAAAAGAAAGTTCAAAGTTCTTGGTCAGATAGAAAAGCTCCAAAAATGAGGATTCCCAATCAATGAAAAAGATTTCTTTCAGTGGATCATTGATGCAAAGATGTCTCCAGAAAGTGCAACAAATTGGCATATTGCACAGTACCTTTGGAGACAAAAAAGAACTATTGAGGTCGTTTCTGATCTGACATCATGACGAGTTCAGTCTGAGCTTGATTTTATGAGGGAATGTCTTCGTGAAAATGGTGATTTTTCTGATATAGGCTACTATAAGATTCCACGATACGAGCCAGAACTCGATGTAATTGCATGAATTGCAGAGAGTGAAGGGGCTGTACTTTCGATTGCACATCCAAATTTTTCATTTACGAAGAAGCTATTACAGGAATACGGTGCAAAAAATAGCATGGATCGTATCCGTTCATTCAAGGAACGAATCGTTCCAATAATTTCAGATGCGGGAATTTATAATTATGAAGTCAATGCACTTGCCTCACCTGAGTGGAAACAAGGTATTACTGAAACACTCTGAAAAACAGGAGGAATGATGACTTTTTGAAGTGATAACCATGGATTGGAACATGCAGATAAAAAACATGGTGTTTTTGGAGTTATAAATCCCTTGATTCAAAAAGATGAAATCACTCCGATTCTTGCAAAACTACGTTCTTTCATAGAGTAGTATTATTGACAATAAAGTGAAAATATCTATTCTTCATAGAATTTAATTTCTCTGTATGCATACCTACCAAGACTATACACGTTATAATCGTAAGATGGGATTACTCCATCATGCTGCCAATATTCTTGATAGCTACGATGGCCTCTTGTCAGTTCCAGAAAATGGGAATAATATCCGTGCAGAACAGGTAGCACTCATGAAAGAAATGGGGCATTCTATGCTTACGAATTTTGATTATCGTGAACTGCTTCTGAAACTCTCAAATACCGCGAATCTATCAGAAATTCAAAGACAAAATGTAAAACTTTCTCTCAAGAAAACATTGGATGCATCTCGTGTAGAATCAGATTTTGTACATCTTCTTTCTACCACTCGCTCCGCCTCAGTAGATGCGTATTATAGAGCTCGTGAGAATAATGATTTTGCATTATTTGCTCCCTATCTTGAAAAAGTAGTTGCACTGACACGAGAATATACAACATTTCATCCAGGATTTGCAACCCCCTATGATGCCATGCTTGATGAATATGACAGATGATTAACTACTGAGTATTTAGAGGGATATTTTACTGAGATAAAGACAAAACTTCTTCCTCTGGTTCGTCTTCTTCAGTGAAAACAATGAGAAATAGAGCCACTTTCTTTTGAAAAGAAGCAACTGGAATCTCCAGAGGTAGTTGAATTTTTTCGTGAACGTCTCCGGGAAATAGGATTTGATCTCACTCGATGAGTTATTACTCCTGCACCTGCATCATTTATGATCGATGGAAATCCAGATGATGTGAGAATTTGTTATCGAAACACAGGACTTCTTATGGAAATGCTTGGTTCTATTTTTCATGAATGAGGACATGGACTCTATGAACAGGCATTTTCTGTGAATGATATCGGGTTACCTATATGAGAAGCAGCAAGTTACTCAATGCATGAATCACAATCCCGACTCTATGAAAATCATGTTGGATATTCAGAAGAATATTTTCGATACCTTCTGCCACGGCTTCAAGAACTTTTTCCTGAAAAATTCCAATCTGTTACGATTCAAGAACTCCTTCGAAAAATGAATGGAGTTACAAAAGCTCCAAGACGACTCGATGCAGATGAAATCAGTTACCATATTCATATACTTATTCGATTTGAGATTGAACGTGATTTAATGAATGGAATTATTGAAGTCCATGACTTGCCATGAATCTGGAATGCAAAGTATAAGGAATATCTCGACATTGATGTAAAAAATGATGTTGAATGAGTTCTTCAAGACATACATTGGTCCGATGGAAGTTTCTGATATTTCCCGACATATTCTCTTGGAACCATCTATGCAACACAGTTATTTCATGCTTTAGAAAAGGATATTCCAGATATCAGAGAAAGGCTGGAAAAAGGAGAACTCATCGCTATAAAAGAATGGCTTAATACCCATGTACATGCTCATTGAAGTTTAAAAACTTCAACTGAAATTATGGAACAAGTAACTGGGAAGAAGGTAGATGTAGATGGATATGTAGAATATATTCGTTCAAAATATGGTAAGATATATAATATACCAGATCTTCAAATTCTTGAAAACTAGATTATATCTATTCCTTCCTAAACTTGAGAAAATCACGTAGAATATATTGACTAATACTTTATATATTATATAATATATAAAGTATTACTTTATGTTAATGAATGAATAAGGTATATTCCGATTTTCCTTACTGAAAATCTACGTTATCACAAGATAAATGATTTGTACCACTGGAATCTGTGAGTGAAATTTTAAAAAATATTAAAAATAGAACTTTTCAGTCGTGAATTCCATGAGCTCATGAAAAGAAAAATTCCACTTTTCATTCCAAGAAGGAAGGGAATAGTAGGAATTGTAGAATACAAAAAACCGAGAAAGTTTCATGACTATGACTGAAACGAACTCATAAATTTCCATATAGTTCTGATTTATTGAATCAATCAGGTTCAATCATTTGATCGATTGATAAATGATCTGAAGTTTTGATGGATATAGAAAATGATTCTTTTCAAACTTTCTCCACAATTCATCCTTCTACAGGAAAATATCAAGCATATGTAAGGGTAACTTGAACTCTTGTTGGAAATACATTAAATCCTATACAATGATATGTACGAGCGCCTTGGTTGGATTCACGTGTAAATCCTCAGAAAAAAGAATGAGTATTACCCCCAAGTTCTTGACAGCAAGTCTGAAAAAACTGAATACAGTTTGAATGATATTGCTGAATGGATGGGAGATTACTGAGTCCAAAGTCAGTGAAAATAGTTGCAATTAAGTATTTTTGAAAAAAAATAATTCCACTGTTATTAAAAAATACCATAGTATGAGTAAATACAAAACGTTCTGATATTGTAGAAGAAGTAATTGCAAAATGAGTAAAAATGACCTCTTCTAAGGCTTTTCCAGAATATCAAGAGCAATTACAGCGATTAAAAACGTATTCTAGTATCAAGATGAAGTTTGAAAACTGACAAGATATTACCGATCTACCGATAGTAACAACAATACTTTCCCAGTTACAAAAGAGGTCAGAATGGAAGAGTGATGTACTTGTATGAGCAACTTTATTTGAAAGACAGAGTAAAAGACAAAGATTTTTATAATTTATATTTAACTCTATGAATCTCTCTTACTATCCTCGTGAGTTAAATCAAGAAGTACTTATTTCAGATATAGTGAAAATAAAAAATGAAATAATGAAATGAATTCATATTTCACGGTCTATTTGATATGAACTAGGAATGAAGTCCTTTCAGCATCTTTTGATTCAGATGAATGCGTCTATTTCCGGTTTATTAAATGGTACCTATGAGTTGGAATATTTTAAGGATGAGAAGCATAGAATATACGTATTATTAACTGAGTTTTTAAATCGTCGAAATATTGATGTAGTGATTGATGTTGATATGTTTGAATCCAAAAATATACCACAGATTACAAATACGTATCAAAAACCTATAATCGCTTCAAATGATGAATTTTATGATAAGTTTCAGGATGTAACTTTTCTTCATGCACATAGAAAAGTCTACCAGCAAACAAGTGATGTATGATTGAGTAATTTGAAGAGTGATATGAAAAGTACAGTTGCAGCATTGCTAGAAAAACGCAAGCAAAATATAGATACTATTATCCGAAGTGAAAATAGAGAAGTGCAAAAGGCAGTAAAAAAAATTTATTCTCATGGCAATATTTGAGAATTACGATCTGATTTTCATATTTCTGAGGCTGCGAATGATGCATTTTTTACTAATAAAATACCTGAGAGTGTCGTTGATAATAATAAATGACGTTGGTATAGTAAAATTGTACCAACTATAAAAAATATATTCTCCAAATCTAAAAAATATTCGTAATATATATTATTTTATTATTGTAGAATCTGGTAATTATTAAATGGTTGTGTATTTTTGATTGAACTCCTACTTTTATTAAGTGTATAATCTACACAAAATAATTTGACTTCATGGAAAATATGAATATATAGTGTATATATAACACTTAATAATATTGAATATGAATACACATGAAATGGTAATGTATGGTGGAGCATTTAATCCTCCTCATCGAGATCATGCTGGAATTATTGAAAAAATTCTAGAAAATACAGCAGAAAAGGTGATTATCATTCCAACAGGAAAACGTGATGATAAGAATTATAGTGATGTAAGTCATACTGATAGGGAAACAATGATTCGCCTGGCTACAGAGGATTTTGGAAATCGAGTTATTATTGATACAAAGTTTCTCTATGGTGATATGCCAACAACAACGCGTAATCAGGCATTCTATTTACGAGAAAAATATGGAAAAGAGATTCCGCAAGTATTTGGTTCAGATGTTGCACCACGTATGGCATGATGGGATTCTACTGGTTATGTAGCCCATATATTACCCAAGGTATTTATTGCTCGACCAGGCTATCCAATCCAAGAATGAATGGTATCAAATTATGATGAACTTGAATATAATTCACTCGGACATTCAAGTACTCGTGTTCGAGAAGAGGTTGCAAAAGTTCTTGTATGATCTTCTAGAATAGAGGCACTCAAATGAATGATCCATTCAAAGGTATTCGATTTTATTCTTCAGAACCGTCTTTTTCAAGCTTCTTAATGAGTGTATTAATTACAATTAAATATATGAAAACACCAGAAATCACCGGAAAGTCTTCTCTCAAAGCAGGGAAATTCCTTTCACTTCATCAGCTAACTCTTACCCATCCAGATGGGAAGGAGACTCCGTATGAAGTTGTCGAACGAAATGCAGATAAAGTATTCTGAATTGTATCAGTCCTTCCGATTACAGAATCAGGAGATATCATCATGATTCGTCAGTATCGAGCTCCACTTGATAGAGTGCAACTCGAATTACCAGCTGGATGTGCTGAGAAGGGAAAACATGCAACTCTCGAAGATGCGGTACATGCTGAACTGAGAGAGGAGACAGGATATATTTGCAATGATATCTCTCATATTGCTGAATTTTCTTCTTCTTCTGGTATGACAAATGAGACAGTACATGGGTTCATAGCTCGAAATTGTGAACGAGTCTCTGATGTACTTGTACTTGATCAAGATGAATACATTGAACGTATTCTTGTGCCAATGAAAAATTTTCAATCATATATTTTCTCTGAACTCGCTTGTGGTAATATCATTGAACCAAAGATGCTTGCGATGATCTATCTCGTGTTTTGAAAATAAAAAATCCCCCGAGCGCATCACTGCGTATCGGGGGTATTGTGTTTCTCAGAAGTTTATAAGTACCATATTATGGTACAGAAAGCAAATGAGGATTGGTTACTTCTTGTTGTCATCGGGCTTCATGACATTTGTTACGTTGACAGTTGCCGCACCTGCACGTGCAATTGCCATCTTTTGACCCAACTCTGTCAGTCCATTTGAAGCATAGACTTTCATTGCTGATGCTGTATCGATAGCAAGCTGTGTTTGTGGTCCAGGTAACAACACGAATGTCATGGATTTCAAATGAACGCCTCGAGGACTCAGTGATGCATTGATCTTTTCTTGCAAAGTTTTTTCAAACTTTGCTTGATCGAATTCATCTATCTGAGCCTCTTGTGTCAGGTTTGTTGTTTCTTCACGGATCGATTTATCGATGATGGAGTTTTCTGCTTGTTCGAATTGGGCAGCCAACTTCACTTGATCGTCTGTTGCCCCTTGTGAGCCGAGGAATTTTGCCTCCTGAATGAATTTCATCGGCTCAGAAATCTCATACTCATAGGAAATCTCTACGTCGGCGACTGCCTTGTGGAGGAATGTAACCTTGAACCGTGTATCTCCTGGCATTTGATAGTCAGGAATGTCTACACGATAGGAACAGGTGCCTACGGTACTTGGCACCGTTTCGCCTGGAGATATCAATTTCCAGTTCACACCACAATCACTCGTATAGAGTGTTTGCATATTTGAGTGTGCCTTTCCGCAGCCAGTAAGGCTAGAAATTAAGGCAAGCAGAATGGATACAAGTGCAAATAAACGCATGGTAAGACTCCTTATTTCTTGAAGATGAAACGAATAGACTGGAAAACACCATATCCGAGTGCTAACATGAGTAATGTGCTGAGTCCTGCTTTAATTGGAGCGTTGTAATACAACCCACCAATAACCACAGTGCTGTACCAGAGATCAACGATCCCCAGTAAGAGTAGCAAAATACCAACACTTAAGAGGAGTTTGAGAAATTTTGGCATGAAGCCTCCAGAATGTTAAAGTTCAGTAACCAGACTCTTTTTTCAGTTTCAAGACATAGAAGGGTATTTGTTCTATACTTGACCTACTTGAAAGATTCTTTATGACTATAATATATTTATTATTTTTGTCAATAATTGATTGGAAATATATATTACATTTCCAATATTGTTTCCATGAATTTGTTTGCAATTTAAGAATACATACCTATACTGAAGTGTATACTTTACACTTCTTTATGTCTACACTTCATCCAGATTACACTGATGATATATTTAATCTCTCGATTCCTGTTCTTGCGGTTGATATTGTCCTTTTTACACTCTACAAAGATCAACTTTGTGTTGTATTAGTTCCAGGTCGGAATGAATGGGCTCATGGTAAACTCACTCTTCCAGGTGGTATTATTGGAAGAGGGGAAACACTTGAGGAAGCTGCAGATAGAATTCTTGAACGGGATACCAATATCTCACATATCTATAAGGAACAGTTATATACATTTTCAGCCCACAATCGAGATGATCGTTGAGATGTTATTTCTTGTTCGTATTACACACTGGTTTGAGCACGAGAATTTCTTTCACGCATTGATCTCACAAAAGTAGCACTTCTTCCATATGATCTTGTTTCCAAAGAAACAGTTGCGTATGATCATGCTGATATTATCCAATATGCATATCAGCGTCTGAAATGGAAAATGGAGTATACCAATGTTGTACAGCGAATTCTCCCTGAGCGTTTTACCCTCCGTTCGCTTCAAGATATTTATGAAACTGTGTTTGGACAAGAGTTTGATAAGCGGAATTTTCGAAAAAAGATTCTCTCACTTCAATTGATAGAAGAAACAAATGAATATGATACAGAAAATTCAAAACGTCCAGCGCGTCTGTATAAATTTTCTGATAAAGAACTCTCAATTGTCGGTATTTTATAGGTATGGTATATATATTTTGATGAGCCTTTGATCCTCCTCATCTTGGGCATTTTGCTATAATAGAGGCTGTTTTAAAGCATCTTCATCCTGAAAAAATTATAATTATTCCGAGTGGAAAAAGAAATGATAAGGCATATAAGGTAGATGACTATCATCGAAGAAATATGCTTGAATTATTTCTCTCTGAAATTCAAGATGATCGTATTTTTTGTGACTTTCACTTTTTTTCTATCGATTCTGAAATGATTACTCGAGATGTTGATATGTATGCTCAGAATGTATATGGAAACTCGCTCATTCATATATTTTGATCTGATACTCTATCAGGCATGGTAGATTGGGATATTGAATGATATGCTGCACAGAAAATTCATAAGCTTTTTATTCCTCGTTATGGATATGAAATGCCTTCCCTGGATGAGACTATAAGGAATGCATCATTTCTTCCTGGAGTGTCTATTCCAAATATTTCTAGCACTCTGGTTCGTTCACAGATACGATCATCAAACTATTCTGGAATTTTTACGTCCATCAAAGAGTATATTGTGGAAAATCAATTATATACTGATTGACATTAATAGTATAAATGGTATTATCCTAAAAGTCATTGCACTTTCTTTATAAGAAATTTATAAATAAAGGGTATGATATATTCTACTTTTTCAATCTTTGTTCAAAAGGGGAGATAGGCCATGTTGACATTAAATGGTATCCATTTTGGTCCAGTATTTTGTGCCACCGGTGCTCGTGGTTTCTATGGAGAGGGCTATCCATTCCATCGTTTCTGGAAATATGCAGGTATGAATTGGGATGGGGTTGGTTTCTCAGGAAAAACATTAACCCTAGAACCTCGAGTGGGAAATATGCCACTTGAAGAGGATGGGGTAACTCCAAAAGAAATTCTTCCACGTTGTATTTGGACGGATTTTCGTCGAGGAGGGGAAATAATAAACGCGGTTGGACTCTCAAATCATGGGGCCTATGCATATTTGATGACTGGTAAATATCATACGATAGAAAAACCATTCTTTATATCTTTTATGGCTCTTGCGAATGATTCATCAGGTCGTGAAGATGAACTCAGAAGATTTTGTAAGCTCCTGCTGAAATACCTTCCATTCAAGGTTGCTTTTGCTCTTCAATTAAATTTTGGATGTCCAAATAGTGGGCACAGTCTTTCTGAGTTTATCGGTGAGATTGCCAATATGGTGCAGATTGCAAAAAGTACGCTTTCTGGATATCAAGTTCCAATCGTGGTGAATGTAAATGCACTTATGCCGACTGAAGTATTAGTTGAGGTTGCACGCACGGCTGATGCACTTTGGATTGGGAATACAATTCCGTGGAGGGGAACTGAGATGATTGATTGGTCTCAGTATGGAGAGAGATCTCCGATTCGACGACGTGGTTTTGATGCAGATGGAGGACTCTCATCTCCTCTTTGCCTTCCTTTTACCGAAAAAAAGGTGTGGGAACTTCGTGAAAGCGGAGTAACACTCCCAATTATCGGTGGAAATGGAATACGAAATACTTCTGATATACAAAGACTCGAAGAAGTTGGATGTAATGCGGTTTTTATTGGATCATTAGCACTTGTTCGCCCCATGTATATGCAGATGGTGGTAGATAAGGCATATGATGTATTTGCAAAAGGGAGATTTTCCCACCGTATTCCGTCTGTTTAGAATGTTTTATTGCGCCTTCGGGCGCTTTTTTTGTAGAGAGATAAATAATGAGAATAAATATCATATACTTGCATTTACTGGAGAATCCTATATAATTCAATAATAATATTTTTAATATTTCTTCTATGAATCATTACGAAAGAAGCCTTGAACTTCATAAAAAATATCAGTGAAAACTTCGAATGGAGTCTATTGTTCCAATTGAGACTCGTGATGATCTCTCTTGGGCGTATTCACCATGAGTTGCAGAGCCGTGCCGTGAGATATATAAAGATCCATCGAAAATGTATGACTATACATTAAAATCTCGAACAGTAGCCGTTATTACTGATGGATCTGCTATACTTGGTATTGGAAATCTTGGACATAAAGCCTCAATGCCTGTTATGGAAGGGAAGTGCGTACTTTTTAAAGAATTTGCTTGAGTTGATGCTTTTCCAATTATTGTTGGAACACAAGATGTTGAGGAATTTATTCGTACTGTAAAAAATATTGCCGATACCTTTGGTGGGATTAATTTGGAAGATATTTCCGCTCCTCGTTGTTTTGAGATTGAGGAACGATTGAAAGCAGAACTTGATATACCAGTAATGCATGATGATCAGCACGGAACGGCTATTGTTACCCTTGCTGGTCTTATAAATGCATTGAAAATAACTGGAAAGAAAAAGGAAGATATTCGTGTTGTGGTGAACTGAGTTGGAGCTGCAGGAGTTGCTATTACCAAGCTTCTTATTACCTATGGAGTAAAAGATGTAGTCATGGTTGATACGACTGGAACTATTTATAAATGACGAGAAGGGGGGATGAATCCAGTGAAAGATATGCTTTCTGATATTACAAATACAGCATGTATATTGAACCCAGGAAGCACAGAATGTATTCGATGAGGTCTAGCTGAGGCGGTTATTGGACGTGACGTGTTTGTTGGAGTTTCTGTCGCATGAGCACTTACGAGCGATATGGTACGAAGCATGGCCCCGGATCCTATTATTTTTGCTCTCGCGAATCCTACTCCTGAGATTATGCCAGAAGAAGCTAAGGCAGCAGGAGCCCGTATAATTGGTACAGGAAGAAGTGATTACCCCAATCAAATCAATAATGTTCTTGCCTTTCCTGGAATATTTAAGTGAGTTCTGAAATATGGAAAGAAAGCAATTACTGAAGAAATGAAAATGGCAGCTGCACTTGCATTGGCTCAATATGTTGAAAATCCAACTGAAGATATGATTCTTCCAAATCCACTCGATAAAAATGTAGCAAATGTAGTGTGTGAAGCTATGAAATAATAAATTGACAAATAATCTATTTATATTATTGTATCAATTACTTAATTCTATTTTCTATGGAACATATAAGGGAATCCGAACAAAAATTGGATGATACTGGATCAAAATCCGTGAAGGCACTTATCGCAGCTATAAGCCTATCTTTATTAAACGCTTGCACTGTCATACCGGTAAGATCTTCCTGATACTATGGAGGTCAGTCATATTATTGACATCATCATAGAAGTGAACCAGTGGTAGTTATAGTTTCAAAGCCACCACCCCCACCCCAAAGAAAGATAATTATATTGCAAAATCCCCAACAAAGGGAGAGTATGTATTATCAAAGACCAATAAAACCACAGCGGAGAGATGATCATAATAACCATCATCATGATGGAAGAAGATAAGAAAAAATATCATATAAAATACCACCTTAGTTGGTGGTATTTTTCGTTATATTGTATATTCGCTCAAAGAGTTTCCATTTTATCTTTTTTCCAGTAATTATCCCTTCTGCTAAAATAGCATGTCTTCTGTGGTTTACAACTTGGTATTCTATATAATCTGCATGAAGATATCCATAGGTTGTTACTGCATCTCCTGATCTGAGTTCTTCAATCGCATGTTGATAGGTTATTACATGACTTGATTCGTAGGTAAGAATAGCACCCTTTTTATAACCATCGGGGTTATTTTTACTACTGAGATGATAAGATATTGCTTGAGCAGCAGCTTCTTCTACTGTCTCTCGACTGACATCAAGATAGGAATCAACATACCAAATGGTTGTAAAATCAGCTCATGGTTTTTTATTGTCACTTGAACTTTCCCTATCTATATATCCATTTATGAAACGAAATGGAGGTTTTTGAGGGAGATGCTTTTCTAAACTTTCTTCTGAGAGCGTGGTATGTTGAAAATTTGGTTCCTCATCTTGAAAATGATGAGGAATATAGAGTGCAATCATACTATCTTCAATGCGTGCAATCTCAACAGGTCATTGTTTTCTTTCTGCAATGAGTGTTTTTCTTGCTTGATCATAATGGAGTATATCACCCGGAAAACACATATTGAGAAATGTTATTTTTGGGGTCGTTATTTGTTTAATATTATACTTCATCAGAGCTAAAAAAATACTCTTTAAAATAACACCTGGAACCAATTCTTGTCCTGCATTAAAATGTCATTGAAGTACTGGATGAGTTTTGCTTATCTGTATAGCATCACTTCTCACATATTCATAGAGTCACTCAAATATATGTCCAGGGAGCGTATCTGTGAGAGAATAAGCCTTCTCTCCAGTGGTTACTTGTATGTGGGGAATTCATGAGGTATTTGATTCTTGTTCAAAATCAATAGGGGCTAAAATGTCGCTCATATATTGCGTATTAAAAATGTCATGGTATTATATATTTTCTATATATTTGGCAAATGATATTTAAAAATACCTCCATGAAAGGAGGTATTGAATTTATTTTTTCAGTCGTACAATTTCCAGAATTCATAGTACACAGATCATAAAGAATCCATATTTGTATCAGTGGTGTTGACTCATAAAATCAGAAATATATCATCAAAATTGTACAATACCGATCAAAAGAAGAAATATTGAAATCATGAGGATACGTCAATGTTCGGTAGCCCACTCTGCAAAGGTTGAATGATTTGCTTTTAAGTATTTTGTCTGAAGTATAGCAAAGGCTCACACAATAGCAATAAGGAGAATAGTAAAAATACTCGATTCTGGTATTCATCCAATCATATCAGGAGCAGCTTTTGAAAATCCTTTTTCAAGCATTTCAAGGGCTGTAAAGAGAATAATAAATAATCAAACCCATTGTATCGATGGATATTTCTCAAGGAGTTTTGCAATGTAACTGGAAGCTACCACCATAAGTATGATAGATATAATAAGTCCAAGTCCAAGGTTTACGTAGTTTCCATGACTCGCCCCTGCTACTGCAAGAACATTATCAAGTGACATGGCAACATCAGCAATAATAATTGTCTTTATAGCGGTTGAGAGTGTATTACTTGATTCTATTGAATCATCATGGGTTTCGTGTGCACGAATTTCACGATAAAATTTCCATACGACATATAATAATAGGACTGCTCAGAGGAATTCTACTCATGGTATTTTCATAAGAAATACGACTCAAAATGAGAATAGAATACGAAGCACGGTTGCTCCCATAACTCCCCAAAATATTGCCTTTTTGCGAAGTTGTCATTTGAGATTTTTGGTCGCCATACCAATAAGAATGGCATTATCTCAACTCATTACAATATCTATAAGGATAATGTTTAGGAGTGCAAATAATCCAGCATTGGTTGAAAGTGCTCAAAAGTCATGAGAAAGTATATCGATAAATTCATTCATAAATAAAATAATTAAAGTAGAAAGGAGTGTATAGAGTTTTATATACTTGTAAAGGGACAAGAACAGGAAAGAATTTGACATATACAAGCTATATGTGTTAAAATCAACACAAGATACTATTTAATTTCATATATGAGTTCAGAAAAACCAAAAGAACTTCCACAGCCAGATTTGGAAGATGCTATTGATCTCTCTCAATCAACGAATCAATCTCCTGATATAAAAAAGGAAAAGGATGGCTATAATACGATTGCGAAAGAACTCCAAGATACTCGTACCCTAAAATCATGAGAGAAATATGATGAGCATGATATCAATCAAGCATTTTATAGATATACTGGAAAAGAAATAGATAAGGTGTGAAGTTCTAAAAATGCAGAGACCCTACGATGATTGCAAAAAGATTTACTTATTGAGTTGCAAAAAACCCATGATCCTCGTGAAAAACTTCAGAGGATTGCAGATTTTAAAGAGAAACTCGAAGATTCAACTGGTTCCATCAATGGTGAAAATTCTAAGCAAAATACTCAAGCGATTGAACGTACTGGGGAGGAACTAAAAAAGAAACAAGAAAACCTTGAAGACAGATTTAAGGAGTTTGGGGAAATGCTACGTGAATCACAAGAGGAGATGCAAAGAAGGCAAATAGAACGAGTTAAAGAGGCACAAGACTATCTCAAAATATCACAAAATGATCCTACAAAACAATATGCCTTTCTAAATCCTGAGGTATCGAGAATAGAGGGAAATAAGTTAGATAAGGAATGGCCATAATATATTTATAAAAAATCCCCTGAGAAAACTTCTCAGGGGATTTTTTATGGAACAAGAGTATTATCAAGAATATGTTGAATAATGGCATCTGGAGAAATATTGTCCCCGATAGCTTCATAGGTAAGTCCGATTCTATGTCGAAGGATATCATGTGATAAATCTTTGATATCATCTGGAGTAACGTAGTCTCGATTGTTTGTAACAGCATATACTTTCGCTAGCTGAACAAAAGCGATAGAGGCACGAGGTGATGCTCCATAAAGTATATAGGGTTGCATCGTAGCATCAGGGGTTCTTGTTTTTTCGATAATATTAGCTATATACTCATAAATTTTATCATCCATATATACTTCCGTATCAATATCTCTGTGTATTTGTAGAATCTCTTCAGCAGACAACATAGATTGTATTTCTATTTCTGCAAGATGAGCTGCCTGTTTCATAAGAAGGATTTCATCATCTCTGTTTGGGTATGTTACAAGTACCTTCATAAGAAAACGATCAAGTTGAGCTTCTGGGAGTGGATAGGTTCCTTCTTGTTCAATTGGATTTTGGGTAGCAAGTACAAAAAATGGACTTGGAAGGGGATAGGTAGTATCTCCAATGGTAACTTGTTTTTGTTGCATAGCCTCGAGAAGAGCAGACTGAACCTTTGCAGGAGTTCTATTAATCTCATCAGCGAGAAGAATATTGGTAAATGTTGGTCATTTACGAGTAATAAATTCTCATTTCTGTGGTCGATATATCTCATTTCCTATGAGATCACTTGGAAGAAGATCGGGAGTAAATGATATACGTTGAAATTGGAGAGAAAGCGTTTGTGCGATCGTTTCTATGGTAAAAGTTTTCGCAAGTCATGGAACTCATTCCAGTAAGATATGTCCTCCAGCAAATAAGCATAAGAGGATACGATTGATGAGAATATCTTGACCAATAATTCTTTTATGAGTTTCTACTTGAATTTTCGTTATACTCGAATGAATAGAAACAAGTTTTTCGTTCATACTGATAGATTAATTCTTTAAAATAGTATCAAATCCTGTCTCATACAGATGAAGGAGTGTTATGAGTTCAGGGGAAACAGTTGTAAGGGCTCAAAAATTTCTTTGTTTATACTTCTCACTAATCAGTGCATGAAGTATATCGGATAATACTTTCTTATTTACTACCTCGTGTTGAATAATTTCATTAAAGGTAATACTCGACAGATCTTTATTTATCTTCTTTCAGAGAATAAAACGAATATATCACTCATATTCCTGAAGTGTTTTTGGAACGTATGCCTCCTTTTTCTTATTCTTTTTAAGGTATGCAAGAATATATCGAACTCATAGAAAAATTGAACTTACTAGAACTATAAGAATCAATAAGTAGTAAAATATACGTACCTGTCATACAATGTATTGTGGTTGAAAGAGAAGGAATCATTCTTGGGAATTATTCCCTGTTGGTTGAATGCTTGAAGTTGTTTTTGTTGTTCCTTTCACGACAGAGATAGTCTTTCCTTCCAATATAAGTTTTTTCTTTCAAAATCGAATCGTATTCCCTCATATATCATATGTTCCTATATTCTCTATTTTGAGTGTATATTTTATCGTAGTAGTACGAGTGTACATTCCATTTTTTTGTATGGTTGCTTCAGAAGCATTCTGACTGATAATCTGAAAATAGGTCAAACCGTCAATGGGAAGATTTGTAATATTTGTATACAAATTCTTCGTTTCAGCAGATATCTGTTTTATGGTGGCTACAATCTGAAAAGATTCGTTTGTATAAACTGATTTTGCAGGGAAGTCTATAGATATGGAAACATTTGGGATTTGTACAATCGACTTACTCATTATATCTAAATTTTCTTGAGGGGACTTACTATTTTTCGTTTCGGATATGACAATTCATGATTGAGTAGATTTCTTTGACCCAGAAAAACCTCACGAAGTTGATCATGAGGTGGCTATGCTTTGTGAGAAACTTATCCCACTTCATACATCTGAACCTGAGCTTGTTTTTTCTGAAGGAAGAGTTCTTTTTAACATACATGGCTACAATATGCCGTCTATTATATGTTTTTCACTTTTTATACAAGTAAACTCAGGAAAAACCACTTGTTTTTTGTTATTTTTCTTGTTTCATGGTACGATGAAGGAAATAAATTATGCAATTTTCTCATTTTTCTCCCATCCGTGTATTTTTTGAAAACGGTTCATCTGCAAGTAGTGGGCCATCTTTGAGTGTTCCTGAAAATATTGAATCAAATGCAAAAACAGCAAGTGAATGAGTAGAAGGGCTTGAGCCAGAAGAATTTGCTAAGAACTTATCACCAATAGCTGAAAGATTAATAAAATGAAATAATGAAAGTACAATCAATCTTTTAAATTCACCCGTAAGATCTACTCCAATACAAATTGGAAAAATAACACTTCCTTCAACTTACCAAGATAAAGTATACTCCTTACAAACTGCTGATCCAAATTTTAATAGATCATCAGATAATATGAGTAGTTCATCAGATAACATGTCTCCACGTAAGTTAAATTATTTTTGAAACGCGAATTTAAATGTACTTTCATGATATAAGAAACAGGAAAAAAGTATAAATCAAGTAATTGATTCATTTTCTATAGCACTTGAAAGTTATAGAAAGATTAAAGAGCAATATTTATCAGATTTTATCAAAACAATCAATAGTACATTACTTCAAGATAAAACGGTATCATTAGAAATTTTAAATTCCCTAAAAAGTGATGGTTTTATCAAAGAAGAATGAGATATGAAAGTATCATTATCTGATGTACTTTCCAGTAAACCTGAACTTTATGAAGTTTTACTTACAGATAAAAAATATATTACGTATATAAAATGAAATATATGACTAGGTGAAATATGGAAAAGTTATAATAATGAGCATGATATATTTACAGCTATTAAAAAACGAGAAAGAGAATATTATGAAAAATTGAGTGAAATAAAAGCAAAAATTAAAAACTTTGAGATTAAAAATATTATTAATGATAATATCGTCTCTTCTGCTCAGCCATTATCTAAGGATGATTCTCTATATTGATTACTTCAGGAAAAGAATATTCATGATTTTAAACCATCTGACCTTGAAAAATTTAAAGAGCAATTGATTCATATTTCACTTATTGGGAATATTCCTGAGAAGCAGGTAAAAATTGATGAAATATTTCGAGAATATATAAAATTACATCTTGCTGGATGGAAATTAGAAAAAAAGGTGGATTCTAGCATGAGTGAAAATACACCGATCGAAGAGTTTCTAAAGTATACTGTTATTACGGATCAGCTTATTAATGAAAAAGAATTGTTTGCAGAAATATTTGCAGTACGTAATCCAGAAATCAAGGATAATTTAACTGCCATTTTTGAAGGATTGTCAAAAATAACAATTGTAGAAGATATTGAGAAAGCAAGTGCTAAAAATGCTTCTATTGCCGAAGCTGATGCAAATAAATGGATTGATAGTGGCATGGGCCGTAATTCTGCTGAGTTTGATGCTCAAATAAAATCATCCAATGAAGTTGTAGGAAATTGAAAATCTACTAGTGTATCATGAAATGTATGAGAGAGTTTATG
>CAKZJF010000059.1 GCA_936941205.1 uncultured Candidatus Altimarinota bacterium | reverse complement strand
TTACCCCTGACCAAATACCATTTGCAACCATTTCAGTTGTATTTCCGATAAGACTATTTGATAGGTCTTTTACTTCAGGAGGAATATTTACATCATTACTTGATATCTTATCCATGAAACGTCCGAGGAGTTTTCCTCATACAAAAGAGTCTTGAGCAGCTACAGCACATACTCCAGCATATACTCATAACTTCTCTATCGCACTCATCTGTGCAAAATCAGTTCTTCCATTCATAATAACATAGAGTCGTGCAAGTCCAGAATAAGTTAATCATGAGGTTTTTCCACTTACGAGTTCTTGAAAATCAGCTCATAGCCCAAGATTTACTTGATCATTTGTAGCAAGGAGTGTACGAAAATTCTCAGCAAAGGTAAGAAATTTTTCCATTTCCTCTCACTCTTTCTGCTTATGCTTTTCTTTTTTAAATGTCTCTAAATGGGTTGATTTTGATTCAAAAAGAGTATTTCACTGATCCAACATAAGATATGTAAGCATTGGAATACTAAAATGTTCTTTTGCTCGTAGTCAAAGCTCTCATGATATTTCAATATTTCCATCTTGATTTTTATCATGCACATTAAAACCAAATTTTTGTGAAAATTCATCAAGATCAGAAGGATCTATTCATTGAACGGAACGAAGAATAGAAAAATCAGATGAGAGACTTGCAATAAATCGGTTCAGTGGGATATTATACATTTCATTTACATTCTTGAGATTATTATTTCTCAAATATGCTTTTTGCATAAGTTCACCATGTTTTCCTCAAAAAATACCAGAAAGTGCCAAATGAATACGTCTGTCATTTAAAATCGTTCCATCTGTTTGAATTCCCAACTTCTGTCCAAGTGGGTATGTCTTTCATTCTTTCCCTGCTTGTACAGATGCAACATATTCCTTCATAAGAATACCATACGGTTTCTTCTTAAAAGTTTCATTATCAAAAACAGGCTCTACATTTTTCTCATCACCTTTCTTCACAAAAAAAGCCATAATTGTCTTTTTTCCTGCCATAT
>CAKZJF010000058.1 GCA_936941205.1 uncultured Candidatus Altimarinota bacterium | reverse complement strand
CTATCGTGGTATTACTCCTGTTGTTTCACATGTTGAACGGAATAAACAAAGTATCTTGATTGGTTTTGTGGGAAGATTGGTTGATTTGAAATGAGTTGATATTCTCATACAGGCCTTTGCATCTATTCAGAATAATCCACTGTTTTCACCTCTTTCACTGAAACTTCAAATCATTGGCGATGGTCCAGAACGAAAAAAACTTGAAAAACTTACTCAAACTCTTAAAATTCAAGAACATGTTGAGTTTCTTGGACTTCAATCTTCTGAAAAAATTCGAGAATATTTCCTCCCATCGTTCCATATTTTCGTAAATCCGAGTTTTCAAGAGTGACTTCCAACGACCGTTATGGAAGCTTTATGTGCCTGATGTAATGTGATTGCAACCGATGTTTGAGGTACAAGAGAACTCCTCGATTTTTCGTATTTTTCTCTGATTCCTTCATGAGATATTTCAGCACTGCAAAATGCGATGATTGAAATACTCCGTCTAGATCAAGGGGAGATGAAAAGCTGAGCAACGTATGAGCTTTTTTCATGGAAGCACTCATTTCAACAGTTTATTACTCTCTATAATTCTATAATCTAACCTCCTTTTCATATGTCTAAAAAAGCTCTCATTACTGGTATAACTGGACAGGATGGTGCCTATCTTGCAGAATTTCTTCTTGAAAAAGGGTATG
Organism: uncultured Candidatus Altimarinota bacterium; assembly: GCA_936941205.1. Lineage (GTDB taxonomy): Bacteria > Patescibacteriota > Gracilibacteria > BD1-5 > UBA2023 > SSGK01. The sequence goes on along the minus strand of CAKZJF010000058.1, from coordinate 3,204 downwards.
AGGTTCATGGTATTAAGAGAAGATCATCACTCTTAAATACGAATCGAGTTGATCACCTTTATCAAGATATTCATAGTAAGGGAAAAAGATTTATTCTCCACTATGGAGATATGACAGATAGTGCGAATCTTGTAAAATTGGTGGCTGATATTCGACCTGATGAGATCTATAATCTGGCTGCACAGTCTCATGTGAAGGTAAGTTTTGATATGCCTGAATATACAGCAAATACTGATGGAATCGGAACACTTCGTCTACTTGAAGCGATTCGTATAGCTGGACTCACTGAGACTTGTCGTTTTTATCAAGCATCTACTTCTGAACTCTTTGGCGGATTGGATTATAATCGTCCAGAAAAGGGATATACGGAAGATTCTCCGATGCATCCACGAAGTCCATACGGATGTGCCAAGCTTTATGCAATGTGGATCACTCGAAACTACAAAGAGAGCTACAATATGTTTGCATGTAATGGAATTCTTTTTAATCATGAATCCCCACTTCGAGGTGAGACATTTGTAACTCGCAAGATTACTCGTGCCGTATCTCGTATTCATCTTGGACTTGAAAAAACACTCTATATTGGGAATCTTGATGCAAAACGAGATTGGGGGCATGCTAAGGATTATGTAAAAGGAATGTGGCTTATGCTCCAACAAGAAACTCCTGAGGATTATGTACTCGCTTCTGGAGAGGCATATTCTGTTCGTCAATTTATAGAATGGGCATTTGCAGAAGTGAATATCCAACTTGAGTGGAGATGACAAGGAATAGAAGAGAAAGGATATAATGTTGCAACAGGAGAATGTATCGTTGAAGTTGATTCCCGATATTTTCGTCCTGCAGAAGTTGATTTTCTCCTCTGAGATGCTACAAAGGCTGAAACAAAACTTGGATGGAAACGTGAATATACTATTGCTGAGATGGTTGCTGAGATGGTTCGTTCTGATGTTGAACTTTTTCGTAAAGAAGAAATCCTCAAAAAACATGGTTACGAGATACTTGCTCAGTATGAATAGTTATGTTTATTGAATCAAAAGAATATCAGCGAATTCTGGAAATCATGCCAGTAGTATGTATTGATTTCTTTATTGTATATAACAATAAGGTATTTCTCGGAAAACGAACCAATCAACCATATAAAGGAGAGTGGTTCGTTCCTGGTTGACGTATACAAAAATGAGAACAGCAAGAAGAGGTATTTGAACGGAAACTCTTTGAGGAAACAGGAATCCGACCTGAAGATATTGCAAGTAAGTTTCTCCTTTGAGTCTATGATACACAGTTTATAGGAAACGCCTTTGACCCAATAATGCCGACTCATACGATCAATATTACATATGGAGTTGAATTAAAATGAGTTGTAAAAATTCAACCCGATTCTCAGAATGAGATATTCGAATCATTTTCAATCGAATGAGATAACCAGCTTTTGCCCTATATTCAAAATCTGATGAGAGAGTATATTTCCTGTATTTAGTATTGATATAATTATATATTAATGTATAATACATTATATAATTATTTTTTATGTCTGAAATTTCTCAAGGATTAGAGTGTTCAAAAATTTCCATTTCATTGGTAAAGCTTATGCAACTTGCCACTGAATTGCAAGAAAAATACCCAGAAGCAATGGGTATTTTGGATATAACTGGAGTTTCCCCGTTTGGAAGCTGAGAAATGATGAATCCCTATACAAAAGAGGCTGATTTTGAAGACTTTTCGAATGTTGGTCGTCATTGTATTGCTGTCGCATATGCAGCAAATAAAATTGCAGATGCACTTTGAATTCCTGATGAACAGAAAGATGCAATTATTACTTCAGCAATTCTTCATGATGGAGATAAGCGAATTGAAGTAATGAGAAAGAAGGCAAAAAAAGCCTGAGGAGAAATCGATGTATACTGAGAAGAATGATATAAAACGATTGAAACTCTATTCTCAGATAAAGGACTTGATCCTCGTGTTTTTGCTACGATTCAATCTATGGGGGGAATGACTGGACATAACAGTTTGAAAAAATTTCTCATCATGAAAGATGAAAAAATCCAATTAAATCCAGAACGTACTTTGGCAGAAATGATTGTACATATTGCCGATGATATGACTCATTCTTCTTCAGGGGAAGGTGGCGAAGTTACTCAGTATGTTTCATTTAATACACGAGCATCACTCTCAAAATTTCCAGAAAAATATGGATTTTTATGGCAAGAAGGATTTACAGTTTCTGAAGATAATGGAATACAAGAAATAAGGGATATAACTTGAATACAATGAGATACAGTGAAGCATTTTTATGATTGGCAAAATGTAGAGTTAGCAGGTGATGCTCAAGTACGCATTGATGCTTTGCGCTCACTAGATCGCGCGCAAGGTTTTGATTTAGAAAAAGGCCCGCTCATCCGTGCGCGCTGCATGCCTTTAGATGACAACCGTTATGCGCTATTAATCTCCAACCATCACCTAAACTTAGATGGCTGGTCTGTTCCTATCCTCTTACAAGAATTAGCTCTGTTGTATGCCGCAGAGCATCAAGGTAAATCAGCAGCTCTAGAAAAACCATTTGCTTGGCAAGCACACCTCGCCTGGCTAGCCCAACAAGATCGCGCAAGCGCAATAAGCTACTGGCAAGAACACTTAGCCAGCATGAACGCTACCCCGCTAGAGTTAGCGCCACCGAGCGTAGTTCAAGAAGGCATTGGCGAGGTATGGCACACCATCAATGCGAGCGGCACTACTAAATTAGAGCAATTTGCAAGACAACAGGGATTGACGCCGGCGAGCGTGTTACAAGGTCTTTTTATCTTGTTGCTGACACGCATGAGTCGTCTGCCTGAGCTCACTATCGGTAGCGTACGTAATGGTCGCAATAGCTTACTGCCTGGTATTGATCGTGCCATTGGCTTATTTATTGGCACACTACCACTACGCACTGAGATCAACCCAAGCCTGCCTTTAAATCAATGGCTACGGGCACAACAAATTGCACAAGCAGAACAAGAAGCGCATGCCCATCTAGGATTAATGGCGATCTCCCAGTTAGCCAATCTTGGTAGTCAAGATCTGTTTGAGGCGCTGTTCGTTTATGAGAACTATCCCGTTGGAGCGAACTCGCAAACTTTTGAAGATCTGGGTGTGGAGTCGGTAGAGGGTTATGACAGTACCCACTATCGCATTGCATTAGCAGCAATCCCCGGTGAAAGC
>CAKZJF010000057.1 GCA_936941205.1 uncultured Candidatus Altimarinota bacterium | reverse complement strand
TCTTTCTTTTGCAGCTCAGGCTGAGTTTCCTATTGTAGCAGTGCTTTCTCAACGAGCAGGCCCAAGCACTGGAACTCCGACCTATCATGAACAGGGTGATATGCTTTATGCAGTTCGTCCAACATTTGGTGATACTGATAATGTTGTTATGATTCCATCTTCTATGGAAGAATGATATTATATGGGGGGGCAATCACTCAACATTGCTCAAAAATATCAAACAACTGTTATTCTTCTTACGGATAAACAATTTTCAGAAGGAAAGGTTTCAATCGGAGCATTAAAACCTGCTCCTGTTGAGCGTGGAAAACTTCTTGAAACGCCAAGTGCTGATTATAAGCGATATGAGCTCACGGATGATGGGATTTCTCCATATGTTCGTGTTGGTACTATAAATGGAGACTTTATAGCAACAAGTTATGAGCATGATGAATATGGTGCAACAACTGAAGAGATGGAAATGAAAGTAAAAATGACGGAAAAACGAGCGAAAAAACTTCAGAATTTCTTTGAAAAAGAGGGTATCTATGGATATGAAGTGGTAAATCCATCTGCCAAGAAAAAAATGATAACAACCAGTTTTAATGCCTATACGGCTCGAGCTTTTGTTGAGCAAAATCCTGAATGGGGACTGGTGATTATCAAGTTCCTCGCACCCGTTGATGTTCGTCTCCGTGATGAACTCATGAAGTGTGAAGAGATTGTTTTCGTTGAGAATAATTATTCTGGACAACTCGAAGGATATCTTACAAAAGAGCTCTGACTTGCATATATCGAAGGTCTTGAAATCCGACATCTTAGAAAATATGATTTGTTACCATTTTATATGGAAGATCTTTTAACCCTTCAATAATATGCGTTCTTGACTTACAAACATCCAATGGTGTCCTGGTTGCGGGGATTTTCTTATTATAATGGCTATAAAAAATGCTTTTAAAGAACTCGGGATAGAATCGCATCAGAGAGTTGTAGTATCTGGTGTTGGTTGTTCTGGAAAGGCCTCTCAATATATTGATGGATATGCAGCAGAAACCCTCCATGGACGAACACTTCCATTTGCAACCGGAGTAAAGATTACTAAGCCCGAACTTACCGTTATGGCTGTATGAGGTGATGGTGATGGATATTGAATTGGAATGGGGCATTTTATACATGCGTGCCGAAGAGATATTGATATGACATATATTGTTTTTAATAATGAGAATTATGCTCTGACAACAGGTCAAGCAAGTCCTACTACTCCACTCGGTGCAAAGACAAAAACAACTCCAACAGGAAACACGATTGCCCCATTTGATCCGGTTGAACTCGCAAAACAAGCCTGATGTCGATTTGCAGTACGTGCAGATTCATTAAAATTTGCTGAATTAAAACAAACAATAAAAGATGCTATACAGCATCCTTGATTTTCACTTATTGATGTTACCCAGGCATGTCCAAGTTTTAAGCGTTGGTAACTTCCTAAGGAGGAGTTATGCCATATCGTGCAAGTTTAGCCTCGAGACTACTTGTTTCCTCTCTTGAAGAGGGAAGGGTATATACTACTTCCATTCCTTGACTGTGTGCTCGTGTGATAAGTCCTTGGGTTACTAAAAATTTTCCAACTTTATCTCTCCAATATTCCTTTGTATCGAGTACGTCAAGAAATATTTTTGTATATCATTGTGCATGGGTACGTACAAAGTGTGCAAATAGTACGTGTCATAAATATTTGATAGATGGATTCTCAGTAGGGAGTTTTTGTAAATCTCGATAAAATGGAAGATTGGAACTATTCCTAGAATCAGAGTGAAGATTGGTAGTTCCAAACATATGTATGACAATATGTTTCCCATTTGGGTGTTTTTCATCCTCTTTCATTTCATAAGTTATATGTCCCACTTCGATTTTATCAAATAGGAGAGTAAACCCCCCTTCTTTATTGCTAGGAATATACGAAATATGAGAATCAATCGAATCCGCATCAAGAGTGATTCCGATTTTTTCTTGAACTTGTTTCATGAAAACATCAAGAATTTGAGAGGATTCTTGATGTTCTGTTGCTTGTACTGTGAATTCTCTTTGATTCATAATTGATTGATTATTATTGGTCATCTTCTTCGGAATATCCTAATTCTCGAGCATGATGTTCTGCATCAATGAGATCGAGAACACGTTTCCTAAGTTTCGGAAGTTCATTGTATTTTTTCTCTGTAAGTGCTACCAGGATAGAGGTAAGTTCATCTTGAACACTCGGAGGCTGGAATGATGCAAGAAGTTGGTCAACTAGCATTTTTGTTTCATCGACTTGTTCCTGGAGAAAAATCTGTTCCATGGTTTTCTCTGTATCCGTATGTGCTTTCGGTAAGAGGCTTTTTACATACTCCATGAGTGAAAGAAGGAAAAGTCGTTCTTGTTTATGGCTTGTATTTTGTTGATTTTTACGAAATTCCTTTTCAAGAGCCCGAAATGTTTCTTTCTCTTGAATTCATCCACTTTGGGTATATGGATACCAGGTAGACTCTCATTTTTTATATTCATACACTCCTTCGATAGTTCGAATCCTTGAAATTATAATTCTTTTTTTCTTTTGTGAAAGTTCTTGAACGTGTTTTTTAAGGTTTTCTGAAATTACCGTCTTTGGTGATTGAGTGGTAAAGTTTTCTTGTTGAACAGGAGAACTTCCGACTCATCGAGTTCGGTTCATATGGTGTTGTGCGAGAATGTTCCCTTCTTCTGTTTTTTCAGGTGGAAGAGTTTTATCAATGTTATATCAAGTCATATAGTGATATTACCAGAATCTTTTTTGATTTTCAATTATTTGTCTGTATACTGCGTCAATACTACTCGACATATGCATAATATATTTTCCAATTATAATATTCAGTTAACTGAAGAAGAATTTGAACTCTTTGAACAGTTTCTGACACTTTTTATTACGTACAATAGCCATACGAATCTTTCCGCAATTCGTGATAAAGAAGGAATTATTGAGAAGCATTTTATTGATTCTTTGATGATATATCGATTTGCAAAACCAGAAGGGAGATTGCTTGATATTGGAAGTGGAGGATGATTCCCAGGTATTCCATTAAAAATTATGGATGAAGATCTCGATGTGGTTCTTTTGGACAGTGTTGGAAAAAAAGTAAAAGCCATGGATCATTTTATTCATGAGCTTGGTCTTCATGGCATTTGTTCTATCCATGAAAGGGCCGAGAAGCTTGCATTGGAGAAGAAACATCGATGACAATATGATCTGGTTGTTTCTCGGGCAACTGCATATCTCCCTCAGATTCTTGAATGGTCTGTACCATTTCTTTCAGCAAAAGGGAAGATTGTGCTTTATAAAATGCCAAGTGAAGAAGAATGGAAAGATGGTGAAAAAGCTATGAAAGCACTCGGACTTGTCTTGTTTGATGAGGTATTTTATGATATAGGATGACAAGATCGGGTACTCTATATTTTTAAAAAAGCATAGTTATGAGCATAAAATATGAGCTATTTTGACTATTATCTTCTATTCCAAAAGGGAAGGTGACAACTTATAAGATACTAGCAGAATATTTTCATACTTCTCCTCGTGCAATTGCATCTATGTTGTCAGCCAATCGAGAACTAGATAGATACCCATGTTATAAGGTGATAGCAAGTAATGGAAAAATTTCTGGATACCGTGGATGAATTGAGAATAAGATAATTCGCTTAGAGTCAGATGGGGTAAAAATACAGGATAAAAAGATTGATTTATCACTTTTCCTATGGCTCCCAGAATGAGAAAAAGCATAAAAAGTAGAAAATTGTTTTGACAAGAAGATACATTTTTATACAATGCCCATGCTCTCTTTCGAGAAAAGTTTTGCGGGTGTAGCTCAATGGCTAGAGTCCCTGCCTTCCAAGCAGGCTGTTATGGGTTCGAGTCCCATCACCCGCTCCATTTGTTTCTCAATAAGAATGGCATTATAAGAGGTACAGGCGGTAAGATACAATCATGTTTGTCCCTTGCCGTCTGTACCTTTTCCACTTTTGTGGGCGTATAGCTCAGCTGGTTAGAGCGCAGCACTGATAATGCTGAGGTCCGTGGTTCAAGTCCACGTACGCCCACCATTTTACGTAAAAATTTCGGAGACTGGCGCAATTGGCTAGCGCACGTGCTTTGGGAGCACGGGGTTGCGAGTTCGAGTCTCGCGTCTCCGACCATTTTTATCTCTTTTTGTCCCTCTAGATCGCATCCTCTCAAGGATTTCCGTAAGGATTTGGCGCTATCGTCTAGTGGTTAGGACACCGGGTTTTCATCCCGTAAACCGGAGTTCGATTCTCCGTAGCGCTACCATTTCATTTAGAGGTACAAAAAGAGATAGAAATAAAAAACACCCGATATCGGGTGTTTTTTTGAATCAAATCAATTTTAACTCAGTTCTAGAAGCTTTATTGCTGATACTTTTTTTTGCTTGTTTTTATCAGGATCAAGTGCTGGACCATTTTCTGGATATTTGATTGACATATTTAATCGGAGACTATTAATCTGTCCTAGATTGAGTCATAACTTGCTAAGTGCATCATTTGATATTGGTACCCCTACTGGCCGTTGGGCATTTGGAGCATTTGGATGTGGATTTGGAATTGATTCATTCCTTCTCGCAAGATCTGTAAGGAGATCTTTTAATTTCTTTTTAGTATTTGGATTTGCAAAACTTGAGCGTTCTATTTCACTGAGGAGTACACTTGCTTGTTGAATTTTTTCTTGAGTTACTCCATCATATCCTTCTCGGTTAAAAGTTGTACCTCCACGCTTTATAGGTTCAAATTTTGGCAATGGTCCTTGATTTACTCATGCATCTGATAATTGATTTAATGAGGTTGGTTCGGGTTGTTGAATTACTGGTTCTTGAACAGTATTTTGTTTTTGTTTTGGTTGCAGTCAATATAGACTAGGGTTCTTTTCCATCTGGTTAGCAAGTTTATTTAACCAAACAATATAATCATTCAGTTTTTCTGAAGGCAATGTTGCATAAAAACGATTGGCATCTCCACCCGCTTCCTGACCTATAATATTTTTGAGTGCTTCAGGGCCATATGGTTTCTTAAGGGCTTCGTTATTAAGCTCAGCTTTTAAACTAATCTGAGTACTTTCAAGATTTTCTTTAAATACAACCGAATTATTTTTGTCAGCATTCTTCATTGCTTTATCTAATCATTCTTGAGGAGGGATTTGTTCATTCCTCTCTGGATTATTTATATCATAAAAGAGAGATATGTGATTGAGCTTTTTCTTAAATGTATACATATGTGGGAAATTATAGAGAATTAATCATTTGAATCGCATCCTGCTCGGTATCCTTCCTTTCTGAAAGTTCTATTTCTTTCATACGGAGTCACTTTGCCTTAATAGTATTCAGTTGTTCGAGGGCGAGTTTTTCATTCTCACTTTCTACTCCAAAAGAAGTTTTCATAAGACTCTGATATACATCAATACAATCTTGCTCCGTAATATTATTCCCTCGGGTCAGGTACTCAAATATGAGATCAAATATTTCTCATTTTCATCTGAACTGACTTATAATATTGAGGGCAATTTTCTTTTTCTCCTCGAGTGGGAGTTCTTGAAATTCTTTCCATTCATGAGCATAGTCTATCATAAGAACTTGTTAGTATATGTATAGGATACATTATAATGTATAATTCGTCAAATATTGACATATGAGCAATATAAAAACCCCACGTGAGTGGGGTTTTTATATTGTATCGTACCGTATATATTAGTAACGATCATTGCGGAAACTTCGACGTTCCTCACGTGGTTTTGGAGGAAGAGCTTCATTCACTGCAATCTGACGACCTTCAATCTCAGCACCATTAAGAGCTTCGATAGCAGATGCTGCACTTGCGTCTTCAACGTAAGTAACGAATCCAAACCCCTTAGAACGACCAGAGAGTTTGTCGATAGCAACTACTGCCTCTTCGATTTCTCCGAATTCAGCAAATACACTGTAAAGGTCTTCATTAGTCATTTTCCAACTAAGATTTCCTACGAATAGCTTTTTAGCCATAACAATAAAAAAGAAAAAATAAAACACGTAAATCTCTTTTATACTCACCTGAAACTGTGCAAACAGATTGACGATAGCGTACAACGAACAACTTACGTGAACCATAATACGGAATATGTTTCATTTGTAAAGTTATTTTGTAATGATTCTATAAATTAATTGACAATTTATATTAATATATATCTTATATAGTATGAATAACAGCTCAACTTCTCTATTACAGGAAAATGATAGTACTCAACTCAAGTATTTTGGAGAGCGCTTTTTCTGCGCCGTTTATGATGCTCGATGTAATCCAAAATGAATTCAAGGAATATGTAAGGATTTTGAAAAAGAATTTGCCCTCACATGCTTATCTTTGTTTGAATTCTTTTTACGAAAACGAGTACTTGATGCTGATCTAACATGTTCTATAGAAAAACTTGTACATTCTATCGAACAAGCAATTACACATGGAATCGATAATGGGAGTGATCTCTACTATGCATCCCTTTCTAAACAAGTGAGTGCTTCTTTTCAAGATATTATTGAACAATCCATTTTTCAGACAACAGTTCAGGTGAATGCATCGGTATTTCGAATATTATCCGTGATGTCTGCAAAATGATGAGATGCAGCTCTTGCTTATATGGAACGAGTGTACGGTGATAAGATAGCACAGATTCTCAGAGATTTGCATAATGAGACTACTCGAGCTGATACGGCTATAGAATGAAAAAAGTCAATACATTCACTTCTTCAGGATGCTATCCGTCGATTTCGAAAAAATAATGTTTCAATTCAAGAACAGCTTCTCTCTTTACGTACAGAATTATCGGAAGTGAGTAGTGAAAATATATCACTCAAAACAAATCTCCAAGAACGTATAGTACTTTTGGAAGTAGCACAAAAGAATGCACAAAAATTTCAAAATTGGTGGCAGAAACTTGTTCCTATTGAGACAGGATATAGGGCAATAGAAAAGGTTATGTCTCCGTTGAAACTCCCTGGAAAAACACTCTCTGAGCAGGTTGCAAATTTGTCTCATGAGGCTCAGGCACTTCGAGTCAATGAAAAGAAATGATCAGAACGAGTTCGAGAGAATCTCTCTCTTAATAGGCGTATCGAAGAACTTGTATCAATGAATTCTCAGCTTGAAATGGCCCTTGCACTGGAGAGGGATTGAAGAAATCAGGCGATATATGAACGAACTGATTATATCGAAGCGAATCTGAAAGATTCTATCGCATGGTTTTTTTGAGCACTCTTAGAAGAATTTAGAAATGGGGAATATCTTGATGTAAAACGACGAGCATTTGAAAATATGTTTTTCCAGTTCCGCGCAGGAAATCCAGATGTCATTGATATCTGTATAGGAGAAATCGAAAAAATAAAACAGAATTGGAAAAGGGATTTTAAAAATATGCAGTTATATCTCCGCCCGCATGCACTTATTCCAGACGGATTACTCCGTACAAATATTGAGCGGACTGCTATAGAATTCGTTGAAATCGTATATCAAATAGGGATTCCAAAAGGGATGCAAGAAAAAATCCGCTCATATGAGCGGATATCTTGGTTTGAAAAAGGAAACGTGATAGATGTTGCATAATTATGCAAAGCGAGCAGTAATTTTAGAGAAAAATCCATTTGTATTATTATTTGGTTTTATCATTTGGATTGGAATGATTGCAGGGAGTGCAGTCCCTTTATTGATAATGCCACTTTGATCTGTGGTCTTTGAGAGATACATCAGATTCATATCGTGTGTAAAAGAAATAATTTCACGCATATCAGTATAAAATTGAACAAATCATCGTAAATTCGTAAGCATATTTTTTTCTGTTCCAGCTTCTAGATAATTTCCATGAATATGTCTTTTTACATACATGATATTACTTTGAAATATAAATTCATACTGATTTCATGTTTTTTGTATGAACTGAACTATACGATCCATAAATGCTGGAGTAAGTATCATACGACTTGTTATTTGATCTTCACACTTTACATCAAAGAGCTTTTCAAACTCTATATTTTCGAGATGAATACGGTTTTCATTTATCTTTCGTTTATTATAGAAATAAAACATACTTCCGATTCCAATACCTCATAGGAGACCTATCCACCAAAGATTTTCTGATATTTGAGAGAGTATTACTATAAGAAATGGACTAGAAAATAGGGTAAAGAAAATTGGGAGAAACCATTTTTTACTTGTGTTTGAATCTGCCTGATCAGAGAGAATATGGAGATCATCTTGAAGGGGAATTCGTGCATAAGGAAATACTGCTTTCATGAGATAACAGTGATTTGTAGTTACTCTTCTTCGATTTTTTCCACTTCATCGCATTTCAGATGTTTCAAGTTCAAATCCATTTACTGAGAAGATTTTTCCATCCTTTTCTACGTTGAAATGTACAGAGTCTTCAACACGATCAAGACTATCATACGAATCAAGAAATTCTTTCGTCTTAAGAATTTCAAGTTCATCAAAAGAATGTTTTTCATCGTAACTATATTCCAGTTTTGAATAGAGGAGTGGACACATTTTACTCAGTACTTCGCTTTTGAGAGGAATTTCAATTTTTGATGCAAACTTTTTATAGAGAATACCAATCCCCAGAGAATAGGAACCAATAGCAGTCCAGATTACTGGAGAGAAAGAATTATCCCCAGAACCAATGGTATAAAAGAATCCATCTAATAATTTTATGAAAATATTCTCATCATTTCCGAGTAAAAATGAGAGTCCAAGAGTGAGAACACTACATCAACCATATACTGCATATTTCCATTTTTGACGTATTTTTCGTTGCTCTTCGATATCTTCGAGTTGTTTTTGGATGGTAGGATCTGAGAAGAGTGAGTTGAGAGTTACTATTTCTTCTGGGGCAAGATGTTTCTTGGACTCTTCAGGGAGAGTTGCAAAATCAATATTAAACATATCAGTTAGAGAGTATTATGCATTAAACATAGCTTTTGCATCCATCTTTTCTACTCGAGCAGCCTCTTCAGCTTCAAACATAGCATATTCCGGAAGTGTCATCATCTTTGCAACCATATTAGAAGGGAACATTTCCTTTTTATTATTGAGCATTTTTACGGCAGAGTTATATGCTCGACGAGCTCATTGGAGACGATCTTCCAATTCAGCCCATTGAGTTTGAAGTTCGAGAAAGTTTGTACTTGCCTTGAGATCTGGATAATTCTCAGCAACTGCAAAGAGTGATTTCATAGTAGATTGAAGTTCATTTTCTTTCGAGAATCGTTCACTGCTTCATTTGTCAGTATTGGAAAGAAGTGCAGCTCGCATTTCTGAAACTTTATCAAATACAGCTACCTCATGTGCAGCATATTTTTTTACAACTTCAACGAGATTTGGAATAAGATTGTATCTATTCTGAAGAACGGTATCAATTGCAGAAAATGCCTCACCTGTAGAGTTTTTTGCATTGATGATTGAGTTATATGTGACGATGAAATAAAGCCCAATAATAAGTGCAATCCCACCAAGTCATAAGAGTGTATTGGTTGTTTCTCCAAGAATACCAAATACAGGTGTTTCCAATGTGGTTCCAGTCATAATAAGTTTAGAATAAAAAATAATACCCTAATAGGGTATCATATTGAGAAATGAAAAGCAAATTCTATAAGTGAATATTTATATTTTATAATAACTGAGATTTAAATATTCTTGGAGAGATATCAGGAAGTCATCTCCTCACTTGAGAGTATCGATATCTCATTTAATCGCAAAGATGATATCATTTCATTTCCAAATGATCCTGATTTTTCATTTTAGTCACCATTGTTTACTGAATTGTTCTACTCGAACCATGAGTGCAGGTGTTATAATGGTTCTTGCTTCAATAGGATCTTTTGAATAGGCATCAAAGCTATCCTCAAACTCTAATGATTCCATAGATTGTTGTTTGAGTAGTGTTATAAATCTCCTTGGATTTAATACTGATATAGCAGGGATGCTAATTGGAATAACAGTAAGCATATAAATTACCAAATAGAGCGAATTTTCATTCATAAATGTTTCTAGAACTTTTTTATTGGTTATTGCGAAGAAGAGAAGTGTACATACTCCTAGAATAAAGCTATATCAGTATGCTGTAAATAAATATGTAATAAATCATGTATAGAGGATATAAAATTTTCAAAAATGTTCAGTAATAACAATCTTATTATTCACAAAATATCTTGTATTTACATTCCTTAAAACAATTTCAGTGTATTTATATTTTCAAGTAAGAAAAGAGAGTCATGTAAGTGTATAGAAGAGAGTTTGTTGTTTCGTAATTTCTCATCATATTATAGGTTTTGTTGAAAATGTTCGACTCATTCATGTAGGGTAAAATGAATATTGATGGAATTCTTGTTCACTTTCAATGTTTTTATAAGAAACATCATCTATTTCCTCCATCTTTTTCCTCTCATTTTCTGTTTTTCTTATATCCTGAAAAAGTCCCTGTACCCATTTATAAGCTCAATAGATGGCAATTCAAGGGAGAATAAGAAGAAAAATAACAAGAAATATGATTCAGCCGAGTTGTTCCATATTGTATTATAAATAGAAGATGAATTTATTACTATACTTGTACCAGAGTTTTTTGAAGATTTTTGAATTGCTCGATCTGTCTATTTAGACGAGCTTGTTGAAGTTCAGAGACTTGATTTAGATCAGTATTTCAGGTTATATTCTTCTCGACTTCAGATTTGGCGGATTGAAGAGTTTGTTGTTGTTCTGTGAGACGAATCTGGAGGTCAGATCGGAGATTAGCAAGAATTCATAATATCCAATCTATGTTAGATTCAATAATTTTGGAAAGTGCGGAAAAATTCTTTCTACTCAAATAGTAGATACTTCGACGTATAATAAAAAGAAATCTATATAAATATCTAGCATTTTCTAATTTATCAAGTATTTCATCAATTTGCTGTAAATCATATATTTTATTATTGATACTTTTATTGAGTGAATAAATATGATTTTCAGTCATTTTTAGAATAACATTGATAGGAAATATGAGTAAATTATTAACGAGTTTGTATATAGTATAAATAGATCATATACCAATTATAATAATACCCAGTACTATAAAAATAAGAAGAGAGATATTTTCCATACTTCATGGAAATAGGTTCTCAATATATAAAACCATCTTAATTACACTATAACAAATTATTAATATAGTTAGTATAAATCCCCATATTCAAGCATAAGTATAAATAGATGTATTTATATCTTTTTGGATTTTATTTTTGATAGTTTTATATTGATTCAAGAGGAATGGAGATTTTTGCATATAATTTCTATTTTATTATCTCCAAACTATCCTCATATACATTCATATCAAATATCTGGAGTGTTAGGAAAATTTTATCACAATAAGTTTTTTGAAGCAAACTATATCTTCACTATTACTTTCTGTAATTCTTCAAATTGTTCAATCTGTCGATCAAGTCGAACTTTCTGGAGTTCTGAGACTTGATTGAGTTCGGTGGTTCATCAGATATGTATTTCGACTTCGGATTTTGCTGTTTTGAGAATTGATTGCTGATTCATAATCTGGATATTGAGATCTGACTTGAGGTCTCGTAAAACTCACATTACCCATATCTTCGTTTCCTCGAAAATATCTTCTATATTGACTCATACCAAGAATCTAAAAAGGAACTTATAGACCGTTAGAAATTTTAATATTTTTTGAAGATGATCCAAAAAATCAAGTATTTCATCCATATCTTGGATGAGGTCTATGGTATTGTTAATTTTTGCAATAAGGTTCTCTATATCTTTTGAAATTTTTACTAATGGTAAAGTGAGGAGTGGTGTGATAATATTTCAAATAAGAAAATTGGGTATAAGAGGATGAGTATATGCAAGTATTCACATTATTAAGCCATAAAAAATATTGAACATAATAATTTTAAATGGATCACCACCTGTTCTTCCTTTTGAAAGACCAATAAATAATGTCATCACTACTAAAAATATTACAGACATTTTAGTAAGATGACTGAGAATTACCTTCGATCGCTCATCTATTTTAACTTGTGAGTTGATTAATACATTTTTGTATTTAATTAAGAGTTCAGTTGCTTGTATCTTCATAGTAGTATTTAACTTACTTAACCTTCTCCAGCCAACTCTCATATATACTCATATCTACCATCTTGAGAGAAGATGGAGTTTCTATAATAGTTTTACGAAGGGAATCCATCGTAATAGTGTGTCCACTGAGATCTGTATCGGTAAGTGAACCATTTTCAGCTTCATCAAGGAGTTCAAGAAGATTTCTCGAAGCATCGCGTGCAACTTCATCACACATGGTTTCAATATCAGCAGAAACATATCATTCTGTAAGATGAGAAAGCTCATCATAATCGAGAGCTTCATGAGGACGTCCAGATTTTTCTATATACATCTTGAAAAGCTCTCGACGAGCTATCTCATCAGGAGGTCCAAGATAGATTTTTTTATCAAGACGTCCAGAACGAAGGATAGCTGGATCGAGATGATCAGGCCGATTGGTTGCTGCAATAACTATGAGATTTGGTGCTGTTTCGAGTGCATTGAATTCCTGGAGGAATTGGCTTATTTCCTCTGCCTTATTTGCATCAACTCGATCCGTTCGAGCAGAGACAAGTGAGTCAATCTCATCCAAAAATAAGATAATTGGTTCTTTTTCGGCAGCTTTTTTGGTAGCAGTAAAAAAGTCTTTAATATTTTTTGTGGTCTGATGGAGATATGATGAACCAAATTCGCCCATATTTTTTGCAACAAAGCCACAACCAAGTTCTTCAGCAAGTTTCTTGGTAATGAATGTCTTTCCTGTTCAAGGAGGGCCATAGAAGAGCATTCCTGTTGGAATAGAAATTTTAAATTTCTCATATTCACTATAGAGTTTCAAGAGAAGTTCATGTTTCTTTTTTTCTTCTGGGGTACTTTCCATATCAGGAGATTGTTTTTTGAGTCGTTCTATTAAGAACTTAAAACGAATTGGCTTAATAAAACTATCTTGAAGTTCATCTTTGAGTACATCCATCCCAGCAACCGCTTCGAATCCCCATGGTTTTCATTCTTTTTTTTCAAATCGTTGCACTTCTATGATTGAAGGAGCTTGTTCATCCTGTGGATTTCCAGTTTTTGGAGGATTTATAGCTGATTGAGCTTCTGGCGTATTAAAAGTACTATCAAAGTTTTTCATAATATTGGCAGCCTTATCTACTCATGATTGCATT
This sequence comes from uncultured Candidatus Altimarinota bacterium, assembly GCA_936941205.1. Lineage (GTDB taxonomy): Bacteria > Patescibacteriota > Gracilibacteria > BD1-5 > UBA2023 > SSGK01. Next base: position 26,554 of record CAKZJF010000057.1, on the reverse strand, counting down.
TCTTCAAGGGAGGATTCAAGAGATGCAAGTGAATCTCACTTCCAATCTTTTGTAACTGCATCTTTAAATTCAGGAGAGGTAGTAATCGCTTGAAAAAATGCATCGAAACCAGAATCTTTTTGTGTCATAAAAAAATATTAGGAAGTAATTTGAACTTGTTTGAGAGAATAAATATGATCTTGTAATCGTATTTGTTGAAGTGTGAGAGGGGAATTAATAGTTATTTCTAATGGTTGTTGAATGATTTGTTGATTTATACTCTTTTCAAGTTCTATAAGCTCATGGGTATGAGAATTCATCCATTCATTTATAGTCTCTTCAAAACCAAGAAAGAGACGAAGACTTATTTCTTGGTATTTTTCAGTAAATAATTCAATGTAGGTATCGTACAGTCTTTCATTTACAAATACATGAGCATATTGTCGCTCCATCTTGAGCCTCTTTCACGTTTGTTTTATGAGCGATATTGCTTTTGTGATTTCTTGGATTTTATCTCGTATATGTATAACTGTTTTTGGATCAATTCCAGATACTGTTTTATCGGTCTCAATTAACATTTTTAATTCAGAATACTGTTCTTGGATTATGGTAGTATGTTGTATAGCTTGATCAAGAAAAGAGAGTACTTGATTATGTCGTTTAGAATTTTTGTTTGGAGTATAGATAAGAAAAAATCAGATATAGTATAGAATGGGTATGATTACTCCAAGAATAATGCTTCCAATAAAGACAATAATTGCAATTTGATTGGTAAATATATTTGATTTTGAAACATCGAAGAATTCATCCAAAAAAACAAGTGTGATTGGAACAAAAATCAAATATGCCATAAACCACTTTATACTTTTTGGAAAAGTAGGATACTTGTAATATTCTATTGCTCTTACTTTATCGCGGATCTCTTCGATTGAGATATTACTATCTATGAATAGATCTCTTAAATGTTGCATGAAACGAATGGTATTAAGAAAGTTTTTCCTTATATCCTTGAAGCATTCTTATGATTCTTTTGAAACTTTCCTTTTGAAGCAAAAGTCGTTCTTTTTGAATTTCAAGTGGTTTCTTAAGGGATGGGTCTGTTGTTTTTATAATTTCATCTTCAAGAGAAGAGATGGTCTTCTCTATTGTAGCATAGTTTTTTTCTATGAGCAAAAGTATGGAATCAATTGGTTCTAGAATCTGTTTCTTTATCCAATTATTATACTTTATAAAATTGAAGATATCTTTAAATGATGAGTCTTCTAAAGTTTTTCGAAGCTTTATACTATCATTGACTGCGTCTCCTGATATTTTCCCGAGGAGTGTAGTAGATTCGTTAATTTTCCCGAGGAGATTTTCTTTCCATTCATTCCTTGATGCTTCACTTAAGAGATTGATTATATTTTCTTTTTCCTTCTCAAGTTTCTGTGCACTTTCATCTATTTCTCCAAATAAATTTTGAATAATATGTTCTTTATTACTTATGGCTAAGAGATACATATGGGCCAGCCAACCAAATATACGACCAAAAATTGCGATGAAAAACATCCCGATAAAGTATACACTTGCCATCATAAAACTATAGAGAAACCCAGCAATAAGAATCACGAGAATTATCCCTCCAGAATCACGAGAACGCCCCACATGTTTGATAATATTTCCTCATCCCATGGCTATATCCTTGAGATTATCAAAGAGGGCTTTTTTCTCAATTTGCTTTTTTTCAGCAAGACGTGAGGCTTCTAGAAATTTCTCATGAAATACTCTTTCATAGAGGGAAAAACGTTCCTGAATGGAATTGGTATTATTTTTTGCAAGTATTTTCCCACCCTGTACAAAATGATTATCTGTAATCACTACATTTGCCCCTCTCGTATAGAGGTAAGATTTTCGAAGAAATCCAAAGAAAAGAAGAATAAAGATAACTATATAGAATAATCCAAGAACCATAAGAATAGCTATGATTGATCCAGGGATTCCTCCGGCAAATCCGATAAAACCCGCAATTGCTGCAATAATTGCAAGTGGAATACTTCCATATCGTACGATGGTAAGATAATCATTATCGAGCGTCATTCGAAGTTCTTCGGAGGAAATCCATTCGTACAAGTAGAAGCCGCGCTCATCTACTTTTTTCTCGATTTCTTTTGTTATTGGCTTTTGTTCGGATGATTTTTCGAGGATTCGTGTAAGCATGGTGGATTGATAAGTAGGGTAATTATATGGAAAAATATGGGAAAATACAAAAAAATCCCCCTTGATAAAAAGAAAGATTTTTATGCAAATATTTTGCAGTTGACATAGTCAGTGTAAATTTATTTGTTCTCTAACTTATCAATTCTTTTTGAGATGAGTTTTGTCAGAAAAACTACAATTCCAATAAATATTAATATGGGGGCTCCAGCCATGAATGCAGATATAAGTAACCAACCATAATAGAAATCTGCGTAAGCTCTAAAAATAGTACCATCAATAATACAAGATTCAACAACCATACTTCCCTCATTCCATCCTGAACAATTCATCATTCCGAGTATTGGTAATACAAAAGCAAAAAAATATATTCCTAGCGTGACTTTTTTAGATCGATTCATGGTTGAATACAGATTAAAACAATAAGATTATATATGATACTTTTTAATTACTTTCTTGCTCCAAAAGAGATTATTTTGGGGAGTTTTATTGATTTAATTCTTTTGCGAGTTCTTCTTGTTCTTGTGCATTGAGAACTTTTACTTTTGCGAGCTCTAGACTTGCATCGTCGAAGGCCTTTTTCTCAGCATCAGCCTCGATTTTTACTTGTGCTCGGAATGCCTCAATTGTTTCGAAGTGGTTCTTGAGTTTTGTAACATTTTCTACGAAAACTTCCGAAGAAAGGACTGGTTTTGAAGAAAGCTCTTCACTTTTTCGAGAGGATTCAATTGCTTTGTCAGTAAGCTCAGAAGACATCTTATCAATCGTTTCTCCCATAACATCAATTGCTTTCATGGATGCATCAAGCGCCTTTTGTGAACTCGTTTCGATGAGAGCCGTGGAAAGAAGGGTCTTAAATATTGGGCGAGACGAACTCATAGAGAGTGAAAGCTTTGCAGCTGCATCCAGTCGCATAAGAAGTCGTTTTCGAGCCATATCGAGATTTCCGATAAGAACATTGAGATTGGATTGAAAGTACTCCACTTGACGAATAAACATATCAAGCTTCATCTTTGCGGTTTCATCCGTTGTTTCTGCTCATTGTGCCTTGAATGCCTCAATTTTAGTAGAAAGAAAGTCACGATAGGCAACTACTTTCCCGAGATTTGCATCGATACCTTCCAGGAATTTTTTCTGCATATCAATACTCGTATTCAGGGAATTGTATGCTTGGTCAAATCCTGAAAAAATCATTTCAATTTTTCATTGGAGGGATTGAATATTAAATTTTGCCTCATCCCATTTGCTGTCGAGAGACTTCATAAGAGTACCAAGAAGGGGAACAGATTTTGCAATCTTCATCATGGTTCCATCATTATTAATGATTTCCTTATATACCTCTTGGACAGAAGAGTTCATTTTTGAGAGCTCATCAGAGACTTGCATAATAGGATCACCATCAATTACTATGGCTGTTTCTGCAATAATAGAATCAAGTGGGGCAGTAATTTTTTCTCCGAGCTGTCGAAAATCCTTTGCTTCAGAGAAGGTTTTTTCTACTTCTGCTTCTTCGGTAGAAGAGAGAGGCTTTGTGTTCATTGTTGAGAGTGGGGCAGTTGTATCATCTTGAATTTGTACTTGTGTGTCGCTCATAAGGTAAATATAAAATAGTAAACCACAAAATTATAAGGAATTCAAAAAGAAAATACAACTGTTTCTGGAGATGTGTTTATTTTTCTCTTGACTTATATGCTCATATTTCTATAATAGACTACCAAACGGTAGGTAAATTATTATTTATAGAATTATGATAGCACGATTTACAGCATTTTTTCTTGAAAACCAAAAGATAACAACTATTTTTATAGTAATTATTGCATTGTTTGGAGCTCTTGCATACATCATGCTTCCAAAGCAGTATAATCCATCTATCGTTGCTCCGGCTTTTATGATTGAAATTCCAGCGCCTGGGTATGACGCATCGGAATGAAGCCAGTATATAGCAAAATCTCTTGAAAATAAAATTGCAGAACTTCAAGGAATTGACTCGATTGCTTCCTATGCAACGAATGGCTTCATATCGGTTATGGTGGCATTTCAGGTTGGAATTGATCAGGAGATTGCTAAAACCCGTCTCTATGATAAGATGTATTCCAATTATGATTTGCGTCCATTTTGAGTGAGTGATGTAAATATTCGATCGATTGATCCAGAGGATCTTCCACAGCTTTCGCTCGCTTTTACCTATTCATGAGAACTCGATACGGTGCGTGCTGGTAAATACCTTCGTACTGCTGTTGTAGAGCTCAGAGAGTCGCTCAAACAAATTTCATGAGTAACTGTTATGGAAGTACTTGGTGGATATAAGAATAGTATTTCCATAGAACTTGATCAAGGAAAGATTGAGTGAGCAGGATTGGATATCTGACAAGTAACGACTCAACTTCAAAAGAGTTTTTCATATGGTGTTATTGGAGATGTGGATGATACCCACGGTAAAATATCAGTTCATATAAATCATGGACTCCAAGATATTGAGTCAATAGGGAATTTCCCTATTATATCAGATCAAAAGACCTCTATTTATCTCAGAGATATTGCAAATATCATATCAGGACCCATTGATATTCGTTCGTACTATACATTGAGTAATTCGACAGAACAAAAGGATGCAGTTTTTCTTGGTATAGCAAAGCTCAAAGGAACCAATAGTGTTATAACGGTTGAAAAACTTCTTGAACGAATTGAAGAACTTCGTAAGAAAATGCCAAAAAATATTGAAATGCATATCATTCAAAATGAATGACTCACTGCAGAACATGCTACGAGTGAATTGATGTTTCATTTATTTGTCAGTATCCTGATTGTTTTTATTATTCTAGTAATTTTTCTAGGGATGCGAGATGCACTCAATGCATCATTTTGTATTCCTATGGTCCTTGGAATTGTATTTTTGGTTGCTCTTGTATTTGGACTTGATATCAACCGTATTACTCTTTTTGCATTGATTCTTTCGCTTGGTATTCTGGTAGATGATTCGATTGTTATGGTAGAAAATAATGCTCGTCATCTTGCTATGATGCCTCGAACTTGACGAACGAAAATGGAGGCAATTCTTGATTCAGTTCGTGAGGTTGGTATGAGTATTGTTTTTTCAACCATTACTCGCATCATGTCGTTTGTTGCCATGTTTGCTGTTACTGGGATGATGGGGGATTATATGAAACCGATTCCAGTCTTTGCTTCTATAGCACTTTTTGCTTCACTTTTTGTGGCCTTTAGTATTAATCCATTTTTAGCATACATCTTTCATAAGGATGGGAGTCTTGGACATGAATCTCACTGAGATTCAAAAATTATTAAAATCTACGAATCATTTCTTTCAAAATACATTAATAAAAATGAGGACTCCATACAAAAAAGAACTCGATTAAAAATACTATTTTGGGGAGTACTTATCGCCACAATGATAACGCCAATACTTCTTGGGATATTTAAGGCACGAATGTTACCAAAGGCAGATCGAGATCAGGTATATATTTGGATTGATGCTCCTCGTGATACTTCTGTTGAAATCGTTCGAGAGATTGAAAAGCGTACGAGCGATTTTTTACTTGGAAAAACGGGTTCTCTCAGAAAAGATCTTCAGATTGTAAAAAGTACAAGCAGTGCTATGGGGGATCATTTCCTTTCAGATTTTGCAAGTTTGTTTCGTGGATGATCCAATCGAGTATGAGAATATCAGCTCACTATGCGAGTAAATCTTCTTTCGAATACAGAACGTTCCTTAAAGTCAGAGGAATACATTATTGCATTACGTCCAATTCTTCGGAATTATCTGCTTGCATACTATCCAGATTTACGACTTCGTCTTTTAGAAGATCCTCCTGGACCCCCAGTGCTTGCAACCTTTCATATGAAAATTAAATGACAGGAAGATCTCACTGAAAAAGAATTAGCTCTGTTTGCTACCGCTATTGAATCCAAGGTAGTTTCGATTGCAGAAAAAGAATCAATTGTTGATCTCGTAAATACTTCTTCTACTGGAAAAAGGGAAGTACGACTCCAATTGAATCATATGAGACTTCGTGAAACGGGACTTTCTTTTGAACAGGTTATGGGTACTCTCGGAATTTATTTTCACCCACTTCCTATTTCTACTCTCCAGGGAACCCCATTCTTGGAAGGGACAAATGTTCTTCTTTGATTTTCAAAAGAAAACCGTAAAGATATAAACATGTTGAAAAATATTTCTTTTCTGAATCAGAAAGGAGAACGTATATTTCTTTCTGATATTGCGCAATTTGAAGATGGTATGATGTACGGTGATATATATACCGATGAACGTACCAAGACGTTTCATATATACGGGGAGCTCTGAGAAAATTCAGTTGTATATCCAGTGCTTCATCTCTATTCTCTTTTATGAGATGATACTTTTACACAGTCAACGGGGTATAAGAAAATTCACGCAACTCCCTATGCTCTCTATTTTGAAGGAATACATGACGCAAAGGAATATCGTATTGAATGGGGAGGTGAGTGGGAACTTACTATGGATACCTTTCGTGATCTTGGTTTGGCAATGATTTTCTCTCTTTTTGGTATTTATTTCTTGATTGTTGCCCAATTTGGAAGTTTCATGGTTTGAGGAATTGTGATGACAACATTTCTTCTTTCATTCTTTGGTATTTTTCCTGGTTTTTCTCTCCTATATCTTCTTTCAGGAACATACTTTACAGCCACTGCAATGATTGGGGCGATAGCACTTGGTGGAATAGTAGTTGGAAATGCTATTATTCTCTTGGATTATATGAATCAACTTATAGAAGAGGGAAAAGGATTGGAATATGCAGTGATTGAGGGTGCAAAGAAACGATTTATTCCAGTTATGCTTACCTCGATTGCAGCCGTAGCGGGTTCACTGATTATAACGAGTGATCCCGTATGGAGTTGACTTGCTTGGTCTATTGTTTGGGGACTTTCCGCATCAGCTATACTGACCCTCATTTTTATCCCCATCTTTTATTATTCATTTCTTCGAAAATACCAAACTCATAGAGTTTCAGAGATTCAATTGAAGCACATAGAAGAACATGCAGAAGAAGTGTTTGATGATAATACAAATAAAAAATCCCAGGAAGCATAGCTCCTGGGGATCGAGTTTGGCGTCAGAAATGGTCTTCACCATCCTGAGTGCCACCGGGACGAAATGGAAGTGGAATCTGATGTTCATCGGATTGTATCCTGAGTCCTGCATGGGCTTCAGAAAGCCGTATCAGAATCTCCATCGGACTTCCACTCGTATGAAGGATCTGATTCAGAGTACTGGTTGAAATTCCTTTTCCAAGGATTTCTGTCAGATGACCGAGGCATTCCTTTCGTACACTTGATTCCAATTCTTGCTGTGAACAATCACACATTACCATGATGAACCTCCAAAAATAGTCCGACCATACTTATAATTATTTTCTTCACTGAGTCAATTTTATGACACGAAATGAACTTCTTAGAACTATTGAAATTTTGTTTTGGGAACAATCCTTCTCAGACCTTTCGATGGATGCTATAGCAAAAAAACTTGATATGAAAAAGGCGTCGCTCTATTATCATTTTCCCTCCAAGGAATCTATGTTTCTTGCCGTGCTTGAGTATTCGTATGAGACCTATAAAAAGAAGTATCAGTCAATACTTGGAATGGATAATCTTCAGGAATCTATTCAAGAAATGATAACCTTTCCATACCGTGAAAAGAATTTATTTTCTATTGTTTCTCAGAAATGATACTGTCAGATTCAAGAGATTGAAATTTGGATGCGGGAAAAAAATACTACCATCCAGAATCAAGTATGTATAGTATATTCTGAAAAATATAATTGGAATACTGTACGAAATATGCTTTTTTTCTCTCTGATTGATGGACTTGCAAAGCGATGTTGTCGAGAACAATGTGAACAGAAGGATCTCGAATTGGTACTGTCTGAAATTATAGAACTCTTTTTTGTATAATATATCTTTCTTTTTATGTCATTTCGAATTTTTTCTTTTTTTCTTTTTTCATCTTTATTTCTTGTTTCCTGTCATTCAGAACAACCAGTTATGAAAAAACGAGTCGTTGTTCATCATGTTTGATCAGGAGATGTGCTTCTTTCATCTGATAAAATATTATGAGTAGTTGAGTGACAGATGAATACAAAGCTCTCATTTAAAGCCCCAGGTCGAATACATGAAATCCGTGTGCAAGTATGAGATCGAGTAAAGAAATGACAAGTACTTGCTATCCTAGGGAATGAAGAGGGATTAATTTCTGCTGCAGGCATGAATGCTATTATTCAGAATACGGGAGAAAGCGGAGTATATGGGGCACTCAGTACCCTCTACTCTGAAAGAATATCCAATATGGATAATGAATATTTGAAAGTAAAAATCAATCAAGATTTAGCCTGAAAGGATTTAGATCTTGCAAAGAAAACACTCGAAAATTCATTGAGTATCTTTAAAAATTCTGCGCTCACTGCTTCTGGAAAGGTTCGCCAAGCTCAAACGAATCTATCCTATGCTCAAAATAATCTTGAGAATACAAAGAAATTATTGGATTCGGAAGAACAAACCATCAGAAAAAATGCACTCTCAAGCATGTCTAACGCTTTTATTATCGCTCGAAATGCACGAGATTTCTCTGATGAGATACTTGGTATAAGTGATGGGAACCGGTTTAAGAATGATGCGTATGAACCGTATCTTTCTGCGAAAAAATCCAGCGAAAAAACAGAAGCAGAAGCTTTGTTTATACAATTTAATGCTGCATATGAAGAGACTTATGCTTGGTATTATGCTCATGTGGCTGGAAAATCAGATATTTCTGATGAAACTTTAAAATCTGCTCTCGAGAAATCATCAAGCGTCCTTATACGTGAACGAGAAATGCTCCATAAACTTGCTTCTGTTCTCGAATATTCTGTTTCTTCTTCGCTTTTTCCAGAAGAAATGCTCAATGAATATAAAAAGAATACAACAACACTTTTATCGAGTTTAGAATGAGTGCTTCTTTCGTCAAATGGTTCATGAGTAAAGGGAAGTCTTAATATGTTTGATTCTTTTCAAAGCACAAAGTGATTAAAGATTCAACAACTCGTTGATGGGGTAAGTCTTGCTGAAGAAGACGTGAAACTCGCAACGTCTGGAAAAGGAATGAATGAGAGTGATATAGAAAAAAATATTGATATGCTTCGTTCATCCATCAGCATGAAAGAAGATGCACTTCGTCTTACACAAGTTGCAGAAAAGGAAATCGAACAATCAAAGAAAATACTCCTCTCTGAACAAAAATCGAAATTATCTGAGGTTCGTTCAAAACTATCGGAACTGGACATGCAAAGAGATCTCTCAACTAATTCCATTCGTTCTGGAATCATTGAGGCTCCTTTTGATGGTATTATTCTTGAACAAATGATGGATACGGGTTCTGTAATTTCCCCAGGATTACCAGTATTTTGATTTTCAAGTCTGGAAGGAAAAATCGTTTCTTTTTCTTTTGACCCTCTCATCTCTTCTCTTGAGAAAGATATGATTTTGACGACATATTCGCAGACCTCACAAAATTCATATACAGGAAGAATCCGTCTTGTACGAAATGAACGAGATTTGCTAAGGAATAAGTCGTATGCTGAAATGGAACTTACTGATTTTTCTGAACCCGTTGGAACTCGAGTTGAATTATTACTTCCTAGAAAAGTATCTTCTACTTTTACTGGAAGCATTATTCCTTCTCGTGCTATTATGACACGATACGGAGAGCCATCGGTCTATGTGCTTGAAAAATGAGTTGCACATCTTCGTTTGATTCAACTTGTATCGAGCATTGGAACTTCTTCTATGATATTTGGTGTCCAATCTGGAGAAGTGATTATCGTAGATGGAAAGGAGAATGTATTGGATGGAGAATCAATTTCTTGAGAATAAAAAATCACTGTATACAACATTTGCCCCAGTGAATAGAATTGACATTATATATTTTGATGTATAATCCACCAATATTTGTACATTCTTTATGAAACAATCTCAAGGATCACCAGGCTATATTCATCGTATATACCGTTTACCACAAGACCCAAACATGTCTATTGGGAAGGGCCCAAAGTCAATTCTTGATTCTTTTCGCGAGAGGTGATCAGTAATTACGGAATTTAGGGATTTTATGGTTACTATGAAAGGATGACCGTATTCTGATAATGATTGTATGGTTATCTATTCATGAGCAAATGAAACGATATCGAGTCTTCTTGATCTTTCAGAAGGAGAATTGACGGCTTTTCTAGAAGTTACCTGACATGTAGCACATAGTGTAGAGAAAGATTATAAAGATGGTTTAAATAATGGGAAATATCTCCTCAATGTAGGGATTAATACTTCGATGATACCCGGGTCTGGTTCAATACAATCAGTGCGTCGTCCACACTTTCACGTGACTCTCTTTGCAGAACATGAGAGAGATGAAAATAATATAGATACGAAAGAAGTTCAGATTAATCATGAAGATACTACCCATGTTGAACGATTTTGTATTCGACAGAGTAACTTTGTACTTCGCGATGAATTTGAAGAAGAGTGTCAATTTATACGAGGCGACAGAATGCATATCGCCCCAGAGAGAAGTGGACTGTACTCACTTGATTTTCCTATCTTCGATCAGGAAAATATTGCATCTTCGATGAATAGATTCTTTTTTATGTCGATTTATCGTCATGCACGTGAATTCTTATCACGTCATGAAAATTGGCTCCGTACCGAATCTACAGGATTTTCTATGGCATACGTCAATGAATGAGGTATATGGAAAATACGAGTAGGATTTTTCGAAAAAGAGCCGACTGATAGTTCATGAAGTGCGGAATTATCTGGGCATTCACTCCATCGCATAGAGACAGAAGATTCAACGCTCTTACCGAATCTTGTTCAATTTCAAGAGCGTATTCGTTCTGTTTTTTAGTTTGAATTATTTTCTATAATCCATTGTTCCATCATAGAGAGACATCATCCAAGGGATATGCCTTTTTTTGTGAGACTATACTGAATTTTTATTGGTTTTTCACTCACAATAGTTCGGGTAACATAGCCCTCTTCCTGAAGCTCATTGAGTCGTTCCGAAAGAATTTTCGCACTAATGCCAGAAAGTGTTCGCTTGATACCATTAAATGTTGAATCACCGTCTTTAATGGTTTTTAATATAAGTAACATCCATCGCTTTGAGAGAAAGCCAAATATATTGAGTATGGGACATCATTTTTCCATAGGTTGTTTTTTAGTAACGTAGTAACAGTTGATTTAAATAATTTAGTATATAAAGTATACCTACTTATTTATTAAAATCAATTTTTTTTATGAAAACGTTACTTGTTATCTCTTCTCCTCGTGGTGAATTATCTCATTCTACTCGACTTTGAAAATATGCTGCAGAGCAATTTGGATGAGAGATTGAGGTTTTAGATCTTTCCACTATGCCACCACTTTTCCTTACTGGTCCCGTGATTGCTATGAATTACGGTTTTGCTGAATATGATAATTTGTCAGAGAGTGATAAAAAAGTGGCAAATCTTCAGAAAGCATATATTCATCAACTACGAAATGTGGATAATGTTGTTATTACTGCTCCTATGTGGAATTTTAGTATGCCAGCATCATTGAAAGCATGGTTTGATCTCGTTATTAAAGCGGGGGATACTTTTTCTATGGATGCAACTGGATATCATGGTCATGTAAATAATATCCAAAAGGCATTTGTTATTGGTTCACGTGGTGGAAAATATATTGGAACGGACTTTGCTTGATATGATTCATTGACTTCACATATTAAAGGACTCCTTGGATTTATTGGTATTACTCAGATTACCGATGTATGGCTTGAATGAGCAAATATGTTAGACGAATCTGCTATGACCGAAGAAGTAAAGCGACTTCAGGAAGTTATTTCTTCAGCTATTTAGTGCTTCTTTCATTTAAAAAGCAGACCCATTGGGTCCGCTTTTGTTATGTGATTCATTTCCAATACCAACCAGGAACCCCTACTTCCGCAATAGCTCCTTTTGGTATAGATTCTGAATCTGTTTGGCGACTTATATTCGTTGGACCTTGAATTCTTTCTGGATCATCCATGATTTTCTTTCGTGAATAGACCCAAAGAATGCAACTCAATATTGCAATTCCAATTCCAATCCATCTATCGCCAGTTATGGTAAATACTCCTCCAACGAGCAATCCCAATATCGGAATTGTGATGCCTCCAGGGTAACATGTATTGATTGAGACCTGTTTTCCATTGGCATCATGGAGAATTTTTTGTTTTGATATAACGGTATCACCAAGGATGATTCCGCGCCGGGTTCGAATCTGAGGTTTTCTCGACATAATTTGTCTCCTAAGTTTGGTTTCCGATAGGGTAAAATATACGACGAAACTATGATATGTCAATAAGAATCAAATCAGTTCTTTTTGGAAAAATGAGACTCTTTTTTAAAGTGTACTTAAAGTTTGATAGGTATTATAGGTTTCTATTTTTTTATCTTGTGTGTATGTCTTCTCATATTTTCTCGATTTCACTTCTTGTAATTTTTTCTCTTTCCATTCTCAGTTGATGTGTTCCTCAGAATCAGGATACTTCCTGAGGGAATGTATTATGAAATGAATCATCTTCCATTCCTCAGAACTCTGGAAATATAAAAATACAATCTATAGTAAAAGATATCAGTTACCGAACTCCTTCAGGCACTATTACTACTACGTTTTCTTTGACGATAGCTGGAGATAAAACACTTCAAACAGTATCGGCTACAACCAGTGGATATGATCATCATGATAGACAGTATCATGAGAGATTTAATCGAGGAGTTACTGAGATTATAGGGAAGAAAATAAGTGATATTCATATGGATGCCATTGGTTGAGCATCCATTACAACGGATGCTTTCCAGGATGTTCTAGCAGCTCTCTAATAATGAGTTGGTTTCATCCTTTTTTTTACTATGATAGGAAAATATGCAACAGTATACCTCAAACATCATAGGGACACATTTAATAATATCTATTGATTCAGAAAAGGATCTCACAAGACTTTTTTCCAATATTACGGATCGTTTACAGCATTTTGAATTCACTTTTTCACGGTTTTTAGATGATAATTGGCTTGCGAATGTGAATAAGAAACGAAACTGAATACTGGATAATGATGGGAAATATATGCTTGATTTCATGCTGAAAGTATCTCAGGATACACAAGGGTATTTTGATCCTACTGTTTGAAAAAGACTTTCTGAACTTGGATATGGTCCGACGAAAGATATTATTTCTTGAGAAAGTTCTGGATACCACGATTATAGAGATATTAAAATCGACGGTGATAGAGTCATTCTTGAAGGTGATATAGAGCTTGAATTCGGTGGCGCAGGGAAGGGCTATCTGATAGGTGTTTTGAGGAATATGCTTTTAAATTCTCAAATAGAAAGATTTCTTATTAATTTCTGATGAGATCTGTATGGAAATAAAGAATGGAAAGTATGACTAGAAAGTCCCTTCTCTTCGGATGAGGCTATAGGCATCTATATATTACAGAATACATATTTTGCCTGTAGTGCCGGGACAAAACGAAAATGGTGAAATCATCATCATCTGATCAATCCAAAAACAGGACTTTCTTCAACAGAAGTAGTTGCCAGTTATATTGAGTGAAAATCAGGAATACTCGTTGATATGTATGCTACAACACTCTGTGTTATGCCTTGGAATTTGGCCTGTATTACATTAGAAGAAACTGTTAATATTGATGGGGTGATTATTCGGAATGATGGTAGTATTTTTCAGTCAAAAAATTCAGACATACAACTCTTTTCATAAGAAAACTTTCGAAAAGAAAGACTTTTATGAGTACTATAATGCTCTCTTATTTCAATTCTGATGGCGAATCGGCAGTTAAAGCCGAGGAATTCATCAGAAATCATGTTTCAAAACAGGTCTTCGGATCCGTTTTTTTTTAATTTTATCAGTGTCAAATATTGACTATTTACTATATATGTATATAAATATTAAATATGTTTTGAAATCATAATAAAAATTCTCAACCGAGTCAACATAGAGATCAACCATCGCACCATTCAATCATTGATTGAGTACGAGGGTTTTTTCATGGAAAAATTAATGAAATTATCACTTTGACTGATGGAATTGTGATTTCTGAGATAGGAAAATTTGTTCCTGCAGTTATATTTGCATCATCACTTGCAGTTACTCAATATCTATGGAACATGGAAAAAGAGTCAGTAGTTCAAGATATTACCCATCAGCTTGACAGTCAGTTACTCGATATCGCCTATCCAATACAATCAAAAATTCAAGCGTATGAACAGGTATTGTATGGTATTCATGGGCTTTTTGATTCATCTTATACTATTACTCGACAAGAGTTCAATGCATACATAAAATCACTCCGGATTAAGGAAAATTTTCCAGAGATTCCATGAATTAGTATTTCAATGTATATTCCTCAGGAGAAATTACATAAGCATGTACTCTCTGTCCAGAAAGAATGATTTCCAACATATGGAAATTTATTTCCTAAAAAAGACAATTGAGAATATGCGCCAGTTACATATATCGAACCATTTACAGGAAAAAACCAAAATGTTTTTTGATTTGATAATTTCTCAGATGAAGTTAGGAAAGAATCTATGCAACAATCTCAATCTGAATATCGTCCCATATTATCATCACCTATTGCATTAGTACAAGATAGTAAGAAGGACGCTATGAATTTTGTCATGTATTATCCACTATATGGAAAAAATATTCCACATAATACTCCATGAGAACGTGCAGAAAATATATTCTGATGGGCAGTAATTGTTTTTCAGATAGATAAACTTATTTCACAGATTTCACATAATCAATTTGCTGATATTAATTTTCAAATCTATGATTGAAAGATTGAGAATGAGGACAAGCTTCTTTTTAATTCACATAAAAATAATACTGATGTACCTGGATTTTGAATCAAACGAACAAAGATTGTAAATATCGCAAATCGTGAATGGTTACTTGTCCTTCATTCAAACGCTGAATCTGAAAGGAATATGCATCATCAAGGATATGTTGATAATATACTGTATTCAGGGGCTCTTGTTACTTTTCTTCTTACTTTGTTTAGTTTTATTTTTATAAAAACAAGAAGAGAAGCGATTGATGCTATAGAACAGCAGAATCGAGCAATTAAAGAAATGGAATGAGCAATTATCAAAAAAGACTTAGCTATTCAACAAGAGCGTGCAACAAGGATGGAAATGGAAAATCTTGCGACCCATGATTCACTTACATGACTTCTTAATAGAAAAGGGTTTTTAGATAATTTCAAACTCATGATCTCAATCGAAGAAAGAAAAAATAGAACTTTCGATGATACTGAGAGTTGAAAAGCAATAATAGCGCTTATGTTTATTGATCTTGATCAATTTAAGAATGTAAATGATACACATGGTCATTCTACTGGTGATGAGCTTCTCAAACAGGTATCATATCGCATGAAACAATGCCTTCGTGGAGGTGATTTAATTGGCCGTCAATGAGGTGATGAATTTTTAGTTGCTATATCAAATATCCAATCGATCGATGACATTGCTCATGTTGCGAGTAAAATTACTGAGATTCTTCGGGAACCTTTTATAATAGATGGAAACGAAATATTTATAGGATCAAGTATCGGAATTGCAACATATCCCAATGATGCTACTGATATTGAGGATCTTCAAGGATGTGCTGATCTTGCGATGTATAGTGTAAAAAGAACTTGAAGGAATGGTTATCATTTTTATACATGATTCATGAAAGATATTGTCTCTGAGTGACAATTCATTGAAACCGCGTTACATCATGCTATTGAACGAAAAGAGTTTTCTATGGTTTTTCAACCAATTATTGATGTAAAATCACGAAGTCTTATCTGAATGGAGGCATTGCTTCGCTGGAAACATCCAGTTTTATGATATATATCACCTGCAAAATTTATTCCGATTGCAGAAGAAAAATCCGAGATTATTATTGCTATTGAACGATGGACTATATGAGAAGTTTGCAAGCAGGTAAAAGAATGGAAAAAATTTGGTGTACATGTACCAAAGATAGGAATCAATCTTTCAGCAAAACAATTTTTATCAGAGTCTCTTATTCAAGATATTCTTGATATCCTGGAATCCCACTGATTTGATGCAAAGCATATTTGATTTGAAATTACCGAATGAGTTCTTGTTCAGGACTTTATGACTGCAACGATAATTATTGATAAGCTCACTGAAATGGGATTTGATCTTTCAATTGATGATTTTGGAACGGGATATTCTAGCCTCAATTATCTCAACCAATTCAAAGTTACAAAATTAAAAATTGATAGGTCTTTTATCCAGAATATTCATACGCATGATTGAGAACAAATTATTTCATCAATTATTCAAATGGCCCATGGAATGGGAATTAAAACAGTGGCAGAAGGAGTAGAAAAAAGAGAGCAACTTGATACATTGAGAGAACTTGGCTGTGATTATATTCAGGGGTATTACTTTAGTCGCCCTGAAAGCCCAGTAGATATTTTTCCAAAACTGGGAGATGACTATAGATTTGATCCTATAGAATATATTAATGATCAGAATATATAGAGATATAGGATTTATAGATATACATCATATAATTTTATCAGAAGTAAAAAGTTACTAATCGTATTTACTTAGAAGTAAAAAGGTATATACTTCTATTATGAAATTTGTTCTCATTATAGTAACATCTCTATTATTGGTAGCTTGTACACAATCTAATACACCTATGCCAATTGTTCAGACTGAAAAAACCATAATTGCTATCGGAGATTCTCTTACAGCAGGATATGGTCTCCCTATTTCCGATGCATATCCAAGTCAATTAGAAGAGAAACTTCGGAAAGATGGATACAAGTATCGTCT
Organism: uncultured Candidatus Altimarinota bacterium; assembly: GCA_936941205.1. Classification (GTDB taxonomy): domain Bacteria; phylum Patescibacteriota; class Gracilibacteria; order BD1-5; family UBA2023; genus SSGK01. Next base: position 9,452 of record CAKZJF010000057.1, on the reverse strand, counting down.
GGTGAATGCTGGTATTTCTGGAGATACCACTGCTTGAGTTCTTTCTCGTCTTGATTGGATTCTTGAGGGCGATACACCAAGTCTCATTATTCTCTGCATCTGAGCAAATGATGCTTTTCAGGGAAAGGATACTTCTGAAATAGAGAAGAATCTGAGGCAGATAATCGAGAAAATCAAAGAGAAAAATATTCCAATACTCCTTGCCTGAATGCGCGCACCAATCAATCTTGGAGTTGAATACGCTGAAAAATATAAAGCAATTTTTTCTTCTCTTGCGAAAGAATACAAACTCGCTTATATGGATTTTTTTCTTGAATGAGTCGCTCTCAAATCTCAGCTCAATCAAGATGATAGAATCCATCCAACAAAAGAATGATATGCCATCGTGGTTGAAAATCTCATGAAGATATTAGAAAACGAAAAACTTATAACTCAGTAAATATGATTCAACTTCAAAACATTGCAAAATCGTATACTTCTCGAGGGGAAGTAATAAAACTCTTCGAACAATTGAATTGGCAGATAGAAACCGGTGCCTGGATCGCACTTATGGGGGCAAGTGGTGCAGGAAAATCATCACTCCTTTCTATGATTGCGGGTATTATCCGTCCTGATATTTGAGATATACAACTCTGAGATACCAATATTACTCATCTTTCGCGAGATGAGATGACACGTTTTCGTTGAGCACATATTGCTTTTATATTTCAGGCATTCGAGCTTATCCCAAATCTTACAGTCGAGGAAAATATTGATCTTGTCCTTGATATTTCACAGGCTCCTCGTAGATATGATACAGAGGATATTCTTGAAAGAGTTTGACTTTCTGGAAAATGAAAACGCTATCCGATTGAATTATCTGGATGAGAACAACAACGTGTTGCTATTGCACGCGCGTTTGTTGCACAAGTTCCTTATCTATTTGCAGATGAACCAACTGGAAATCTGGATGAAAAAAATGCATCTAAAATCATGGAACTGATTCGTACTCTTCATGATGAAACAGGAAATACTATCATCATGATCACACATGATGCATGAATCGCGAGTCATGCAGATATAACGTACAGATTGACTGGAGGTGAACTTATAAAAGAATAATCTTATGTTTCCACTCTTTTCACGTATCATACTCTCAAATTGGCGTTCACTTGTTGTTCTGTTTTGTGTCATAATTTTTGCAAGCTCAGGATTTATTACACTCCGTCAGATTACTACCAATATTGAATCACTTGTTGCCAGTGAAACAAGACCACTTTTTGGTGCAGATCTTATTATATCAACTCGTGGTTATGCAAGTGGAAACATATTACCACATATTGCTCCTTACCTGACATGAGAACAATTTATTGCCGCTGAAAGGAGAGAATTTTCAACAACCCTCCTTGACAAAATGGGGAAGGCATCATTAATTCAGGTTGTTGCATATAGTGGAACCTATCCACAAAGATGAATTCTAAATCTTTCATCATGAGTATATACGGGATGAGTCGTCGTCACGCCATGACTCTTTGAGAAATTTGCAAATTCAGGAACTATTCTCCTCGATAATAAAAAACTTATAATAGCTGATACAATTTTGGAATCGAGTGATCTCGGATTTTCACTTGGAACTGAGGATCATCTGATTGTTCTTCATGAGAGCATCCTTTCTGGTTCGCTCTTACTCTCTTCCTGATCACGACTCAATCATTCACTTTATATATCTTTTGATGATGAACGTCGAGCAGGAAGGATAGCAGATATACTCAAAAATGTTTTGCCAGATTCTCAGTATCGAGTTCGTACATTTGAAGAGCGGACTGAGCGGAATCTTGAGACCGTTGAAACACTTACGGATTATATAACTCTTATACTCTTAGTTTCAAGTATTTTTGCCTTTGTCATACTCCGTTCTGCACACGAAAGTTTTTTTGAGAATCTCTCACGCACCCTTCGAGTTACAGAAATACTTGGACTGACTCGAAGACGACAACAAATCCTTCTTTTGATGCTCTATGGAGTAGTATTTCCTATTGCATTCATTCTTGGAATTGGTATTTCAGATGGCATCATCTGGTCGATACGACGTATTCCAGAGGCGAATGAATTTCAATTTATTTTTACAGAACTTCCACACTCTCTTTTTCTTCTTATTGCTATTGGAGTGATGGCATTTTTTCCAGCCTGGTGGACAATGGGTATTCGTGAAAATAAAGAGGAGGGGATAGAACTCTTTGCCTTCAAGAATGGAAGTGAATTCATATGAACAGAGGAACAAATCGACAACAATTGAAATAATAAATTGAATATTCTCAAGTATCTTTTTTGAAAATATTTTCGTATTTCTCTCAAAAATCTCTCTCGACCTGATATCTTTGTACCATTTTCATTTGGGATTCTTATTCTTATAATTCTTTTTGGAAATCCACTCTTTTCTCTCCTTGTTTGAGGAAGTGTATGAGTATTTTTTTTCATATTCGGGCATATTCTTTGATATCTGTACAGATGGATATTTCAGATATCATCGAGCATGAGAAAACGAAAGTTTTTTTTCTATGATGCACTTCGAACTCTTGTCAGGCCACTAACTCCAACCATTCCTATTACTGTATCACTTGTCTCTGTAACGGTATTTTTCCTTATATTTGTAAGTTTTTCTCTCGCTTTTCGTTCAAAACTTGTCATTGATTCTACATTTACTGCGAACATATATGCCATTAATGTTCTTGAGACAGATAAGTGAAAGGTACAAGAAAAAATTGGATCAGGCGCACTGATGTATGATATTCTCCGTGCTCGTATAAGTAAAGTAAATGGAAAGTCTCTTGCTGAACACTTGAAAGAGGAGAATCCAAGTGGTGAATTTACAAGAGAATTTAATATTACAACCACATCACTTGAGAATAAAATCATACGATGAAAAGAAAGAATAGGAAAATGAGAAGTTTCTATTGATTATGAATTTTCCTGACGTCTTGGAATTTCCCTTGGTGATACCGTAACATTTCTCCTTTCAGGTCGAGAGATTACATTGACGGTTGCCAATATTCGTGAATCTGTTCGCGAAGGTTTTCGTCCATTCTTTTATTTTTCTTTTGATCCTGTAGAATTTAAAAATGCTCCACGAACTTATTTTGTAGCTGAATATGCTGCTGATACTGAACAGTGGAAGAGGTCAATTCTTGCTGCCTCTGGCCCACATGTAACCTTTATCGATATTGAGAGTATATTGAAAATTGTGAGAGATATATCTTCCAAGGTCCTCTCAGTTATTGGACTTTTCTTTATTGTGGTATTTCTTTTTGCTATCGGTGCAATTGTTGCATTTTTTATGCGTATACGACCTATCGAAGATATGAAATCTCGACTCTATAATCTTTTTGGTGCAAACACAAAAGATATCCATACATCACTTGCTTGAACTCGGATTACACTATTTATCGTGTCATATATTCTATCTATCATTATCGGATGAATACTTTCATATTATACCATCTCAATAGGTTGATTTTTCCAATTTTCAATTCCAGATTATCTGTTGATATCAGCTATGACAGGAGTAACATATCTAATTTTAATAGGAATCCTTCGAAAGTAACTTTATAATTATGACTTCTCTTTTTCTTGCCTCATTTCTTGCCTGAGTACTTACTATTCTTGCACCTTGTGTTCTCCCCATTCTCCCAATCATTTTAGCAGGGAGCATATGAGAAAGGGCTCGATGGTACCCGTATCTCATTATCGGCTCACTTACTTTTTCTCTTGTACTTTTTACGGTACTTCTCAAGGCATCAACTGTTCTTATTGATGTTCCGAGTAGTTTCTGGAAATATGTATCTGGTTCTATTTTGATTTTTATGTGAACAATTTCACTTTTTCCAGGTGTTTGGATACGTCTGAAATACCTTCTTCATTGGACTCATTCAGAGAAACATCTTGATACTGTACAAGATGTTTCCTCCCCAGTCTTTCGTGCGATTGTAACATGAGTAGCACTTGGTCCAGTATTTTCCAGTTGCTCACCAACCTATATCCTTCTTCTGGCAACTGTTTTCCCGGCATCATTTATCATGGGAATCTGGTATACATTTGTTTATAGCATAGGTTTCTCTCTTATGCTCTTGCTGATTGCAATTCTAGGAAGGAAATTGACCCAAAAACTTGTTTTTTTTGCAGATGAATGAAGTACTTTTAAACGCTCTCTTGGTATTATATTTTTCATTATTGGATTGGCCATTATAACCTGAATGGATAAAATAATTGAAGCAAATATTCTTTCTCGTTTTGATAGTACCCGTCTTGAAGAAAAATTTATTTCTCTCCCTTACTAAAAGTCTTTTTATGAAAATACCTCCTTCTTTTTGATATTTTTTCACTCGAAGAAATATCTTACTTGTTCTTCTTGTTACTCTTTTGATATGGCTTTATCTCATTCCATATCTCCTCGGTTTTTATTATTCTCAAACTCGTACCCAATATATGAATTCTTCAAACTCGTACGCGCGTGCATATTTTGCTGGATGATGCTTTTGGTGTATGGAAGGTATATTTGAAGCACAAAATGGTGTCATAGAAGCTATCTCATGATATGCTGAAGGAAGTAAAGAAGATGCAACATACGATAGTGTTTCTTCAGGTCTTACCAAACATCGTGAAGCGGTTGAAGTAATATATGATCCATCCAAAATATCATATACCACTTTAGTTGATCTGTACTATACACAAATTGACCCCACGCAAGTTGATGGACAATTTGCAGATAAAGGATTTCGATATACAACAGCAATATATTATCAAAACACGATTGAAAAAGATATCATAGCTTCTGCCAAGATGGTATTGGAATCATCACATAAATTTGACAAGCCAATAGTGGTTCAATCTCTTCCATTTACCACTTTTTTCCCTGCAGAAGAGTACCATCAGGATTATTATAAAAAATCTTCTCTCCGATATAGTCTCTACAAGAAATGAAGCGGTAGAGAGAATTTTATTCAAGAATATGGAAAAACAGGTTCCACACTGAGTGGAGTCGTCACGTGAAATGGTCAGTATATTCAGTATCAATCATGAATTATTCAGACATTAACCTGATCTCGAATTCTCCTATTTTTTCATGCTGATTGGTGTTCAACTTGTAAAAGTTTCGATGAACAAATCCGTACAACACAACTTCCATGAGACCTTATTATACTTCAGGTGGATTATGATACTGCCGATGATCTCAAAAAACAGTATTCTATACTGAGTCAATCAACATTTATTCAGATCGATCCTCAAGGGAATATGTATAAAAGATGGCTCGGGAAATCTCAACTCAAAGATATACTCGATAACCTTATAACCAGCAAGGATATCCTCTCAAAGAAACTTACCCCTCTTGCTTTCGAAGTAACCCAAAATGGTTGAACCGAACAAGCCTTTATGAATGCGTATTGGAATCATTATGAAACTGGAATCTATGTAGATGTTGTAGATGGTACACCGCTTTTTTCTTCACTTGATAAATTTGATTCTAAAACAGGATGGCCAAGTTTTACCCGTCCTATAGATGAGGCTCTGGTAACTTCACACAATGATATGAAACTCTGAATGGAAAGAACAGAAATAAAAAGTAGTCGTGCAGGATCTCATCTTTGACACGTATTTGATGATGGTCCACAGGAAAAAGGTTGAAAGCGATATTGTATGAATTCTGCTGCTCTCAGGTTCATTCCGGTTGCATCCCTAGAAAAAGAGGGATATGGAAAATATAGAGAATTATTTAAAGGACAATAATGCGCTACCTTGCTATCGATAGTATCCGAGGACTTTCTGTAATAGGTATGATTTGCTATCATGCCTATTATCTATTTATACATGTATTTTGAGGAAAAACTTCTCAATTATTTGATGTATATATGAGATGATTCCAGCCAATAATTGGAATTACATTTATCTTTCTAGCAGGTTTTTCGTTCTTTCTTTCTTCGAGGAATAAAACACTCTGAATCCTTTTACGAGGAACTTTCATACGAGCTGGAATTCTCTGAATCCTTGCCCTTACAATCACCTATGTAACGTATACATTCTTTTATGAGCAAAGAATTGGTTTTGGTATCATTCATTTTTTTGCGATAGCTTCTCTTCTTTCTCTCTGGTTTATTCGAACAGGGAAGTGGAATATATTCTTCGGTATCGGTATACTATTACTGGGAACCTATTTCTCAGAGCTTGATGGAAAGAATCTATGGCTCATGCCATTCTGAATTGCACCGAAGGTATATTTTTCTGCTGATTACTATCCTGTATTTCCTTGGTTTTGATACTTTCTTATCGGACATAGTTGTGCCTATTGGATGAATCAATTCAATACTCTCTCTTGTCTTCTCTGGAAGAAAAACCTCATTCTTTCCCCATTGATTTTTATAGGGCAACACGCATTACTCTTTTATTTACTCCATGTTCCGATACTTTATATCTTCTTTTCTCTCTTCTTCTAGAGAGATGATTCTTGGTAGTTTTTTGTAAGATTTCTATAGCTTTTTGTACCAAATGCAATTACGGTAACAATAATCCCAATGAATCCTGCAAGGGTAAATATGATTGCCATGGCTCGATCGGGGGTTGTACCCCACCATCCACCGAAAAGAGATTCTCCCACAGGACTTGCAAGCCATGGAATCACGAGGAATTGTGTGAGTGGTCCGATAAGGAATGCGGTGAGGGGAGAAGCGATATTTTCCATCGATTGTCCGAATCCAAAGACTCTTCACTGACGTTCGAGGGGAACTACTTTTTGCATAATAGTCTGTTCTGCAGATTCAGCTATCGGAGAGAGCATCATAAATCCGAAAAATCCGATAGCAACGAGCCAGATGGATGATATGCTTGCAAAGAGGGAACAGATAATCCAGAGAATCAGATTCACGAGAAGAAGGGTTTTTACTGGATTCTTTCCGAGACCATATTTCCCGACTACCATTCCTCCAGTAATGAATCCAACACTCGTGATGGCAAGGACGATTCACCAGACTTCTACTGACACGAGTGAGAGTCCGTAGGCATCCATAAGTGACATAAATACCCCTCCGAGAAAATTATTGAACATCGCGAAAAATATCATCGCAAAGAGTCCAGATATTCCAGCGATAATCCGTATTGTTCCACGAAGATCTATCTTCTTATCATCTTCATGCCGTTCATCGAGGTGTGACTCAGGAGGAAATGAGAGTGAGAAGAGATGAAGTATCACGAGGAGTGTTACCATCATACTGATACCTATTGCCCAATCCATCCCGAGTCGTCCGATGATGAGTCATGAGAAGACCGATACCACCGTAAATACGAGGCCATTCACGGCTCCTATCTTTCCATTCGCCTTATCTCGTCACTCCTCAGGGATGAGGATGGTTACCAGGGTTGAGAGAGCTATCATGCGGATATTACCTGCCACCACTCCGAACATTGTCACGAGAATGAAGAGCCAGAGCCAAGGATTCCACATATCCGTCCATGTAGATTCAGGAAAATATGCAAGCATCCCAAATGCGAGTGAATAGAAAAAGAGAGAAGTGGTTGATGATACGAGCATAATTGGCTTTTTCTTGTTGTGATCAACAAGAGACCCAAACCAGATACCACCGAAGAGATTTAATACAAGATAAATCCCTCCAAGCATCCCAGTAATAAAGACAGAATGTGTCTTGAGATAGAGCCAGAAGGTAATTGCAAACCAGATAAGCATATTGGTAAATCCAGCGATTGCAGTGTTGATGAGGATGTGGGGGAAGAGGGAAGGATTTTGCATAGAATTATTGTGTTTGTATGAGTTTTGCAAGTTCACGAATTTTTTCATATCCTCAGACGTTTGCTGATTGAATATAGGGTGACCATCAGATTATAGGAGTTTGATTATATGTTCATGAGTAGAGTACGATATTTTTTCATCAATATATTGCGACTTTTTCGGTAAGTCATATTCTGAGTTGCCTAGATACTTCGAGAGTTGTAGTCTTGCCATTAAGAAAAATACATTCAAATCTTCTTTCCAGCATATGTTCTAAGAATGGTAGATCCCTCTTTAGAAGTTCATCTTTCTGTATTGTATTGAGTTCTCACCAGAAAGGTGTTGTTGCCCACTGGACTAAATCAAGATGCACAGCAGTTCAATCATAGTATGAATATCAAAAGGCATTTAAGAAAACTTCATATTTGTTAAACCAGCTTTTGTATGGTTTATTCTGAAAATACATTTCACAAGCAGATATTACCGTTTCACATTCATTAACAGTTAAAGTTTCATCATCATTTTTTACTAAGTCTTTTCTAGAACAAAGCCTTCTTTCTTCTTTAGTAAGGAGATTTCAATTCTTGTCAAAAAACTCTCTATCACTTGGATTAAGTGAAATCGTGCAAACTCTGGAATTATAATATTTTCAAAAGTATATTACGGGGGTGGTGAAACTCAGAGTCATTCAGGAATAATTTCCTTTACTCTTTTGATAAATTTTTCGCTAAGCATGGTATTATTATAAATTTTACTGGATTACTACTTACGTCGAGAGTGACCGAAACAATGAAAAGTATCAAAAGCTGTGTATTTCACGTCTTTTTTCAACTCTTACCGTGAAAATGTAAGGAAAAACATCTATATTCACGGTCTTCAAAGTAATTTCTCCATCGCTTTCCCTTTTGCGAGTTCATCCACGAGCTTATCAAGATAGCGAATCTCTTTCATAAGTCCATCTTCCATCTCCTCGATACGATATCCACAGATAACCCCCGTGATGAGGGTACGAGCAGGATTGAGGAGTGGAGCTTCTCGGAAAAAAGTCTCGAAGTCAACTCACATATCGAGTACACGAGCGAGTCACTTTGCATCATATCCTGTGAGCCACTTGATAACCTCATCCACTTCGGATTTTGTTCGTCACTTTTTCTCTACTTTTGCGATATAGAGTGGATAGACTTTTGCGAATGGCATCGAGAATACTTTGGTATTTTGCATACAAAGAAGTTATAAACTATTATTGCTTGTTATATTCTATCATCCATTCAATACCATACTTATCACGAAACATCGCAAAACATGCATCTTCCGTGTTCTCATCCATAGGCACTTCGACCTGTCCACTCTCTGAAAGCCCATGAAATACTCTGAATGCTTCTTCGCTACTCTCTGCAGTAACCGATATCTTACTTCTGTTTTCGTTTTCATTGGCACGTCCCATGATTTCAGGGACATCATTTGCCATCAAGAAATTCTTGCCAATAGGTAAGGTAATAAGCATTATTTTGTTGGCTTCTTTTTCTGCTACTGGGAATTCATCGCTTGCTAAATCTTTGAATCGTATAATCTTTGCAAATTCTCCTCCGAAAACAGATTTATAGAAGTTAAATGCTTCTTCAGCATTTCCATTGAAATTGATGTGGGGATTAATTCGTGCCATGATATAAAAAGGTGAGTAATAATTATTTTAAAAGAATTT
>CAKZJF010000056.1 GCA_936941205.1 uncultured Candidatus Altimarinota bacterium | reverse complement strand
GGTGATGTTGGTATAGGTATTTCAAATCCTCTTTATAAATTGGATGTAGGAGGAAATTCACAATTTGCTGGAGATGTCTTTCCTTCAGCTTCGACTCTCTATAATCTCGGACTTACTACGAATCGTTGGGATAATCTCTATCTAGGTTGAGATATAGATCTAGCAGCCGCTTCGAGAATCACGGGGAATCTTACTCCCTCAGTAAATTATGCATACGATTTAGGTGCTTTATTAGCTCGTTGGAGAACGATATATTCTTGAACTGGAATATATTGAAATCATCTTCTCATAGGAGGGAATACTTTGTCATCGGTTAATTATAAACTTGATATATTCTGATGATATGCGAATTCCTCCAGTGGTTTTTGTATTAATGGTTCATGTATAGCGAGTTGGACGGGTATATCTGCATGACCATGGACTATTAATGGTACTTGAGTATATAATAATACATGATCTACAGTTATAATCGGATGAACTACTTCTTCGTCTGGATGATATAAACTTGATGTACGATGATATGCGAATTCTTCTAGTGGACTCTGTATTAATGGATCTTGTCTGAATTCTTGGTCTGCGATACTGAGTGTACTTCAGGGCTCAGGGAATTATATTCCAAAATGGAATCCTGCAGGTACTGCCATGATACCATCTCGTCTGAAAGATGATTGAGTTGATATTTCTATTGCTACAGGCTCACTTCAGATGGTAACTATTACCCCAGCAAATAGTAGTCAATATAGTCAGGTTCTTGTTTCATCTGGTTGAGTTTTAAAACAATGACTCACAACTCGAGAAAAGCTTCGAATGTTCATATATGGTTCCAATACTATTTTAGGATGAGGTACTCATCAGAAATTATATTATTTTGCATGAGGATGAACAAATGGTATAAATGTTCCACAGTATGATGTTATAGATGGGAAAAGCTATACATGAGGAATTGGTAATTTTGTACGAAACTTAAGTCCTACTACATCAACTAAAGCCCCATATTTTGTTGCTAATTATACTGGTACATTTCTTGTTATGACGAATTTTACTTTACTGGAGGGG
>CAKZJF010000055.1 GCA_936941205.1 uncultured Candidatus Altimarinota bacterium | reverse complement strand
AAAAATATACCTATATAGGTATATTTGCTATGTTATTACCATATTAGAATATGGTAATCTATTAACTGAATTTTATCAACTTCACACTAAGCATTCATTATGAAATGTTCTACCTTTTTATAATTTAGGAAATATATCTCAACCGAATATTTATATAACGCGTAAAATCATGAGAAGACGCTCAAATTAAAAAGCAAATCCTCCATAACAAAAAGTAATATAAATCAAACGAACATACATTCGTATTCTCATTTTTATACTATATTAAGCACTTGATTAGATGTACATACTCATTAAGAAAAGATTTGGATAGCATTTCACACCGAAACGAAGCAAAATAATAATGATATAAATAGATGGAAATTAAATCAATACCTCCATTGAATAACCTTATACCACCATGAGAAATAAAGAATAAGTAATAATCAAAGTAATAACTCACTTTGTCTATATATTCATACATAGGAAAGTAAGAAATCTAAAAATGGGAAATTTATCAGTCAAAATAAGACTCAATAAATTCTACAAGACATTCAAACTCCGCCAAGAACTTTACAAGTACTTTTAATATCAACAGCTCATGAGAAGAAAATATCACCAATTTATGGTGATATTTTTTATCTACTGATGGTAATATATTACAAGTAATAAATTTAAAAATTGGTGAATTCTAAAATAAAGGCAAACTTATTGAATATAACTTAATCTCAAAAAACTTGGACATAAAATACCTTTCCATCCTGAATAGACTGACCAATTCCTAGTTTACTAAAACCAGGATTAATCATACTTGATAAATGTGCTGGAGAAAACTTTAATAATTCAAACAGGTACATATCCCCGATGTTTCAGCCTGCTACATTTTCTCATAAATGACCAGTTAAAATAAGTCATAGCCGTTTAGCGGTAGAACCAATATTTCAACCATAGGAATCCATATGTGAAATGCTATTATTTTCAGCCATATCTTCTGATTTTTTCTGCGCAAGAAAATTTAAGGTATCATCCAGCTTAAGACTTGATAATCATTGAAGTTTTCGAAGTTGATTGATTGATGCAAGTCCATATTTACGTATAGAATCAATATCCGAACGAATCTTTTTAGAAATTGAATATGCAGGATTCGGAAGAATTTGAAGGGATGATCATCGGGTTATTGGAATATTTAAATATGCTTTTCCTTCAATGTCATTTACCTCAACTAAATACACTCAATCATACTCCATAGGAAATGTTGTTTTTATCAATTTTCACATATTAATAGACTCACCATTGGAGCAATATGATTGAGAAAATGAATATTTATGAACTTGTCATTTTGGATCCATAATATCATAATCACACTTAAGACGCACATCCCTACCTGAGGTGAATTGTATTACTCATTGATTTCATTGTCTATAAATCTCAGCGGATCAGCGAAGCGTGGATTGATACCCATATGAAAATAGAGTATCAGAATCAAAAACTCTCCCTATATACGATGATATATCATGAGAAAAAGGCGTACTTGTTAAAAAGGCATCTATGATTACATGTGAATTTCCTTCTTTAAATCCTAATAAATCCTCTTTTCAAAAAATAACACCCCCTCTCCCTGATCGAATCAAAGTTTTATTATTTTGTTTGATGGTAACTACATAAAATATATTCTTTTCTGGGAGATTTATATGAATATTACTGTTTTCATCATGAGAAATATGAATACTCGATAGGGTATATTTGTTTGTTTTTGAATTTATACTATATAAAAGACTTGAAAAAATATTTCTTGGGAATACATATATTTTTTCAAAGAGTGATGTTTCAAAACTTCGTCCACTTGAAAGAATAAGCGTATACTCTCCATTTTCAGTCGGTAAAAACTCATACTCAAAACTACCACCTATTCATATATTTAAAGGCATTGGAATCTCTTTTCATGAAGGAGATCGGAAAAAAATAATACCTTCCGAAGCGTTGTTTATAATTTTTCAAGAAATCTTTACCTTTTCAGAAGCTATATATGTATTGGGTTGCTGCTGATCAAGTAAAACTCATAAATCTTGGAAGGTGTTTGTGTTGAGGTATTTTTTAACATACCCCCTTGGAAGTGAATCGGTTAATAAGATAGAATTTCCCTCTATCCGTCACTTTGATAAAGCATCAAGTACGGAAAATCATTGTTTAGAAAGATCAATAGCTGATGGAAACTTTGAACAATTCATACGATCATTCACTTTCGCAACTACTGATTTTGTAGTTGTATGAATCTGTACAAGGGATCAGAGCGGATAAATACAAGTCGCTGCAGAGAAATTTCACTGTGAAAAAATTTCACCATTTGAAGTATTTCCTCATTCAAATTTATCAGCATAAAAAGAAATGCTAGTGGATTTTTGCTGTATGGACTCAACTGGTGAGCCAAAAAATAGCGGAGTCACTGTATCTAATGATTCTCATTTTATAGAATTTCAAGAAGATTGATTTGATATAGCTCGAAGAATACGATTGAGTTCAAGGAGAATTTTACGAGAATTTGCTAAATGTGTTTTATATTGTAAATCTTTTATACCCCTACCTGTATACGTATCTAAAATAGAATATTCTTCTTCAAGATTTAAAAGCTTCATATTTATCCTGGCAACATCTTCTTCTGATAATCATTTTGGAATTCTACTGAGGAGTGATTCATATTGCCGCTTTAAAAGTATATTTTGAAGCGTAATCTGAGCAAAGACAGAATCTTGTAAGAATATAAATATTCAAAAAATAAATCCAAACCATATAAGCAGCTTCTTCATGGGAAATGATTTATAAATTATTTAGCGGTAGAATCTTCCTCTTCTGAAGCATCTTCATCATCCCCTTTCTTAACTACTGTTGCACTCGTAAAAGCATCTGAGCTATCTTTTAATTTTGCAAGAATCACACCTTGTGTTGTTCTTGATTGGATTTTAACTTCTGAAATAGGAACACGAATCGTTTGTCCTGATTTTGAAATAAGAATCACTTCACCTTCATGTTTTTGCTCATCTGTTAAGGCCTGTGCTCAAATAATATTTCCTGTTTTTCCAGTTGTATTTGCCACTTTTACTCCACTTCCTCAACGCTTTTGTTCACGATAATCATCAAGTGAACTAATCTTTCACATACCATTTTCCGTTACTGTAAGAATATATTTCGCTCATTCATTTGCAACACAAGCTTCAATCAAAGAATCAGAATCAGCAATATGCATTCATCGTACCCCAGCTGCAGCTCGCCCCATAACACGAACATCAGTTTCAGAAAATTGAATTACTTTTCAGCCTCGAGAAACAAGAAGCATATTATCAGTACCACTTGTTACATATACCCAACCAAGAGCATCATTTTCTCGAGGCTTCATAACAATAAGTCATGATGAACGAATATTTAAAATATCTGAAATATCAATTCGTTTTACAATAGCCTTAGAACTAATAAGGAAAAGGTGTTGTCATGTAATCTTTGCTAAATCCAAAACAGCTGTTACATATTCATCTTTTGCAAGTGAAAGTAATTGAACCATTGGTTGACCTTTTGCTGTTCTTTGCATCTCTGGTATCTCATATGCTGCGAGACGGAATACTCTACCAGTATTTGTAAAGAAGAGGAGAGTATTATGATTCTGGGTAGAAAGAATGGTTGCAATCTCATCCTCATCCTTTACAGCCGTTGTAATTCCTTTTCAGCCACGTCGTTGAACACGAAAACTTGAAGATTTTACACGTTTAATGTATCAATTCTTTGAAAGTGTCACAACTACATCTTCATTTGGAATAGTATCTGTAGGATTCCATTCACCTAATGCCCCAATATGAACCTCAGTTCGTCGATCATCTCAAAACTTTTCATGAATATCTTTCAATTCAGTAATAATAATATCTCGAACACGAATTGGATTTGCAAGAATATCTCGCAAATCAGCAATAAGAATAATTTTCTCTGCGAGTTCATCTTCAATCTTCTTTCGTTCAAGACCGGCAAGACGCTGAAGTTGCATCTCTAAAATAGCTGTAGCTTGTTTTTCTGAAAGCTGAAAATTATTCATTAAAGCAAGATGAGCTTCTTCTTTTGTTTTCGATTCTTTAATAGTACGAATAACAGCATCTATATTATCAAGGGCAATTTTCAAACCTTCGAGAATATGTGCTCGAGCTTCTGCAATAGCAAGATCATACTGGGTACGTCGAGTTACTACTTCTTTTCTGTGTCCAATAAATTCTTCAAGAATTTCTCGAAGATTAAACAATTTTGGCTGTAATCCCCTATCAGTCAAAGCAATCATATTAAAAGAAAAGCTTGTTTGAAGTGGAGTAAGCTTATAGAGTTGATTGAGAATTTTCTTTGGAAAAGCATCACGTTTCATTTCAATAACAATTCGTACAGAATCCTTATTTGACTCATCTCTAATATCTGAGATACCAACGATAATTTTTTCACTTACCAATTCTGCAATTTTAATAACAAAATCAGATTTATTGAGTTGATATGGAATTTCAGAAATAATGATTGCTTGCTTTCCTGACTTCAACTCATCAATATCAGCCCTACCACGCAGAATAATAGAACCCCTTCCTGTTGCATAAGCCTCAAGAATATCTTTCCTATTATAAATAATTCATCATGTAGGAAAATCCGGTCAATGAATAAAATCGAGAAGATTTTCAATAGAAATTTCAGATGGATTTTCATGGTTTAACATAAAAATAAGCGCATCAATAACTTCTTTTAAATTATGAGGCGGAATATTGGTAGCCATTCAAACCGCAATTCCCATTACGCCATTCAATAAAAGATTTGGAATACGAGTTGGAAGAACCATAGGTTCTTGAGTTGATGCATCATAGTTATCTTTAAAGTCTACTGTATTTTTATCAATATCAGCCAACATTAACTCACCAAGCTTATCCATCTTAACTTCAGTATAACGCATAGCAGCAGCACCATCACCATCCATGGATCAAAAATTTCCCTGTCCATCAATTAATGTATACCGAAGAGAAAAATCCTGAGCCATACGAACCATAGAATCATATACTGCAGTATCGCCATGGGGATGGTATTTACCGAGAACATCTCAAACAACACGGGCTGATTTTCGATACTTTCCACTTGCTCGTACACCTCAATCATACATCGCATATAGAATTCGACGATGAACCGGTTTTAATCCATCGCGAACATCAGGAAGTGCGCGAGAAACAATAACACTCATTGCATAATCAAGATAACACGTTTCCATTTCATCAACAATGGAACGGTCTTTATCACCGTCATAAACCATACGATTTGAGGACACAATTTCATCCTGAGTATTTAAACCATCGGGGATAATTTCATTTTCTGACATAAAAGAATGAGTGAAGAAATGACATAAAAATTTCTGAAAAATTATATGAAAAAAAAGGGAATTTGCAAAGTGAAAAATAGTCGATTTATGGCTATTATAAAAAGAAAAAAACCATTCAAATTGAATGGTTTTTTAAGAAAAATAAATAGAATTTTAATAATCAAGATTCGAAAAATCATCTCCCAATTGTAAGTCAGAAGTTGTTTCTATAGTAGGATTATTCTGTGAACCAAAAATACGATTTGCTAAAACTTTGATAGTTGAAAATATTGTAGACGGTGACAAATATCAAGAAACATTTAGACCAAGCAAATCTCAAGCTCTTGGTGCAACAAATATGGAAATAATAATAACTATAACTCAAAGAACAGCATATCGAATACTATTGATTGCTGGTTTCACTTTTTCATCCTTTCAACCAGATAGAATAAGCATAACACCACCCCAAATAATAAACATAACTGCAAATAAACCCGCAATCAAAACTACCAAAGAAATACCAAAAGTTATTAGATCACCTGGCTCATAGGTTGCTGAAGGATCAAAAATTGGAGAAGTTGCAGCAAACGCAGTTGGGATAAGAGAAAAATCCATAAATAATAAATTAGAAAATGATGAAGGTAAGTTTATAAAAAAAAGTATGAATGTAAAGACTTCAAATTATAAATCAATAAAATCATCAGGCATAGGTTCAATGAAAATATCATCATCCAAAGAAAACTCAGGAGAAAGATGATTCGTTGGTTGCATAAGATAATCAACCAAATTATTGGTAGTTGAAAAAACACGTTCCGGAGTAATATATTCACTAATAGGAAGTCAAACAAGATCTCATATAAGTGGAAAAATATACACAATACCAATAAGAACAAGTACTCAAAAAATAGAAAAACGCATACTATTAATTGCTTTCTTTACTTTCTCCTCATTTCATCCAGATAAAACCAGTTGAAAACCTCACCAAATAACATAGACAATGGAAAGAAATCAAGAAAAAATAACAACAAAAGCAACCAGATACAGTGCGAAATCTTCAATTTGATAAACCTGAAATATATCCATAATTACTTGAAAAGAACACCATCGTATTATACAAAAGAAATACGGGAAGTAAAATTATTTTACATAAAAATAATAAAAAGCCAATTATAGAATTGGCTTATCTTCAATGAGTTTTAAATTTACTCTAAGGTTCATTTTTGAACCAAATACCCGTAAAACAGTACGAATTGCATCAATAGTTTTACCACCTCGACCAATAATTGTGCCCATATCAGTAGGATCAAGCTTCAAAGTCAAAAGAGTTCAAAGCTCGTCTTCTTTCTGTTCAATAATAACGGCCTCTTTATTTAAAACCAAAGAGAAAATAATAGTCTCAAGAAACAACTTTGCTTCCATGGGAAAAGATTTACTGAATAAATGAAATGAAAGAAATCCCGCAAAAGAATATGCGGGAGTACATTATTTACGAGCAAGAATTTTTGCAAGAGTTTCAGAATACTGTGCACCATTTTTCACATAATGATCAGCAGTAACCATATCCATATCAAGAGTTTTTGTATGTGGATCATATGATCCAAGAACTTTGATAAAACCATGTTTAGCGCTTTGTTTATGATCAGTGAGTACTACTCGGTATTTTGCTACATGTTTTCGACCAACACGAGAGAGACGAATTTTCAACATAAGAATAAAAAAGGAGAAATAATGAATTTAATAGTATTTATGGTGCCCGGAACGGGAATCGAACCCGTACTCCAAGAAGGAACAGGATTTTAAGTCCTGCGTGTCTACCGATTCCACCATCCGGGCGGAAAAGAAATTTAGGATATCTTAAAAAAGATAAGATATCCTAAAGACTCGCTCTATTAGAGGATACCTTTCTTTTTAAGGGTCTTAATAGCTTTTGCAGATAATCTCATACGAATAACCATCCCAGTCTGAGGATCAGTTATGTTTCTCCAAAAAAGATTTGGATAAAAATGACGCTTCGTGCGTCGAACGGAATGAGAAACACTGTTTCATACAGATGTTTTCTTCCCTGTTAGTTGACAAACTCGAGCCATATTCTAAAAATGTAAGGAATGAAATATAAACTATAATACCTTGATCTCAACGCCTACTCCAGAAGGAATATTAATTGACTGAAGAAGTTCAAGTGTCTTTGGAGTTGGCTCTATAACATCTATAAGTCTTTTATGGCGACGAATTTCAAACTGTTCACGAGCATCTTTATTAACGAACGTTGAACGATTTACTGTAACTTTTTCTATCTTTGTTGGAAGTGGAATGGGTCCAACAACAATAGCACCACTATCTTTTGCGGTAGCAATGATTTTCCCAACAGCCTCATCTACAAGACGATGCTCAAAAGCTTTTACAGTAATACGAATTTTACTTGTAGTAACTTTTTCTGCTACTTTTTTAGTAACCATAAAATAAACTATGTTAGTATGTAAGGTCTTACCAGAATTAAGAAATTCTGCAATGACATAAATTGAGAAGGTATAATCTCATAGATCCTGAGGAATAATTCCTCAGGACTTTATGAGACAATAGGAAATTACTCAATAACTTTTGCAACAACACCAGAACCAACAGTTCGACCACCCTCACGAATAGCGAAGCGAAGACCTTGATCCATAGCAATTGGAGCACCGAGGGTAATAGTCATTTGAATATTATCACCAGGCATAACCATTTCAACTCCAGCAGGAAGTTCAATAGCACCAGTTACATCAGTAGTTCGGAAATAGAATTGAGGTTTGTACCCTTGGAAGAATGGAGTATGACGTCCACCTTCTTCCTTTGTAAGTACGTATACCTCAGCTTCAAATTTTGTATGAGGCTTAATAGAAGCAGGCTTAGCAAGAACTTGTCCACGTTCAACATCAGTACGTTCAATACCACGAAGAAGAAGACCAGCATTATCACCAGCTTGACCTTGATCAAGAGATTTGTGGAACATTTCAACACCTGTAACAGTTGTCTTAACAGTATCACGAACTCCAACGATTTCAATTTCATCACCAACCTTAACAATACCTTGTTCAATCTTACCAGTAACTACAGTACCTCGACCCTTAATAGAGAATACATCCTCAACTGGCATAATAAATGGCTTATCAAGAGCACGTTCAGGAACTGGAACATATGCTTCAACCGCATCAAAAAGTTCAAGAATTGTCTTTGCACCCCAAGCCTTATCATAATCAGTAGGATTCTCAAGAGCAACAAGTCCAGAACCACGGATTACAGGAGTATCATCTCCAGGAAAATCATACTTAGAAAGAAGTTCTCGAATTTCCATTTCAACAAGATCAAGCATTTCAGTATCGTCAACCATGTCACACTTGTTCATGAATACAACGATATAAGGAACACCTACCTGACGAGCAAGGAGAATATGTTCACGAGTTTGAGCCATTGGTCCGTCAGTTGCAGCAACGATAAGGATCGCAGCATCCATCTGAGCAGCACCAGTAATCATGTTCTTAACATAATCAGCATGTCCAGGACAGTCAACATGAGCATAGTGACGAGCACCTGTAGAATACTCAATATGAGCAGTATTAATTGTAATACCACGTGCCTTTTCTTCTGGAGCAGCATCAATTTGATCAAAGGCAAATACATCACCTCCAAATTTTTTAGCAAGTACAAGAGAAATAGCGGCAGTAGTAGTAGTCTTACCATGATCAACGTGACCAATGGTACCAATGTTCACATGTGGCTTTGAACGGTCAAATGTTGCCATAATAGAAAAAAGTAAAAAGTAAAAAGCGAGTAAAATTGTATCGAAAAAATCAAAAAATCAAAAAAATTATTTCTTTGTTTTTTTCATCTTCTTGTTTATACGGTCAATAGCTCGTTTGAGCTTCTTGTGTGCGTAAGTTGTAAGTCTAGGCATATATTATATCTTGTTAAGATTAATAGCGTATTTTTTTAGTTTCGCAAGAACTTTCTCGAGGGCATCCTTGAGCCATAGTGTCTCGCCTTCAAAAGTAATACGTTCAAGAAGTTTCTTGTAATGCTTAATAGCATTTTCAATCTTTCTTCAAGAATATACACCTTTCTGTCTTACAGAATATACCTTTGAATGAGGACGTTTATTACGAAGTCACATAATTTATGAAAAAAAAAGTACAACGTATGAGGTCCGTACAATCAGTGATTTTCATCACGAACTGTACAAACCTCATATAAAAATGGTGGAGCCTAAGGGAGTCGAACCCTTGACCTCCTGCGTGCAAAACAGGCGCTCTAGCCAACTGAGCTAAGGCCCCACATAAATGTAGGAACGTTCATGGCGGTGCTGACGAGACTCGAACTCGCGACCTCTGCCGTGACAGGGCAGCGCTCTAACCAACTGAGCTACAGCACCATTTAAGGTGAACGCGGGGGGAAGTATATATGTTTTTATTAAATATGCAAATTTTTTTTAGTTTTTATTCAATTCATGTATGGAATACTATTTATCATTCAATACATGAGCAGTAACCATATAACGCTTTGATACAAGTAATCCACTTAACATACCTAAAATGAAAAATCAAAAAATTTCAATGAAAAAAGTTTGTCTCATAGATACAAGAAAAGAATGGAAAAAGAGAGGTAATTCTGGAAAACTGATTAAGCTACTGAAATTCCCATATGAAAAGAGTGTATAACACAAGAAAATACCAATAGTTGTACCAATAAGCGTATAAATACCTCACTGAAGTGAGAATGGTCCATATATAAAAGAAGATGAGCCTCAAACAAGTTCAATAATTTTAATCTCGTCACGATAAAAGAAGATAAAATTTCAAATCGTATTATAAATAATCATAAATACTGTAAAAAGAAACAATCAAACAATTCAATAGACTCAAAATTGAACGGTTTGAATAAAAGCAACTAAGGAAGAAATTTTTGTGTATTGAGAAGTATAATCAACAAGTTGAGCTTGCATTTTAGACTCATCATACTCAATATAATCCTTATATAGACGAATAATGCTATCGAGCGATCAATAATATGGTAACCCAATATTCTCAAGGCGCAAAGAGCTCGGTAATGGATTATCTGATTCATCTTGAATAATTCACGCTAAATCAGGGTCACGAAGTTTTACAATCTCAAGAGCATCCTGAGAAGATATATAAACCACTCAAACATTAGGAACTGCACTTTTAATATCCGCTATAAAACGAGAAATAGTAGCATGTTCCTGGGTATATCATGCCTTTAAATTTACAGAGATACTAATACGTGTATTAATATTCGCTATAATAGCATTCATAGAATATTCAAGAAACCACAAAATATTTACAAAAAAAGTCATAAGAGCAACGACCAATATCGATGAAAATGAAAGGAATCAGCTTCGAAAGATATTCTTTAAAGCATACTTAAGGATACGCACAAATATAAAAATTAAAAAACAATGAAATAAGTATATGAAAAAAGTTTGAAAATCAATCTGCAATATTCCTACTCATTAGTCGCAAGTATATATCAAAGCTTTGTGGTATATGGAGATGGTATAATAGTAACTGAATTATAAAATTGAGTTAAATGTTTTTGAAGTTTATCAGGATAACTCAACCATTCATCAAAGAGAATATGGTATTCTAAAAAAAGAACTGATATTCTAGAAAATTCAAGTGACGAAAAAGAGAAAAGGATATCCCATTCAGATCATTCAATATCCATTTTACAAATATCAATACAAGTAGACATACGAAGGATATAGTGTCACAAAGAAATAATAGGAAAAGATCAGGAAGAGCTTGAATTTTTTTGAAGAAATGAATTTCAAAAAACAGAAGACTGCATGGGACGGGCTTCATTATAAAAAAATTCCTGTGAGGAATCTTCACTCCCAACAAGAGAATCATTCAGGTAAAACTTAATATCAGAAGAAATGAATAAATCAATTAAAATAGCAGCATTGATAGATAGATTAGGATCAAAAAGATGGAATTCAAGAGAAGAAAAAGAATCTACAGGAGAGTTTTTTAAATAATGAATACACTCTTGAAAATCACAAGGTAAGCATCAATCACTCCGATGCATAAGGGAGTAGAGAGTGAAGAATCATTTATATGTTCCAATATCAAAAATAACTCGAGCATCCTTAAGATAAGGATCTAGATAAGAATACTCTCAAAGTACAAATATCTCGTACCAGAGTGCAGAATCGTACTTAGAAAGATTCATAAAGAAAAAACAAAAAAACTCTTATGAAGTTTGTACCTCATAAGAGTATTCTTGAAAATGGTGGGTGATATAGGATTCGAACCTATGACCCCCTGCTTGTAAGGCAGATGCTCTCGCCAACTGAGCTAATCACCCATAAAGAAACGATACTGGTGGGTCATACTCGATTCGAACGAGTGACCTCTTGCATGTCGAGCAAGCGCTCTAACCAACTGAGCTAATGACCCAGAAAGAAAGATATGGTGCCCGAGACAGGGATCGAACCTGCGACCTTGAGCTTAGAAGGCTCCTGCTCTATCCAACTGAGCTACCCGGGCAAAAAGCCCATGATACAACAAAATCTCGCACAAGCGAGACTCTCTCAATCAACTAAAATTATCATAACTATCTTTTCACTGTCTTGGCATCTATTTACTCTTCCACGTCTTGAGACGAAGTACCATCAACGCGACAGAGCTTAACTTCTGTGTTCGGAATGGGAACAGGTGTACCCTCTGCGCCATAGACACCAAGACACTAAAAAGATATGATTTTTATTATTCAAAGCAAAACACACCATGAGCCGAAAAGTGCGTGTAAAAAACGAAATCAAAATAACCAAGAAAACTAACAATCTAACACGATAAATGTGTGATATTCATATGGAACAAGAAGAAAAAGCATGTATAAATATCATTCGTGCTATTAGTATTGCTCGGCTGAATGTATTTCTACACTTACACCTGCAACCTATCAACCTCGTAGTCTCCGAGGGCACTTATCAGTCTTGCGACTGGAGAGATCTTATCTTCAGGTTGGCTTCCCACTTAGATGCTTTCAGTGGTTATCCATTCCGAACTTAGCTACTCGGCGGTGCCATTGGTTGACAGCCGATCCACCAGGGGTTCGTCCATTCCGGTCCTCTCGTACTAGGAACAGATCCCGTCAAATCTCTAGACGCTCACAGCAGATAGGGGCCAAACTGTCTCACGACGTTTTGAACCCAGCTCGCGTACCGCTTTAAATGGCGAACAGCCATACCCTTGGGAGCTTCTCCACCCCCAGGATGCGACGAGCCGACATCGAGGTGCCAAACTGCGTCGTCGATGTGAACTCTTGGACGCAATCAGCCTGTTATCCCTAGAGTAACTTTTATCCGTTGAGCGACACCACTCCCACGTGTTGGTGCCGGATCACTTTCACCGACTTTCGTCTCTGATCGACTTGTAGGTCTCTCAGTCAAGCAGGCTTGTGCGAATACACGACCATCCCGATTTCCATCCGGGACTAGCCTACCTTTGTGCGCCTCCGTTACATTTTAGGAGGCAACCGCCCCAGTTAAACTCCCCACCAAGCACTGTCCCCCAATTGGGGTTAGAGTTATACATATACAAGGGTGGTATCTCAACGTTGACTCCGATAGAACTAGCGTCCTATCATCATAGTCTCCCACCTATCCTGCACAAATATATGTACAACCCAGTGCCAAGCTAGAGTAAAGCTTCATAGGGTCTTTCCGTCTTGCTGCGAGTAATCGGCATTTTTACCGATATTGCAATTTCACCGAGTCCATGCTTGAGACAGTGCTCAGACCGTTATGCCATTCGTGCGGGTCGGAACTTACCCGACAAGGAATTTCGCTACCTTAGGACCGTTATAGTTACGGCCGCCGTTCACCAGGACTTAAGTTCAGTGCTTGCACACATCCCCGTAATCTTCTGGCACTGGGCAGGCATCACCCCCTATACATCCTCTTACGAGTTTGCAGAGAGCTGTGTTTTTGGTAAACAGTCGCCTGAGCTCGTTAGCTGCGGCCAATACTCTAAATTAAAGTATTGGCAGGTCTTATCCCGAAGTTACGACCGCTGTTTTGCCGAGTTCCTTAAGCATGCTTTTCTCGAACGCCTTAGTGTTCTCCACTAACCCACTAGTGTTAGTTTGCGGTACGGTTACAATATATTCTCCTTAGAGGCTTTTCTCGGCACCCAAATATAGTAGATCCCTTTAGTAGATTTACCCGAAAGTAAATTACTAAATTAACTAGGCTCGCCCTTAGAAGATTACGGATTTACCTATAATCTAAGACTTGCTTTCGTAACACCATCCATCAGGTGTGATCTATATCTCGATGCGTCCCCCCTTCGTATAACGAATTATTGTAGTTCAGGAATATTAACCTGATATCCATCAGCTTTGCCTTTCAGCTACACCTTAGGACCGACTAACCCTACGTCGATTGCCGTTGCGTAGGAAACCTTGGGTATTCGGCGATGAAAGTTTTCATTTCATTTACGTTACTTATATCAACATTTTCACTTCTGATACCTCCAGCTAGGGTCACCCCTCACCTTCACGGCATACAGAACGCTCCGCTACCAGACACACATACGTGTGAATCTACATCTTCGGTTAATAACTTAGCCCCGTTGAATCTTCGGCGCAAGGTCGCTTGACCAGTGAGCTATTACGCACTCTTTTAATGAGTGGCTGCTTCTAAGCCAACATCCTGGTTGTCTCAGCAACCTCACATCCTTCTCCACTTAGTTATTAATTTGGGACCTTAGATAGTAGTCTGGACTGTTTTCCTCTTGACGATGGGACTTATCTCTCACCGTCCGACTCCTGGAATAAATTATATGGTATTCGAAGTTTATCAGGATTTACTAAGCTGTGAAGCCCGCTAGTCCTATCAGAGCCCTACCCCCACATAATAATTAACCAAGGCTAGCCCTAAAGCTATTTCGAGGAGAACCAGCTATCTCTGAGTTCGATTAGCTTTTCACTCCTTCCCACAAGTCATCCAATGGACTTGCAGCTCCAAATGGTTCGGCCCTCCATAAGGTTTTACCCCTACTTCAGCCTGCTCATGGGAAGCTCACCCAGTTTCGGGTCTAGTATACGTGACTAAACGCCCTATTCAGGCTCGCTTTCACTTCGGCTCCGGATTTCACTTCCTTAACCTTGCCACGCACACTAAGTCGTTGATCCCTTCTCCAAAAAGTACGTGGTCACCCGAAGGCTCCCACTCATTGTAAGTATAAAGTTTCAGGGTCTATTTCACTCCCCTCCCGGGGTTCTTTTCACCTTTCCCTCACGGTACTTGTTCACTATCGATCTCATATACTCTTTAGCCTTGGAGGGTGGTCCCCCCAGATTCAAGCCAGATTTCTCGTGTCT
>CAKZJF010000054.1 GCA_936941205.1 uncultured Candidatus Altimarinota bacterium | reverse complement strand
AACGGGTGAAAGAATCTTCTTCTTTCCTATATGAGATATGAGAACCATCGGATCAACAAGGGCAGGATGGTTTGGAAATACGATTACTGAACTCTTAGTATCAAAAACTTCATGATTTTTGATTGTAATTCGATATCTAAGAGAGAGAATTCGAGAGAAAGAATGAAACAGAAGAGAAAGAAGCATAAAAAGCAAAAAATAATTATTTCTATAAAAATAATCTGGATCTATAATTAGATATCAGAATAACAATGATGGCACTTATTATACCAACGAATATACCACCTACTATATCACTTGGATAATGAACTTGCAAATATAGACGTGAGATTGTGACACCAATTGCAAATATCCAGATATAGATAACTAAAAAAGTAGATTTTTTCCAGAAATAATACGTATAAATAATAGCAAAACAC
This sequence comes from uncultured Candidatus Altimarinota bacterium, assembly GCA_936941205.1. GTDB lineage: Bacteria > Patescibacteriota > Gracilibacteria > BD1-5 > UBA2023 > SSGK01. The sequence goes on along the minus strand of CAKZJF010000054.1, from coordinate 1,000 downwards.
AAAGAGGCACTCGAGTGACCAGATGGAAATGAAGAAGTAATCGGCTCAGGGATAAGAAGTACAATATCGGATAATTCCTGAAAAGGACGATCCCGATAGAATATGTGTTTGAGGATTCACTCTCAGAGGATGATATCTATCACAAGTCATGCCATGAGAATAAATCCTACATGACGATATCTTCTCAGAAAAATGAGAAAAATAGTGAGACAAATCCACAAAAATCAATAATCTCATAATTTGGTGAGAATTATCATAATTACATCAATGTATGAATTATGCAGTTCACCAAATTTCAATATGAGAAATTTATCGAGTTGGAGGATATATTCGAGCATGGATATTTTAATGACGATAGGAAATAAAAGTATAAAAATTAATTATTATTTTCGAACATCATAGTACGGATATGGAAAACCGAATCCCCAACGGAATGATGTAGGCATGCCAGGATTTCATCCAAAGAGGACTCCTGCGAACATCCAATTCTCTCGGAAATTGTGTCACTTCTCAGCAATACAGGCATAGAGATTTGCATCAGCGAGAAGCTTCTTGTACATGGGACCTCACTGCCAATAGGCCCTATCATGAGCTTCACAACAGTCAGTATAGTCACCATCTACATAAAGCGTACAACCATCTGTACTATATGGGTGTACAATAACTCGTTCAGCATTAGAACGAGTAAATAATACACTCATGAATAATGTAACAAAATGAATTATGAGCGCTATTCCAATAACGAGAATAGTATATCTGAGGTATCGTAATATCATACAACTCTTTATTTACTTTTCTGTATAAATTCTACTTTCCCACCTTCTCAGATGCATTTTTTGAGTTTTTGAAGAAGACTCTGGAGTTCTTTTTCTGAAAGTACACTCATCATATTTTTGAGAACAAATTCATAGGCGGATGCGAGTTCATTTGGTGCAAATTCATTTTTACGAAGTGTTTCGGTGATATGTTTTGCAAGTCGAATTATACTCACCCTCCTAAG
>CAKZJF010000053.1 GCA_936941205.1 uncultured Candidatus Altimarinota bacterium | reverse complement strand
TAGTGCCATCTATATTGCTATAGAGTGCTGATGCACCAATTGCGGTATTATTTTCACCGGTAATATTGGAGTAAAGCGTATTATTTCCTAAGGCTGTATTTTCACTTCAAGCGGTATTATTTCATAGTGACTGAAATCAAACAGCAGTATTATTCTCTCCAGTAGTATTAGAATAGAGGGATTGATAACCAATAGTGGTTAGGTTATTTGCTCATGTAGAGAGATACAATGATTGATAACCAATTGCAGTGTTATTATCACCATCAATATTTGAATACAGGGATTGAATTCCATTTGCTACATTTTGAATTCAAGATTGATTATAAAATAGAGAGTCTAATCAGATGGCAACATTTTCAAATCCAACTAAATTATTAAATAGAGCTCATCATCCATTTGCTGTATTGGAAAAACCGGTTGTATTAGATCCAAGAGAATTAATACCAAAAGCGGTATTGGAAAAACCGGTTGTATTATCTTCCATTGACCATTGTCAGACAGCCGTATTCCAACTTCATCCTGTATTAGACATGAGTGACTGTTGTCAAACTGCTAAATTAGATTCTCCAGTGGTATTATACTGAAGAGAACGAGATCATACCGCCAAATTAAAGCTTTCAATATTATTTTGAAGTGCATAACTTCAAATAGCAACAATATCATCTACACCAGTGGAAGTCATTCATGCAGAGTATCCAATAACTGTATTATTATTTCATGTAATATTCGAATAAAGAGATTGAAAGCCATATGCTGAATTTGAATTCCCCGTTGTATTCGAATAAAGAGATTGAAATCATGCGGCCACATTATCATTCGCAGTTAAATTACTACGAAGAGCTTCGACTCATAAGGCTGTATTATTAGTTCAACTCGTATTTGAATATAATGATCTTCCTCAGATTCAAGTATTCCATCCACCATTAATATTTACTCATAAAACACTATCTCATATAGCTGTATTTGCTCATCATGAAGTATTTTGAGAAAGAGAATTATATCAATGTGCCGTATTATAGCTTCCATCAATATTGGATGATAATGATGCATATCCCATCGCTGAGTTTTGAAAACCAATAGTATTAGACATTAATGAATTTACTCACATCGCTGAGTTTTCATTTCCAGTGGTCGTAGAAAACAGTGCTCAACTCCCAATCGCTGTATTCGTTACGATATTTCAACTTCATCTTCCTATGGTAATCCTATTCACCAATATATCTCCAGCGTTGGAATCAGTCCAACCAGTTCCTGTCCAACGGAGAGTATTTCCAGTTGATACAGCATTTGGAAGAGAACCTCCTCCAACTTGGTTCCATGCTGATTTACAATCTCAATTGATACAGAGTCCAGATGAAGAGTTGATATATCATCTTTGTACATCGAGTTTGTAGACTCCACTTAATGATGCTCATGTTCCAATAACAACCTGTATATCAGACGATGCTCAGTTTACTCAGCTTACAGAACCAAGCACTATAGTATTGGAAGCTCGAACAAGTGCATTGGCTCAGAGAGCGGTGGAGTTATCGTAGTTTCAGGTATATGAAGTTGCATAGTAACCAAGGAAGGTGTTTGCATCTCCTGTTGTATTTCAAGAATTCCCATTTACTGGAGATCATGCCCAATTTCAAAGAGAAGTATTTCCATTTCAAAGAGAAGTACCAATCATACTTGATTCACCAATAGCAAGATTATCATCTCCTATAGTATTTAAGGCAAGAGCTGATCATCCTATCGCAGTATTATTCAATCAACTTGTATTTGCACCAAGTGCCCAAGTACCTATAGCGGTATTATAACTTCAAATATCATTTGAAGAAAGTGAATCAAATCAGAGAGCAAAGTTATAGTCTCCCGTTGTATTAGAATACAGAGAATTCTTCCCAATAGCAGTATTATAGGTACCATTTATGTTGGAATACAGAGAACTATCACCAATAGCGGTATTATTCGATCATCCTGTAGAATTTAAGTATAATGCTTGATATCAAATGGCAAGATTATCAATTCAGTTAATATTGGAATAAAGAGATTGTTCACCAATAGCAATATTATTATTTCCTGTTGTATTTGTAAATAATGCTTGATATCAAATAGCATTATTTCTTCGTCCGGTTGTATTCGCATAAAGCGATTGTTCACCAATAGCAGTATTCTGATATCAAGTAGTATTTGAAAAGAGGGCATCAACTCAAACAGCTACACCATTAGAGGCTACGTTATTAAAGAGAGCTCATGAACCAATGGCAACCACAGATGAAACTCCAGTAGCAGTATATCAAGCATATTGACCAATATAGGTATTTGAAACTCAAACAGTATTTCCATATCCAGCATAGTATCCGAGAGCAGTATTTCAAGATCAGCTTAGGTTAGAAAATAATGAGTAAAATCCTACTCCGACATTTCCAGTTCCTGTTGTATTATTTGCTAGTGCAGCATACCCATTTGCTACATTATATGAACCATTACTATTATTAATCATAGCAGCTCACCCAATAGCCATATTGTATGCTCCGGCTTTATTTGAATAGAGAGCAGCAGCTCCAAGAGCAATATTTCCAAATCATGAGGTATTACGAGTAAGTGCTAAGTTTCCAACTGCTACATTTTCATAGCCTGTAGATGGAGTTCATCCTGAACCATAGAGGGCTTGATAACCGATCGCCACATTATCACGAGCTGTATTTTGAGAAGGGGTTACACTTCCACCAAAGAGTGCCTGATATCAGATAATCGTATTTGGTTGAGCTCAACCAGTAGCAACTACATTCTTCCCTGCCTCAAATCATATTGCTGTATGTCCTGATCAGGTGGTATTAGAAGTAAGTGCACTATTTCCTATTGCTACGTTTTTATATCCAGTAGATGGAATACCAGAAATACCATAGAGAGCCTGATATCAGAGAACAACGTTATCATAGGCAGTATTTAGAGAAGGAGTTGCACTTCCACCATAAAGAGCCTGGTATCAAATAGCTATATTTGGAGCAGTTCAACCAGTAGCAACTATTCGATTTGCAACTTGATGTCAAATAGCAATATGATTAGAACCAGTAACATTACTACCAAGAGAAGAGACTCCAAGAGAAATATTAGAATCTCCTGAAATATTATTATAAAGAGCAGAGTTTCCAATAGCATGGTTAGAATTCCCTGAGATATTATTATAAAGAGCAAGATTTCCAATAGCATGGTTAGAATTCCCTGAGATATTACTAGAAAGTGGACTATTTCATACTGCTACATTCATTTGTCCTATAGTATTTGAATCAAGTGTATTTGTTCAAATTGCAGTGTTCTGATTTCATGATGTATTCATAGATAATGCTCCATTCCCTACAGCAACATTTTGATATCCAGTCGATGGAGTTCATGTAGTTCCATAAAGTGCTTTATATCAGATTGCTACATTATCATATGTAGTGTTTAAGGAAGGGGTTGCACTTCCACCAAAAAGAGCTTGATATCCTATCGCGGTATTGGGCTGAGTTCCACCAGTAGCAACTATTTGGTAGGCAGACTCATAACCAAAAGCAGAGTGATTGGAGCCAGTAGTGTTGAAGGAGAGCGCATTTGCTCAATTTGCAGTATTATAGTTTCCAGTGGTGTTGTAAGGAAGAGTGGCTACTCAATTTGCAGTATTATAGTTTCCAGTAGTGTTATAAAGGAGGGCATGGTATCCATTCGCAGTATTCCAACCTCCCGTGGTATTAGATTGAAGAGCACCATTTCCATTCGCGATATTAAACCATCCAGTAGTATTTTTTTGGAGAGCACCATTTCCTACTGCCACATTACCAACTCCAGTCGATGGAGTTCATATAGTTCCATAGAGAGCTTGATATCAGATTGCTACATTATCATAAGCTGTGTTTGCAGATGGAGTTCATGAACCTCCATAGAGAGCTTGATATCCGATGGTGGTATTTGGGGTAGTTCAGCCAATTGAAACAATATTATATGCGGATTGAAATCAGAGGGCAGTATGATTGGAACCAGTTGTATTAGAAAATAAAGATCGTAAACCATTGGCAGTATTTGAATCACCGGTAGTATTGTTTCTAAGTGCATCATTTCAGGCAGCGACATTCCATTTTCAAATAGTATTATAGTACATTGCAAATTCTCCATTTGCTGTATTCTCACTTCATGTACTATTAGAAAAAAGTGCATTTGCACCAATAGCTGTATTCCAATCACCAGTAGTATTAGAATAGAGTGTATTAAATCCATACGCTACATTATCATGACCTGTAGTATTGAAATACATTGTCTGTGCTCCATTTGCAGTATTATTATATCCAGTAGTATTGGAATAAAGAGATTGATATCAGATTGCAGTTTGATCACTTACTC
>CAKZJF010000052.1 GCA_936941205.1 uncultured Candidatus Altimarinota bacterium | reverse complement strand
ATCATGAAACCTTGCGACAAATAATGCAAAATTATCCAAACGACGTCCGGTGGGTCTTTAAACATTTTCCGCTTGAATCAATTCATTTGCATCATCGTAATGCTCTAAAATAATAATCCAATTTTTTTGATACTCTTCCCAGTTACTTGGTAAATTTGGATTTGTATTTACTTTCATTGTCTGGCTTGCTGTTTTTATAATTCTTCATGTGTTTTGTTTGGTTGGAATGATTTATCATTCCTAATCCTAAAATCAAAAGAACACCAGCTGCAATAATTAAATATTTACTTTCAATTTCTTGCCCAAAAAGATTTATTTTCATCCTGATTAGTTTTTTAATGAGTTCATTTAAATTAAATCTAGTAAAAAACCGAAAGATTATTTATTTTAAGATATTAATTGTATTTAAGTATTTTTTAAATTTTGTAATAATTAATATTCTGAATTTTAAGCATTTATCATATTATTTATTTATTCATGAAAAAAAAATATAGAAAATCTATAATATTATATTTATGTATTTACATCATTATGGAATCGAAGATGTTGTCGGAGTGTGCCGATAATATTATATGGCTTAGGGAGATAGTGAATTTTTCGTATCTGATTTCGTTGTTCAAAGATAAGATGCCCATATCACAGGAGATTGGAAATGAAGCCATGCTGTTCAACATCTATTTTTAATACACTCGACATATCCATAACTTCCATATCATCCATAAGAAAGAGGGAACAATGAAGAATTGTAATTTTCGTTGGCTCAATGATTACTATTCGATTATAAAACCGTATAAGATTCAAGATGACTTGAAGAAAGGCATAATTAAAAATAACAAACGTGGTTGGCAAAATAATATAATGAATCAAGCTTGGGGAGATAGCATTTTTATATTGATACGCAATTATCCCAAAAAGGATTGATACAAATATAAAGAGAACAAATCGCATAATAACAAGCAACAATAGGATGGGATGTCTTGTGAGAATAATAGGTGCATGATTTGTCATATTTACTTAAGGAAGAAAAATAATAACAATAAAAAAAATAGAGCATACTAATTGTAATATTGATACAAAAACTATACTCCACCACAATCGACGGTAAATAGGACGGATTATAACTCATTCAGTGGTATTCAATTTTTCATGCTGACTTTTCTCAAGTGTTCTCAATCGAGAAAAAATAAAGAAAACAATTAAACTCCAGATCATTCCATATAGGAATATAAGTGAAATCATGGTTATTATTGGTGTCATCTTTTTTATAGAAAAAGAAATATACATCCGTTCTCTCTATTTTCAGAAACTTTGGTAAAATGTCAATTCAGATTTGGAAAAAGAATGGGGAAGAAGAAACAATTTATAAAAAAGAATTGTATTTTTCTTCGCTTTTTTCTATACTGATTTATGCCCCCGATTCCTTCCGGAAATTACAAAACCGATAGAAAGGCCTATCAGGCGGACAATTTACCCATCATTAACCATTCTTCATTATGAATATCGAAAAAATCATTCATGCAAAAGAATTTGAAGTTGAAAAGGAATATATTGCTCATGAAATAGATAAAAACCTTACAGAAAAGCTAGATGCTTATCTTCGTAAGTATCCAGAAACTGCAGAAGCACGCCTTGAGATAACACTCACTCGATGAAAACATGAAACATTTGATGGAAAAATCTCTCTTTGGGCAAATGGTGAAACATACAGAAGTAATCGTGAAGAATTCAAGAAACTCTCTGACCTCATCGATCATCTCTTCACTCATATTAAAGAACAACTCTCTAAATAATCCACCAAAAGAAGATATCATCCTGATATCTTCTTTTGTAATTTCATTTCTTCTCCTATGACTATATTACTCTGAATACTTCTCACACTTATTGTATTTACTATTGTTGTATTTATTCATGAACTTGGACATTTTTCAATCGCAAGACTCTTTCGTGTAAAAGTGGAAGAATTTGGACTCTGAATCCCCCCAAAAGCAAAAACTCTCTTTCAAGATAAAAAATGAACAGAATATACTCTGAATTGGATACCACTCGGAGGATTTGTCCGACTCAAGTGAGAAGATTCCCTCGATGAAAATCCAGAAAAGGACAGTTTTGCATGAAAAGGATGGTTTGCAAAATCAAGTATTCTTCTTGCATGAGTAAGTATGAACTTTGTCCTTACGTGGATTCTTTTTATTGGACTTTTTTTTATGGGGAGCACTCCTTTTTGAGTGAACGTATTTTTTAAAACAGATACCCATACAAAACTTCTTCCCACTATGGAAGATGGTATACAAGATGGAAGTATATTGGTTGGTGATATAATCTTTTCTCCCCTTACCGGGAGTGTTGCATATAATGCTGGAATTCGAGAAGACGATGTTCTCGTTTCCGTAAATTCATGAAAGGTACAAACTACGAGTGAACTTACGGAGATTATCCAGAAATCAAAGAAAGTTTCTTTAGAGATCAACCGTTCATGATCCTATAAAACTTTTACTCTGGAACCAAAGGATAAAAAAATTGGAGCTTATCTCTGATATAATTCTCTTAAGCTGACCGAGATTAAGGCAGATAATCTTCTCGATGCTATATATCTCGGGACGAGAGAGTTTAAGGAACATTTTCTTATGACAGCAGAAATGCTCGGGGATTTCTTTCGAAAAATATTTTTTCCAAAAGATACCGATGAACGCAAAAAAGCCATAGAAAATATTTCATGACCGATTGGTCTCGGAAATCTGTTCGTAGGAATGATTGATATGAAAGTTGGGATCAATATCATTCTTATTGTTATAGCTCTTATATCATTAAATCTTGGTTTCTTTAATCTCCTTCCACTCCCTGCACTTGATGGGGGAAGATTTGTAACAGTAACCATATCTCATATACTCACATTTTTATGAGTATCAAAGATTCGACTTCTTTCGGGAGAACGAATAATTCATATTTTTTGATTTCTTTTCCTTATTCTCTTGAGTATACTGGTTGCATTCGAAGATATACGAAAAATATTCTTTCAATAACCTTTTTTATTATGCCTTATATTGGATGATTTCTCCTGTGTTTTGGAATACTTATCATACTTAATCCTGATCTTATCGCTTATATCATAGGATTTACGTGTCTTATTATTGGTTGAAATATTCTCCTTGCCAATCTTATTTTTGGAAGGAACCGATCTCATACAGTAAAATTTGGAAATTACGAAATTCTTAGAAAAAAGTAAGTATGATAGGAGAAATCTTTGAATTATTTTTGGTAGCCGGAATAACATTTCTTCCCGTATTTCTTTGGGGATATGTTTTTTCATATCTTCATCATGACTCATTCGATAGGAAACGTTTTTTTGCTGGTATATTATCAGGATGAATTTCAGTAGTTATTTTCTTCTTTCTCCCGAAGCTCCTCCATATTGAATCGAGCTATCTTGCACAATTATCAAGTCAGGATGTATTTCAGTCAAAAATTTTCCTTTTTCTTATAGGACTTTTTTTCATAGTTTTTATTACAAATTTTTGGATGGTTCGAGTACTCTTTCGAAAAAATATTGGTACAAATTATCCAGTACTCATACGATTGGGAACTATTCATTTTGGTGTGTTTCTATTATTTCTATTCTGCTTTTTTTGGGCACAATATACTACAAATTTATTTGGACAATCTTCATATCAAGTATTTTGATTTTTTATTGCACTTCTTCAAGGAATATTTACCTATACATTCGCGAGTATGTTAGAAGAAAGCACAAAACATCTCTCATTAATTGGTGGAAGTAATCTCAAAACAAAAACATCACTCCAAGAAATGCTCCTTCTTACGATTTTTATAGCACTCGGTTTTGTCTGGGCAGAGAACATACTCTATCTTATTCATTTTCTAAATCTAGGAAATATACGAGAGAGTATCCAAATATGGATTCTTCGATCGTTTTTTTCATTAATTATCCATATATTTGCAGCTAGTATTTGTACATATTTTTGGTTTCAAGCTTATCAAAGATATACACTCAATTCATTCAAATATGCTTTCTATCTATTTGTAGGCTTTACTATAGCATCGATTCTCCATGCGGCCTATAATTATTCCGTTGAAAAAAATTCTCTCATGATACTCTTTTGATACGGAATAGGCGCGTATTTTTTTATTACAAAATGGCTCTATAAAGAACCTATGGAAACATCTCTAGAGTAATAGAGCGAAGAAGGGGATCGTCTGTTTTTTCAATACGAATAATCTTCGTAGGTTTCCAATACTGTTCTATTCTGTCTGGCCACTCTATAATACATATATTCTGAGGATTATCGAGGATTTCTTCACCTCATATAGATTCAAATGTAGTATAATCATCAGCTCGATACAGATCAAAATGGTACAAAGCAGTTCCATACTTTTGATAGTACACATAGGTTGGACTTCGTACAGAGATCTTTTGATCATTCATATATTGATGTATGAGAAATTGGGCGATGGTTGTTTTTCCAGCTCATAAATCACCTATAAGCCAAACTCTATCACCCGGAACGAGTGTAATATTAAGAGATCAAAAATGATGAGAGGAAATATTTGGAAAGTAGAATTTTTGCATTTTATAGAAACATATGATAGGATATACAGGAAGTATATTCTATTTTTTCTATATGCAAGACCAAGCAATACAAGCTCCACCAGCCCCTATTAAGGAGCCTTGAAAAGTTCTCCTTGTTACATCTGTTCTTCTATTTATAGCGTCAATTTGATGTTATGTTGGGTTTAGCGTTGCCAGTAGTCTTACAGGAAGTAGCATTACGGATATTGAAGACAAAATAGTAGAAACCAACAAAAAAATTGAGATATTAGAAAATGATAAAGATGTAAAGATTGCCAGCATGCTCCAAGATGAAAAATATATTAAAAAATCTATTGATCTTCCCAATATTCTTTCCAATTTTCGTTCAATAGCATCTGAATATGGGCTCAGATTTCAATGATTTAGTATTAAATGAGATCAAATTAGCACAAGTATGGTATCAGTATCGAATAATGAGAGTGATGCCATTGAGCCAATCTTAAAACTTATGGAAGATTATAGAAAGAATAAAAAGACATTTCTTCTAAAACCAATATTTTCAATCAATGGGGATCCAAGCAGAAGGGCAACTGGGCTTGGATTTGAAGTTGCAAAAGACTCTTCTAATAAATAATATATAACTCTCATTTCGTATGAATTCTCTTACGCAAAGTGCATCACATCAAAAAACACAAATTTTTGCACCAGTATTACTTGGTCTTTCAATCCTCATTTTCATTTTTGGAGCAAAATCTGCATACAGTAATTATATTGAAACCAGTGCACTCTATGTAACTAAAAATAATATATTACAGGAACGAGAAGCAAAACATCAACTCCTTTCTAATAAAAAATCTGAACTTGCGAATGATGCAAGTCTTAAACTCCTTCAAGCTCGATATACAAAACCATTTATCGTGGAGGATATAATGCGGTTCCTTGTATTGAATCAATATACTCAATCCCTTGTGCCTTCACAAAAAGTAATTGTATCAAATATAAGTGTTGCAAAATGAGAAAGACTTCCCAATGGATTATTTATGGGAAGTGTTAATATGAATATTCAAGCACGAAGTCTTGATGTTATTGAATTATTCATTCAAGATATGATTCTAAAAAATACTGAATATGCCTTCGTTCTTGATACTATTTCACTTCCTATAGATACCGGGGCTGATTTGAATGATGGAAATGGGTTCGGACAAAATTTATCATTCGGAATATACTACTATGAATAATTCGCTTCTTTCCTTACTCCCAAAATGATCAGTATCTATTCGAGATAGATCAATGTTTTACGAACATCTCTCAAACCTCATAGATGGAGGGGTGAGTATTATTGAAGCATTAAAGTCATTTGTCACAAAAACAGATAATCTCCGATTTAAAAATGAAGTTGATAATCTTCTATTTTTTGTAGAGTCAGGAGATAACATGAGTACGGCAATGAGAAAAATCCCAGGATTCTTCGGAGATAGGGAAATAGCTCTTGTAGAGTCGGGGGAAGAATCATGAACATTGCAAAAAGCTTTTATGTCGATTGCTCGAAATCTTCGCGAACAAGACGAATTACGCTCAAAAGTTATTGGAGCTCTTATTTACCCAATTATCATACTTATATTTCTTGTCCTTGCTGTCACGGTTGTAATGATTTATGTTATCCCTCAGATAGCACCAATTCTTACAGAATCATGAACTGAAATTCCTTTCAGTACAAAAGCTCTTATGGCAACAAGTGATTTTCTCAGTAATCAGATAGGAACTCTTATTGCTATTATTGTTGCATGTATTCTTATTTTTCAATGATATAAAAATACCCCCAATGGGCGACTGTCAATTCACAGAAGCATACTTCGAATACCAGCTGTTTGAGAAGTATATCGTAACTATTTACTCTCACAAATATCAACCACTCTTGGACTCCTTATGGAATCTGGAATTACTATCATAAAGGCATTAAGACTTTCAGCAAGAAGTTCAAATAATGTATATGTAGAACAAATATTTGATCATATTATTTATGATGTAGCTCATGGGAAAAGGCTTGGAGAATCCATGAAAGAAGCTGATAAAAATTTAGAACTCTTCACACATGAATACATTCAACTCATTGAAGTAGGAGAAAAAACCTCTACAGTTAATAAGGCATGTGAGAAGCTTGCAAATCAATATCGTCGAGCGATAGATTACTCACTTTGAATAATGGTGAAATTCATTGAACCAATTGCTATTCTCATTGCTTGAGTATTTGTACTTTGGTTTGCACTTGCTATTTTTTCCGCTATCATGTGAGTGGCCTGAGGAGTTGGTATCTAATCGTATTTATGAAAAAACAACCATCTTGATGATTTACACTTGCAGAGATGATGCTCGTTATGACTATTGGAGCTATTCTCTTTATGACGTTTTATGCACCATATGGATTTTTCAATGATCGAGCAAAACTTCATACCAGTGCAAATAAAGTAGAGCAGGAATGGTCACTTTGAAAAATTCAAGCGATGAATGGTATTGTATTTTCTGGAAATACCAATGGAAATATTTTTATGACTTTCACAAAAAATACCAACCATCTCCCAATGTATGTTATGTCTGGAAAGACAGTTCCACCATTTTCATCAATTTCTGGAAATAGTAATTTCAAAAAAATTTCCGATGAATATTTTGATGGAAAAAATATTATACGCTCGATCAAGATAGAGAAGCAAGATAATAGTACTCTTATACTTGATTCCATAGGATTTTTTCTAGAAGCACCCAGTGGTTCTGGAACATTTGTTTTGAGTGGGGGATTATTTGACAATACCATAAAAAAAATCATTATTACTGTATGACATCAAACCAAACTCGTTCTCGAGAAAAACATACAACTTCTTCCTTTTGGACAGTATTAAAAAAAAGTACCAAACCTTCTACTCAGTGATTTACCCTTGTGGAGGTTATGACTGGTATTGTTGTTTTTTCAATTGGAATGCTTGGAATCTATCTCCTCGTAGATGCTGGAATTTCGAGTGCACAGAATGCAAAAATAGAAATTGTTGCATCGAATATCTTACGTGAACAAGTTGAGCTTTTAAAAAATACAAGGGATTCCAATTGGCTTATGCTTCGTCTCTGGGACAAGACTTGGAAGGCAGATGGAACTACTACCTGATGGGAAAATAGTAATTTTTCATGGGGACAATATCCGCAAGGAAGTAATCAGACACTGTCCTGATATTATATGATTGAAAATAATTTTGAAAAACCATCTATGATAAGTGGTGAAGAATTTCAGTACGATTTGAGCACTACAAATCCTATGAACGGGATTTTTGCAATCAAGGTACGAAAATTACCTATCTGAATGGAAGTAATACCTGAAGATATCGTAAAATGAGCCTTCGATATAACACCAAATGGCACAAGACTTTGTCAGGATTTCCAAGGAAGATATACCCATAATTGCTATATATCACAAACAAAAACACCTTTTGTATCATTTTATAAAATAGAGCCTGTATCTATTGGGTGAATCAATACTCCTGAAATTATAAGTGTTTCTGCATATGTTGGAACACTCCATAGGTGAGTAAAACTCTATGAAATTCGTACTCTTCTTACTAACTGGAAACGATAATATGTATACTGCAATTCGAAATACAAAAGCATTTACCCTGGTAGAACTCGTAATAGTTATGACTATTATAGCTTTTATGAGTGTAACAATTATTTCAATTTATATTCACCTTATAGACGTTGAAAAGAAATTAGAACTCACCCGTCTTATTCAAGAAAATGCAAGAGAAATTACCGAAACAATTGCAAAAGATGTACGTGAATATGGAGTAGAGTATAGCTGGATTAAAAATATGGGGTGACATATTCCATGGGAAACAAATCAGTATTTTGGAAGTGGAAATGAGGCACTCTATATTACTGGATGACAAAATAGATCCTATATATTTTGAAAACAAACTCCTTCAGGATTAGAGCCATGTACTGAACAAGAAAAGAAAGCCAAAAATACTTCAATACGATGTTCACTTTTTCTGGTAAGAAATAGTGATTACATTCATGCTATTGATCTGATAGATCCCTATCGACCAAATGCATGAGAGAAACGAGTTAAAATCGAAGATATTCGGTTTTATATATCATGACAACCTGAAATCATGGAACCAAAAGTAACAATCGTAACTACGCTTATGCTTACAAAAAAATCAGGAATCTCATGATTATTCATTGATTCAACCCGTACTACCCTCCAGACTACCATAAGTGAACGAGCTTATAAAAAATAATTATGCAAAAAAAAACAAGTATCCACATGATATCACAAGAAGGTTTTTCTACACTCTTGTCTATTTTTGTTATATGATTTCTTCTTATAATATCCACCGGTGTACTGAATATGTACATGACTGAAATGAAAATTAATCGATCATTATACAATGGTATAACTACCTATGCATGAGCCGAATGATCTCTTGAATATGCACTCTTAAAATCGAAGAATCACCGTGATGGATTCTGAGATGCAGTTTCCGATATAGAACCCGATTCAAATCTTCTTTCTGGATATACACGCCGAATAAATGGACTTCGGCTGAATTATACGTTTCAAAACCATAGTAATAACTTTAGTGGAACTATACAAGCAGGGGAACATCTTATTTTTCCACTTTTAATTGGTACAGGAACTGTGTTAGGTTGAAGCTCGATTCACCCAAATAAAACTGATCTTATTGCGGCAGTAAAAAAACAACTTACCCTCACTATGGGATGACCACTGGGTTGGAATATTATCATGATACAACAATCCAACGGAGAAACAATTGGAATAACAGGTACCGGAAATATATCCATTCATTATCCAACACTCGATCAAACTGGCGTTATCCGAGAATATATAGAAGAGAGTATCCAAGATATTTGATGAGATGTTCTCGATACTCAAGAATATTTTATACATTCCAATACGTGAGTTGCCAATTTCTTAAATCGATGAGATCTTACTGAACCATATCTACTCATATTCAACCCTGGAAATGTTTGATACTCTGTTGAACTCCAGACAGATAGTCCATTTGCGCTCCCTATGAATTCAATCGTTGCATCCAGTCATATTGGAACAACGGCAAAACAGACTATAGAATTTTCTGAAGATAAATCCAAATACTATGAATCACTCAAATATGGACTCTTTATGGACAATGAAAATAACTAATCACACACGGTATAAATCATAAAATCCCATCAATGATGGGATTTTTTATATATATGTACTATTATTAATCGTCAAATCCATGATCTTGTTGACCATGTGCACGCTCAATTTCATAGAATTTCATATGCTTCTTTTCAAACTTTAAATCCACTGAGCCAACTGGCCCATTACGATTCTTACGAATAAATACACTCGTAATTCAGGCATTTTCAGGGGCAGGAAAATCATTATAGTAATCTTCACGATATAGCATCATTACAATATCAGCATCTTGTTCGATTGATCCTGATTCACGAAGGTCAGAAAGTACTGGACGCTTATCTGGACGTCATTCCACCGCACGGGACAACTGAGAAAGAGCAATAAGTGGAACATCGAGTTCACGAGCAAGTGACTTGAGTCCACGTGATATTTCAGATATTTCTTGTACACGATTGAGACTATTTCCATTTGACATGAGTTGGAGATAATCAATGATAATAAGATCAAGTCCTCCCTCCATTTTAAGACGGCGGGCTTTTGATTTTATTTCTATTAAGCTTCCACCTGGAGAATCATCGATAAATATTTGTGATTGAGAAAGTCGCTCCAATGCATCCCCCATGCGCGCAAATTCCTCTTCGGAAAGTTTTCATTTTTGTAGCTTCCATCCATCTACTCACATAGCAGAACAGATAAGACGATCTGTGAGTTGTTCCTTTGTCATTTCGAGTGAGAATATTGCAACATTTTTACTCTTATCACCAACACTCTGTGCAAAGTTCATAGCAAGTGCCGTCTTACCCATACTTGGACGAGCTGCAAGAATAATAAGATCTCATCGCTTAAAACCCCCAAGACGTTCATCAAAACTTATATATCCAATAGGAACTACATTGGTTTGAATATGATTTGGATTGGCATGAATCTCCGCAAATTCCTCATATCGAGCATTGATAATATCACGAATTGACACGAGTTTATTTTGAATAAAAGTCTGTGTAACTTGAAAAAGAGCCTTTTCTGCTTTCTCTAGAAGTATATTCACCTCTGTCATCTCATCATATCAGGTTACCATAATATCATTTCCGGCTTTAATAAGCTTACGGAGAATACTTTTTTGCTTTACCATTTGTCCATACTGGAAAATGTTTGCACTGGTAAATACACTGGCTGCAAGATCTGCCAAAAAAGCATTTCAACCTATCGAGTCCAGTTTTTTCTTATCATCGAGGTTTTCACGAACCGTAAGAAGATCAATTGGCTTATTACGAGTAAATAATTCTATCATTGCTTCAAAAACCAATCCATGTGCTGGATCATAAAAATCCAATGGAGAAAGGAGATTAGCCACTTGAATGATGCCATCTTTATCTATAAGTATAGAACCAAGTACTCATCGTTCAGCATCGATACTATGAGGAGGAATCTTAAAATCCATATGTGGGAATTATTGTGATTGAAAATTTTGTGCCAACGTTTCTTCTGTTCTGAGCTTTTCTATGAGTTCTATAACTTCACTATTTCGAGGAGAAATATTACGGAGCTTTATGAGATATTCAAGAGCCTCTGATCGCATTTTCTGATCAATACAAGCATGGGTTACAATCCAAAGCATTTCAGGATGGTGAGGGAATTGCTTGAGATACATTTTTGCGTAATCATATGCCTCATCGTGTTGTTTGAGTTCGTGGGCTATATGTGCCAACATGAGAATAGTATTTGGAGAATCGAGATCAAGTTCAAGGAGTTGTTTATAGGTTTCAAAAGCAGCTTCGTATTTTGTTTGCATTGAGAGAGCGATTCACAGTTTACTATATATTTCTTTATCCTTTGGATATAAAGCAATCATATCAACATATACGTACTCCGCCTTTTTATATCAACCTTCTTGTTCAAATATACTAGCAAGGAGAAGATTTAATTCACGGTGATTTTTATCAAGTGATAATCATTCTACAATAAGCCCATGTGCATCGAAGAGTGATCCAAGGGCTATCTTTGTACGAATAGCACGCAATAAATCTTGAATATGTTGTTTTTCTTCAGGAGAAAGCTTTGAATCATTCGCATCAGCCAATAATATCTTCTCTTCATCTTGAGAGCTCTTTGGGGCATCCTGAACCATAAGTGGAGTGATTTCATCTGGTATTATCTCTCCAAGCGGAGATAATATTCATTCTTCCTCTTGGTAACTTTTAGGTTCCGAGATGGTGTACTCAAGAACGGTATTTTCAATAACAGGAGGAATAACTTCTTTTTCAGCCTCTTTTGGAGGAGTCACTGCCTCATGGGAATCATTTAGTGTCCGTTTTGGTCTCATAAGAAGAACGACTCTTCTTCCAAATCGATATCCATCATATAAATAGATTCAAAGAAGAACGAGTATATTTAATACGAGAAAATACAATTCGTATGTGAGAAATCATCAAGAAAATAATACATCCATACAGAAAAAATAGGGAAAATCGCGAGTATAATATAAAAAAATAGGGATTTTGCAAACCTACAAAGAAAAAACTTCCTAAAAATGAAAAAAAAATTGCATTTTTTGTTTTTATCTATATAGTGCAGTCCGTTTTCTATTACTAATGACACCTTATGGACGCAAAACTTATTCAAGATATTCAAGCAGGAGCAAAAAAAGATAATATCCCAACTCTTGAAACGGGAATGGAAATTGAAGTATACCAAATTATCAAAGAAGGAGAAAAAGAACGTATCCAGAAATTTCGTGGACTC
This sequence comes from uncultured Candidatus Altimarinota bacterium, assembly GCA_936941205.1. GTDB lineage: Bacteria > Patescibacteriota > Gracilibacteria > BD1-5 > UBA2023 > SSGK01. The sequence goes on along the minus strand of CAKZJF010000052.1, from coordinate 20,621 downwards.
GTAATCTCTATTCGTGGAGCAACTGCTCTTGATCGTATGGTTACTGTTCGTGCAGATATGGATGGTATTGGTATTGAAAAGATTTTCCCAGTAAACTCTCCATATATCCAAAAAATCGAAGTACTTCGTAAATTTAAGGTTCGTCGTAAGAATATTGGTTATATTCGTGAACTTACTGGTAAGGCAGCACGTCTCAAAGAAATTAAATAATCATCAACCAATAAAAAAACACCCATATGGGTGTTTTTTTATGAACGAATACTTCCAGTACAATTTATATTCGAATTATTTCTTATATGAAAAGGTAAATTTTTCAAGAATACATACAAGATCCCAAGGAATATAGTGGATTAATATTTTTTTGCATTTGCTCAAATATTGCAGTAAAATAACTAATATAATATTAACCTTTTTGAATATGTTTAAAAATAAAACAGAACTGCAAAAAAAAGAAATACATAAATATCCGAGTGTAGATTTTATTAGTCAGGAATTATCAAAAAAGCTTGAAACAGAACTGCAAAAATTTGTTACATACTATAATGGATGAAAAGCATACCAAATAGATCTCATGCATGGTGATTTTTATCCTGGTGCAGTTGAATGAAGATTTGCAAGAATAGTGGATGATTTTATGGTAAATCTTACTCAAGACTGGAGTTTGGATAAATTAAAACAATATCAATGATTTTTAAAAGGTCATCATATAATTAACCTCAGCAGAGAACTTATGAAAGATCTTGAAAAGGTAATCAATATGGATTATGGGTATTATACTGATTTTTGAAAACAAATACCTTTCATAATTATTCCTCATATGTCAAATAGTATTGAGGGAATTTTAGAATGAAAAAATCAATGACCTGAAAGCTCTGATATAACGACACTAAGAAAATGACTTGTATGAAGGATATTGAAACTCGTAGATACAAGAACGAAGAAAAAATAAAGGCTGGGGTTTTCACTCTTAGAAAAAGATATAATAAAAAAACCTATTTATAAACAATAGGTTTTTTATGAACGGATAATTCCAAGCTGACTGAGAATATTTGGATTCTTCACATGACTCATCAATGTTTCATACGAAATAAGTTCTTTCGTAAACATTTCAGCGAGTCGATGATCCATGAGCATCATTCCTTCTTTTTTCCCGATTTCCATGATAGAGTAGAGATGACTAATACTTCATTCGATAATCAGATTTCTCGTTGCATCGGTATTCATGAATATTTCTCGAGCTGCAATATTTCCAGAATTATCAATTTTTGGAAGAATTAATTGCCCTATAATCGCAACCAAGGTGAGTGCAAGCTGGACGCGTACTTGTGATTGCATTTGAGCTGGAAAAGCATATACGAGACGATCAAATGTCTGCACAACATCATTGGTATGAAGAGTAGAAAGAACAAGGTGTCCTGTTTCGGCCAAGGTGAGAACTGCAGAAATAGTCTCCATATCTCGCATCTCACCTACCATAATAATATCTGGATCTTCACGCATGGCATCTTTAATCGCCTGTTCAAAAGAGGAAACATGTTTCCCAACTTGCTTTTGATGGATGAGACTTTTTTGGTTTTGAAAAATATATTCTATAGGATCTTCTACGGTTATAATATGCCTATGTTGTGTACGATTGAGATAATCTAGCATTGCTACGAGTGTTGTCGTTTTTCCACTTCCTGTACCACCTGTAATAAGAATAAGTCCTTTATCAGCATTAAGGATATTGAGCATATCAGCATCGAGTCCGACACTTTCAGCCGTAGGCACCTTTTTTTTAATCGTTCGAAATGCAATAGCAAGTCACTCATTATTTTTGGAAACATTGGCACGGAATCGATTTCATTTAAATTCATAAATATAATTCATACCCTCAAGGGTTTCCTCAAGTTCTTGGGTATTAATGCTTCCAGTAAAATCAATAATACGTAAGACATCATTATTGGAAAGAATACCAAATGATTCGACTGGTTCAACATCACGATTTGGAGTTCGAATATATGGAAAATTTCCCACACTCACATGAAGATCGGTTAGGCTATTATTGATAACCTCATCCAAAAGTTGAAGGAATTTATTGATGACAGGACTTTCAGGAGTCATAAAAAGGGAATCGGAGATCGAGGTATTACGAATAATATAGCATATTTCCTGGTCAATATCAAATATCGGAGCAAATCCATACCAATTTTCAAACATATTCTATCTCTCTGAAAATATTTTGTAATAGAATCAATTTTTCTTTCACAAAAAGGAAGGACGGGGCCTTTACATTTTCTACGCACACAAAAAGTGTACGACATTTCTCTGTCAAGCTATTTTTCTTTTTGACTTCACCTCAGAAAACGTTAAAAATGACTGCGTTTTCAGCATACAAATACGGTTTATACCAAACAGTTTTTTTAGAAGAATTTAGTGCATTGTTCCATCTTCCACTCTCATTTTTCCTCCATTCCTTATGTCGAAACAATTCAGCGTACATGAACTTAAATCAGTAATTCAATATATTGCAAAAAATATTCGAAAACAGGATTTTCTCACGTATTTTAAAAAAATATCGCTTATTAAGCTGGAAAATGGAATTGTAACATATGGAGTTATTTCTGGATTTTACCGTGATAATCTTCTGAAGAAATACTATGAAGAAATCAAAGGGGCATCAATTGAGATTTTCCCAGAAATCACTGGAATTGATATCATCGTCGATACTGATATTGAAAATTCTGAAAATAAAAATGTAATAGACTGCCACAATGAAATGAAAGAGGTAGGAGCAAAGAAGAAGAAAGAAGATATCTATGGAGTTGAAGTGGTAGATGGAATTAATAGCCGACTTATCAATGATCGTTATCACCTTGATAATTTCATAGTTGGGCCATTTACTCAACTTGCCCATGCAGCATGTGATGCAGTATCAAGAAGACCGGGTTCTTCATATAATCCACTCTATGTATATGGAAATGTTGGACTTGGGAAAACTCATCTTCTTCAAGGGACTGCGAACGTTATCAAAGAAAAACATAAAAATCTTAAAGTTGTATACACTACAGCTGATCGATTCTTAACAGACTATGTAGCAAATGTAAAATCAAGAACCCTTGATAAATACCGTGATAAGTATCGATCGATTGATGTCCTCGTTATCGATGATGTACAATTTCTCGCAGGAAAAGAACAGACACAAACCGAACTCTACAATATATTCAATATTCTCTACGAAGCAGGAAAGCAGATTATCCTTTCTGGAGACCGTCCACCAAAAGAACTTACCAATCTCGAACCTCGCCTTCAAAGTCGTTTTGAATGGGGAATTACCGTAGATGTAGGGGATCCAGATTTCGAAACTCGTCTCGCAATCCTTCAGAGTAAAGCACAGGCACGTGAGTTTATCATTGATCAAAAGGTTGCTGAATTCATCGCAGAGCATGTTACAACCAATGTTCGTGAGATAGAATGAGTTCTCAATCAAATTATCGCTGAATATGACCTCCGAGGCACTCCTCCAACTCTTGAAAATGTAGCACTTCGTCTTTCAAAACTCTCTGTAAAAACCCTGACTCAAACAATTGGTTCTCAAACACGAGTAAGCCGAACGAGTAATTGTTCATATGAAGATCTTATCCGTACCGTTTCTGAACATTTTGGTATCGAGATCAAGGCAATAATCGGAGAAGATCGAAGAAAAGAAAATATGATTCCTCGTCAACTTGCCATGTATCTCTTGAAGAATCGTCTCGATTATACATACGAACGTATTGGAAATATATTCTCACAGAGAAATCATACCGCTGTTATGTATAGCTGTAAAAAACTCGAACAAGTTATGAAGAAAGATCAACAAGTCGTCTATGAGCTCAACCTCATTCGAGATAAACTTGGAATATAATTGACAAAATATATTTTAATATTATAAATACTCTCCTAACCGAGAGTATTTATAATTTTGTATTATGACAGAACTGAAACATTTATCAAAACAACTCAGTATTTGACCGGAATTTCAGAGCGTTATAAAATCACTTCAGCAGTACGTTCATAATCTTGTTATGAAGAAATTGCCCAATGGAATAACGCACCCAACAGATAATCTTATTCATGAGGTAACCGAGGCATGCCATATAATTATATGAGACGTTGGATTGGAGACTGGATTAATGTATGTAAGCTGAAAAGATTTGGAACAACGCAATAAAGAGGCTATGGAAATTCATGAAAAAATGCGAAAAGGAAAGAAGAAAAATGCCCCACTTTATTCTCCGATTGACTATGATGAGATCAGTCGACAAAAAGACCAATGAAAAATACGAAAACATTTTCGTACAGAAAACTTCGTAAATGGAAATATTCGTGGTGTCTATTTTCAAAATCATGAGGGAAAAGTGATTGCTTGTGTCTACCATAATGATGAGAAAAACAAGGAATACATCCTTATAAATCATACACTCAGCGAATATCCAGTCAGTGCCCATATTTTTACAAATGAAGTTCTGAAGGTGTTCCATAAGTTACAAAGTAAATACCGAGACTCAGGAAAAAAATAATGTATTTTGATGAAAAATCACTATACTCACCCTATACTTTTTCTCATTATTCGACCATGCTTTCTATTGTATCAACCCCGATTGGAAATCTTGAAGATATTACTCTTCGAGCTATGCGAGTACTCAGGGAAGCGGATTATATAGCCTGTGAAGATACTCGTGTCACCTGACAGCTTCTTGGTTATTATGATATTGCCAACAATGGACGCTTGATGTCATTCCACTCACATTCTGGTTTTTCAAAAACTGATAAAATTATAGAACTTTTAAAAGAAGGAAAGCACGTTGCCCTTGTTTCTGATGCTGGAACTCCTGGAATATCGGATCCTGGTTTTGTACTCATACGACAAGCAGTAGAAGAGGGGATTGAAGTTGTTCCTGTTCCTGGCGCATCTGCTGTACTATCTGCATTGGTTGCATCTGGAATTGACTGTCATCAGTATCTCTATCTTGGCTTCCTTCCAGTCAAGAAATGACGACAAACCATGTTAAAATCCCTCGTAAATAAACAATATACGGTTGTAGTATATGAATCCGTTCATCGTATCGAAAAAACACTTTCCGAACTCGAAGAATATCTTGGATCTGATTTTCACATCGTTGTGGGTCGTGAAATTACCAAAAAATTTGAAGAATTTAAACGTGGTACCATTTCAGAAGTAAGAGACTACTACAAGTGAGAGTGAAAAGTAAAAGGAGAATTTGTTCTTGTATTCTAACTCTCCCTTTTATGCTTGAATGGGATACCCTCTCCCTATCATCCTCTGAAGATATTCCTCGAATAATAAAAACCCTCCGAAATAAAACTCCGTCAAACGAGTGAATATCGAATTTTCCTTATATTGATCTGACAGGGATAGATACGGATATCAGTACTAATCGTCGAGTTTTTCTGCTCCTAGAAAGAGGAAAAAAACGCCAAATAGAAGGAATCATTGAACTTATACAAGCAAGGACCTATGTGGGTCTTTATTTCTCTCGTTATCTTCCTGCATGATGACGATGAGTTACAAAACATATTCCCATTATTTTACAAGATGTCCCAGGGTGTAAGGAAGTTGCATTCCCAATGAGCAATATGGACCCATGGCTCTATGGGAATTTATACAGAAGACAACAATATGTGACTGATCAATGAGCTCCCATTACTCTCGTTGCTCATCCTATCGACGAACACTCAGTTGTATCTGAAAACCACCATCATCCGGAACATCGATAGTACACTCTCCACCATGTAATCGTGCAATTTTTTCGATAATAGAAAGTCCAATCCCCATAGATACCGTTTTTGTACGAGTACGAGCCTTATCAAGTCGATAAAAACGTTCTTTTAAGTAGGGAAGTTCTTCTCTCGGAACCCCAACTCCATCGTCAGTAAAAGTAAAATACGTATACTCTTTTGTTTTTTCTCAAGAAATTTTCAGAATAGATCCATTTCCAGCATATTTTATAAAATTGGAAACGACATTATGGAGAATCTGTGAAAGCATCATTTTATCCATGGTAAGGGTAAAAGATGGGGGAATTGAGTGGAGTATTGTTTGCTTTGTACCAGCAAGCTGTGGAGAGTATTCAGAGATTATATGCTCCAGCATTTTATAAGGAGCAAACCTTTCTACATGAATTTTCTCTTCATGGGTATAGGTGAGTTTCTCATAGTTCATTACTCACTCTGTAATATCAGCGAGCCGATCCAGTTCATTCTTGAGAAGGGATACTGTTTCCGTGTTCATCTTGATAACTCCATCTTCAATACCTTCGATATAACATTTCACAGCAGTAATCGGAGTACGCACTTCATGACTAAAATCCGATAAGAAATCACTTCGTATTTTTTCTTGAATGGAAAGACTTTTATTGAGATTATTAATCATGGTTACAAGAGCCGTGAATTCATCATTTGCATTGTATGGTATCGTGGTATACTCTCATTTATGAATAATACGATTCAGATTTTCAGTCACTGTCTGTACAGGAAAAAATACCTTCCGTATCCAGAAAAAGTAAATAATTCCTATACAGATCGTCCATATAAGATTCAAGAGAAGCATCTTTCCAAGAGTAGAATAGAGAAATGCCCCTTCCGGAGTAGAGGTATCAATGCGCGTTATAGAAAAAAATGTATCTATCAAAAGCTTAAAACTTCCAAGGGTGGAACTCTTTTTTCCGATATCAAGGATATTTTTTCGATCTACGGGAGATTCTGTATCAACATAAGCCGATGGGTCTTCAGAAATATTCTCGAGATTTCCTGATATCATAGATAGCTCCTTGAGGATTTGTTCATATTCTTCTCGAGTTTTTGTATCGAGCTTATCAGACTTGAGAATCGTTGAAATAAGATCAATATCAAGTGAGGTATTATCGGTATTTTTTACGGATTCACTGTATTCAACAAACCCACGACTCGTAAAAATATTCAGTCCAAGAATATTGATACAAATCGTTGTAAATAAGATGAGCCCTGTAACAACAGGGATTTTGTGTGCGAGTTTCAAATAAAGAACCTAATAATGGATAAGGCATAGTTTATATTTGTCGGATATCCTGTCAAACCAATTTATATACTATTATTATCATGCGTATATATCGGAAAAAGTAAATATAACTGATTGACAAATTAAATTCTTTTATTAGAATCTAGAAAATAATACAAAAATACAAGTTGATCTTTTCTCATCAAATAAAGTATAGATGTTTTTGTTGCACTCTCAAGATTCAAAGGATGCATACATATACTTTTACCCCTGAGAAATCCATTTTACTCGAAAACTGAATTATTATACCCATGAAAGAACTCTGAATTATTACTCATGAACAAACGGTAGTGAATCCGGGTAATCAAAAATCTACAGAAGCACAAATTCAAATAGTAACCGAAAGGGCCTATGTTCTTTCAGAAACAAATTCTCCAGAAGTATCAACATGAAACCAAGTGATACATCCATCAAATGATACTACCACCGAACATTCGGAAACAGTTCGTGAAAAAAGAAATAAAATCAATTGAAGTGAAGGACAAAAGACCCCATTCATTCCGAGAAATTCTCCTCAAACATCCCATCAATCAAAAAAAATAGAAACCTTCCATGATCCCTATGGAATTCTCAGTATCCTCTGAGCCAGTGGGGTGGCAGTTGGAGTTTTGGGGAGTCTTGGATGGATATTAAAAAGACGAAAAGATAATGCGTATCGTATCATGCGAGAAAAGGAAAGAGCTGATGAGTTAGCAAGAAACAATAAAGAGGTTATTCTTCATGCAAAGGATGAGGGAGACATGGTATGAACGGAATGAAATGAGGAAGAAAAATCTCCAGAAACACTTTCCAAAAATGCAGAACGATTCCATCATCTAAAAGATATAGTGATTGAGGAATTTGGTTTTATTATCGACCTAAAAGATTCCCATATTGAAGAAAATGGAGAGAAATGTATTGTTTTTACAAAACAAACATACCATGGGTTATTTATGACTCTGTTTGAGGAAGATGTGCATGGAAATATTTCCGTTCGTTTTACTTGGATCGATGGTATAAAAGAAAAATATACTACTCTCCATAGAGTACTTCCTTTGGAGGATATCTGAATAGTGTTTGAAGCAATGTATCATCAAGCACTCATAGAACGTGATGTTATAAAAAATAAGGAACTCCTCACACTTCATACGGTAGAGATTGTCCAGAATAACCTCACATCTATATACCGACAGTTGGAAGATCCGTATGTTCTCAGTCATGGAACTGAAACTGGCGGATACTGGTTTCAGAGTTGCTATGGAATAAAAAATGGAATCTTGCAATTAGAACATCTAGCAAATCCAACGCTTGATGAAATGGAATTAAGTGGAGCTGAATTTGCGGTCGTTGGAAAAAAATGATCTGACTACTTTGCACGAAATAAGACACATTCACTCTTTCAGACATTCTGAACGCAGGAAGCAAATATTCTGTTAAAAAAACAAGTAAATACCTATTTACAATCTGGAGTGAAAAAAACCATCATTATGGATGGTGCCATCAATTATTATAATTGGCACAAACATCCTGGAGGACTCTATCATCCAAGTGGATGAGACATCAATCACATGTCCATGTGACGAGGAAGATTTGAGCGTCAGCCAAACCTTCAAGTTCTCACCTGGTGAATCGTCAATGAACTTCCAAGAAATTCAACAATCAATGAAAGAAATAAGCCTTCAAATTCGATTATATTCCGATCTTCAGAATACAAATGAAGTCGTGATTATATTATGTATTTCTGGAAGATACACCGCAATACAGAAAATAAAAACTATAGAATCGAGGACCTCATTCCACTCAATGTACGTATAATATAGCTCCTCAAAAGAATATTTACTTGCATTGGAGAGGATAGAAGCAAAATTCTTGTATCCTCTCTTCGGCACGTAAGTATCGGAGTTTGCCCTTTAACATCTGCATACGACAGAAAGGAAAGACATCATGGGCTTCATGAAATATTTCAAAGCCAGTGCAGCCTCTGAAATCTTTGCAAGCATCTTTCTGCGTGGCAAACACGCTACGAGAAATGCTCTCTTGATTTCTTTGCTGCTTATTTTTTCATGGATAGCAAAAACTGCAATCCGTGGAATCATTCTCATCGTCACCCTCCCTTGGAACACTCCGCGCCAAAAGCACTACCGTTTCTTGGAACGTGTTCGCAAGATGGCTCTCGAGAAGAAAGACATGCCTCAAAGCATCGAGAAAGCTGTTCGCTTTCAAAATGAAGACTGGTATAATCTCAATATTTCAAGTGATTTCTGGAGGCAAGATATTAGGACACTTTCGTTCTATGTTCATCCCACCGAAGGAAAAGCAAGAATATTTCTTTTCATAGCTACGGGTGAAACCATTGAACTCACCTACGAGAAGCTCCTGCGAGTGATGTATCCGGATAACCAGATAGCACTCACCGCAGAATATCTTCCTGTCATTTTTTCGAAACTACGGCAAAACCATCTTTAGGAGTTCATCATGAAACAAATTCTCGTTATCGGCCTGATACTTGTGTCCATCATTGGTTGTTCGAGTACTCCAGAGCAGAAATATTCCGAACCGATAAAAGACCGCTCATGTAAGAGTGGAAACTGCGTCAATGGATATGGAACAAAGGAGTATGGTGATAAACATATTTATAGTGGCTCATTTTCGGATAGCCAACGTGATGGTGAAGGTACCTATACATTTCCCAGTGGTATCAGTTACCGAGGAAAGTGGTCAAAAGGCAACCTGACTGGTGTATGTGAACGTCGTGAAAATGCTAATGAGGCATGGAAGCGTGGCATGTGTAAACATGAAAATAAAAACCTTAGCTTCACCGATCAGGAAGAGAAGAGAAAACTCTTGAAAAAGAAGGCTCTCGAACTCAATCAATCCATCCAATCCATGTAACCCATGCATCTTGAAGGAGAAAATCATGCGGCAAAACACGATAATCCATTCTCTCTTCGCTATCATGTTTGCTGTCTGGTTCCTCTTTCCATATGAGGTATCAGCAGCAACTATTGAAAGCATCACAGGAGAGATCACAAGCATCGAACAAGACAAGGTTCGTCTCAAAGCATTGGCGAACAATCTAGTGGAGAAAATCGAATCATCCAATAACCCGGAACAAGACATGGATGAGCTCAAGAACATTCAAGAGCGAGTCCGTGCCCTGAATACACACATCGAAAAACTGAAGATGGCGCGTTCTGAAATCGAAAATACTCAAAGGAAAAGTGAAGCAGCAGCTATTGCGGCCGATCAGGCACGTCAACAAGCAAGCGAATCATCGACTTCTACAGGAAATAAACCTCCTGAAGAGAAGAGCGGTTTTTCTCTCTGGAAAATCGTCGGTGGTATCCTTATTATTGCTATTATCGCTGGTATTATCGGTGATAAAAGTAGTAATTCTTCACGAGGTTCAGGTACTACTGTTATCCATACAGGAACACCTACTGAGTTTGAGAGGCGAAATCAGCCTTTCATGGCTCAGAATCGGGAGAATGTACAAGCAACCCCTCCTCCGAGGCAAGCAAGTACACCCACAAATCAACGCCATACACGTCCAGCTATTGGTCGACCTGGTGTAAATAATCCCCGTGATAATGGGGTCATTCCTGAGGATATCGTTTAACTAAGACTGGAGGAAATTATGACTCGTACCATGCCAAACTGGGTACAGGACGAGGATAGTCAAAGCATTGATCGCTTAAGACAGGAGGTTGCTGCAATAGCAAATTTTCCTGCCTTTAGCTATCGTGTTCTGGAAGATACTGGGATGATGTTTGCAGAAGGATCACTTGAACTTGCTTCAGGGAATTCGTATCTGCTTCGCATCTGTTTTCCGGAGAATTATCCGAATTCACCACCCTTTACCATCATCAAGGAGCAATCCGTTTTCGTTACCTTTGTACAAAGGGGAATTCCCTATACCCAAGGTATAAACATGAATGGGGTACAAATCACTCCATATCTTTACTCGGTTGAGGAGCAATCCGAAATAACGGGCATAAGCATGTTTTACCTGACTGCACGGTGGCTCGCAGCCTACGAAGGTTGGATCCAAACCGGGCAGTTTACTCATCAAGCCTGTGTCCACTTTGATGGGGAACAGTTTCATGTATATTCGCCATAAACCTAGGAGAAAGTATCATGGCAAAAAAATTTGTACCACCCAATTGGGTAAAGAAGTATGGGGAGGAACGCGGCATTCGTCGTCTCCGGTATGAAATGGAGAAGATGGCAGCAACGTATCCTCATTTTGAATTCAACATCTGCGATGGAGATACTCTCTACATGGAGGGATTCATCGTAACTGCCCAGAAAAATGCGTACCGCATGCGCGTTTATTTTCCAGAGGATTATCCGATGGTACCACCGATTCCGGTGGCACTCGATCCGGATATCATCAAACTCTGGGACGACAGCGGAACGAAACATACTCGTGGCACTTACAAGGATGGGGAACTTCATCTCTGTGTTATTCAACCAGATGACAAGATTGGGCAAGGTTGGAATCCCAACCTCTCATCCGTCACGATGGTTCATTTCGCAGCGAAGTGGTTTCATGCCCTGGAAATCTGGCGAGCCACAAAATCTTGGCCTCTGCCAGAGCATTAATTTTTTAACCGTGCATTTTTAAGAAGGAGCACATCATGGGACTCACACTTGACGACATCGACAAGCACTATGGCACCTCCGGAAAGCGTAAACCGCTTGATGCTGGTGTCCTTGAAAAAACGCAAACCGCCCTGAAAGGGACGGAAGTGAAGATTGCCGGCACAGGAACTATTGTTCCGGTCAATTCACCCCTGCCTCCAGATGCCCAAAACATCGCATCTCTGGTGAGCACTGAAGAGCGTTCGGCATGAAGCAAATGAGCCGGAGTTCAACCGAATTCCGGCTCATACCATATGAAGGATTTATTTCATTGTATGAGGAGAAAGTATTATGGCTCAACGAGTCAACCCGCCTCCATCGATTCCCGATGATGTCTATAACCCGACTGATAACCCCCGTGTCAACGCCCTCTACGGCTACCTCGATAAGACGGTAACCATTGTCGGTTGTGGCATGGGCGGAGAGATTGCATTGCATTTTCTCCGTTCTGGTATCAAGAATATCAACTTAATCGACTTTGATACGCTCGATGCTGGCAATCTTGTTCGGCATCCGTGTGGTGCCAAGCATATCGGAAAAAACAAAGCCAAAGCCGTTCGCGACCTTCTGGTTGAGTACAGTCCGGCCTGCCGAAATGGCATCAAAGCCTATAAGTGGAATATTCTCGATAACCGGGCAAAGTTTGAATCGATTATTTCCCAGTCGGATGCAGTTGTTATCGCAACTGATACGGACTCGTCACGCTTTCTTGCGAACGAAGTCTGTATCGAAACCAAAACCCCAGCCATCTACGTGGCCATGTTCCAGAAAGGTGCCGGTGGAGAACTCTTCACTTACATCCCTGGCGGCGTGTGTTACAGTTGTCTGGCACTTCATCAAGATCGCCACGACTACGTGCGCGAGTACGTTGATGCAGAAAACAAAGCAGACTGTTCATCCAAAAGAGATGTTCGTTCCATGCCTGGTCTCGGGATCGATCAGAGCTTTCTGGCAGCTATGGCTGCTCGGAAAACGCTCGACATCCTCCTCGAAGGCCAAGAGCATTCGCTCGCCCCAATGGGCAAAAACTGGATCATCTGGTCTCTCTCGGGTATCAAAGCCCTGGAAAGCACCCTTTCATCCCATCAGTTTGATCTTCCACAACACGTTGGTTGCATGTTCTGCAACCATGCGTAAACGTCGATCTCGCCCTATCCTCCAGACTTCGGTCTTGGAGGATTTTTTTTATGAAAAAGTCCTCACACATGTGAGGAATTGAGAGGATAATTCATTAGATGCCTGATGAAAGATTTGTATCCGTCGAAGCAGAGAGGGAAGTAGGCTCTTTTTTAAAGATTTTCCAAGCACCGAGAACAAGTACTATGATAACTCCTATTCCGATAATAGAATACAGTGGACGAACGACAAACCATGCAATAATAATCGTTCCTCCACCCAGAAAAAGTGTGAGGATGAATGCGATAAGTCCGGTTCCAAACCCGATAATCGTTCCAAGAAGTGGAATAAACTTTCCAAGTATCGGAAGGAGAGAGAAGAACATACTCCACCCTATGAAAAGTACGAGAAGACCAAGTCCTCGAAATACCCATGTCATCCAATCATTTTCTGTAAGAATCGACTCAAACATAGCTTCTGCTGTACGTTCACCGATCTCAAGACGAGTAGTGTGAGCAAATTTCTGATTAACTGGAGGAATGATGGTATTTCATTTTTGTTCGGACAATAGACTGATAAGAGTCTCATCTGGAATATGAGTAAATCCGATGCGCATATCTCCGATTTCTGGAGAAGCTGGATTATTCCCAATATAGATTTCATTTCATTGGAGGATAGCTCCTGAAGTGAGTAAAAGTTTTTTCGCATCGAGTGATACGGGAGCCTCTACTGGAAGATAATCTACCAACGTTGACTGGAGTTCATAGGCCCCAACTTTTACAAGTGGAGCTTTCTTGGTTTCACTGGCATATCTCCAAGAAGATGGATTCACATGTCATACTTTTTCATGAAAAGATGAAGAATCTATCATATCCGTAGACCATACTTTCTTATATGAATAGGTAGTGGTTGTTGTCTCACTTCCACCCATATTTTCATGAGTTGATGAAGTGGATGACTCTTTCCACTGATACATTTCTACATTTCGATAAAGCACCGCTCATGTCACCGCTACAGAAAAAAGAGCATCCACGAGTGGTCCACCGGTAATAGGACCGATCATATGAACGAACTTTCCATCATACCCTGGAGTGACTACTGTGCTCGGAGATTCTACAACCACCTTACGAGCTTCTGCAACGCTCGTGATCACATCAGCTGAACGTGACTCGTTGTATGAGAGCCCCCAGAGAGAGCCAGCTATAAAGATAGGACCGAGGATAAGACCAGCAAGGGCTGACTTGAGTCGTTGTCCCCATGAACGGGTGGTAGTAACCGTAACACTATCTGCCATAGAGAAAAAATGAAAAGAATATATGTCCGTATTCTATGAGGAGGAAGGGGATAGTCAAAAATATTTAAAATCACCATAGAAAAATTCATAAAAATAAATATTATCAGTAACAATAAATCTAACTCTAGAGTACAATGTCCACCTGGCTCATGAAATCTGAACCATCCGAGTATTCCATCGATAGACTCGAACAAGAGAAATGTTCGAGTTGGTTCGGTGTACGCAACTATCAAGCTCGTAATTTCATGCGAGACCAGATGCAAGTAGGAGACGTCGTACTGTTCTATCACTCATCATGTAAAGAAGTCGGGATTGCAGGGATTGCCCGAGTAGCAAGTCTCGCCCATCCAGATGAGTCTCAGTTCGAGGTAGGGAAGTACTTCGAACCCAAGGCAACACGAGAGAAACCGATATGGTACTGTATTGATGTGGCATTCGAGAGAAAACTCCAGAAAATATATACGATAGGAGATATCCGAGCTACTCCTGGACTCGAGACGATGAAGATACTTGAAAAAGGGAATCGTCTCTCGATTACTCCAGTAACCGAAACAGAATACCAAATACTTCTCTCATATCTAGATACAGAATAAACCCGAGAGAAGAGGAGAAGTCTTGCCTTTTTTGGGCTTCTCTATATAGTCCATATATCCATTCTTATATATTGTACATATTATTTCTATGACTGTTCGTACTCGTTTTGCCCCTTCTCCAACAGGAGATGTTCATATCTGAAGTCTTCGCACAGCCCTGTATTGTTATCTCTGGTCTCATCATAATAATGGGAAATTTATTCTTCGTATCGAAGATACGGACCAGACACGACTCGTAGAAGGAAGTATCGAACGTATCATCGAAGTACTTACTCGTATGGGGGTCTCCCCAGATGAAGGACCTCAGCACGATGGAGGATATGGGCCATATATCCAATCTCATCGTCTCCCTATCTATGCAGAGCGCCTTCATAAGCTCGTAGAAGAGGGAAGTGCTTATTACTGTTTTTGTACCTCTGAGCGCCTCGATGCACTCCGTACAGAACAAGAAGAACTCAAGCTCCCTCCTCGCTATGATGGACACTGCCGACATGTACCACTCGAAGAAGCCTGTGAACGAATCGCAAAGTGAGAAAAATATACTATCCGCCTCAAGGTACCAAAATGAGAAAAAATCCTTTTTAACGATGCTATCCGTGGACGTATCGAGTTCAACTCATCAGAAACCGATGATTGTGTCCTCATGAAGTCTGATGGTATCCCGACATACCATGGAGCGGTCGTTATCGATGATCATCTCATGGAGATAACTCATGTTATGCGCGGAGAAGAGTGGATTTCATCCATTCCAAAACAAGTCCTCACAGCACGTGCGCTCGGTATTACTCTTCCAGAGTATGCACACATGCCAAATATCCTTGGTGCCGATGGGAAAAAACTTTCAAAACGAACCGGAGACACTTCAGCAGAAATCTACCTCGAAAAAGGATATCTTCCTGATGCACTCTTGAATTTTATAGCCCTTCTCGGTTGGCATCCAAAGAGTGATCAAGAGATCCTTACCATGGAAGAACTGATTGAAAAGTTCGATATCCATGATATTCACAAGGCTGGGGCAGTATTTGACCCGATAAAGCTTGACTGGATGAATGGAGAATATATCAAAGTACTTTCTACTGAAGAACTTCATACGAAGCTGAGTATATATCTCCACAAGTATGAGAATGAATTCTTTACAACCGTGTATTCAAAGGCTGAATGGTCAACCAATGAAAAGATTCTCAACGAACTCAAGGGTCGCATGAAGCGATTCAATGAATACCGTGAACTGACAAAGTTTTTCTATGGAGCTGCACAGATTCGCCCCGATCTCCTCGTAAATCCAAAGATGAAAATAGAAACCCTCGAGGATGCACGTGCCTCTCTTGAGCTCGGACGGACTGTATTGGCACGTACTGACTTCAGTTCGCTCGACACTATCAAGGAACCAATTATTGCAGCCATTTCAGAGGCTGGAAAGAAGAATTGACAGGTACTCTGGCCTATCCGTGTAGCCCTTTCTGGAGAAGAATTCTCACCTGGTGCATTTGAATTGGCATACATACTTGGTAAAGAAAAGTCAATAGAAAGAATCGATAGAATACTTGCGAAATTATCGTAAAAATCGTACAATAGAAAGAGATAGAGACAGATTTATTTATTTTCTCGCTATCACCTCTATGAACTACCTCATCCTTAAGAACATCATCGATGCAACGATAGCTCACTTTCGTTGTCAAAACTGCAAAGGACAAATCAATGAAAATAACGTAAATCTCCTTGGAAGTAATGCTCAAGGGATCAATCTAGAAATTATATGCCCACACTGTGCTACGATTGGTATTGTAAAGGCAGAAGTAAATATGCTTGCAGCTAATATGATTCAGTCGGAACATGGAAAAGCATTTCTCCAAGAAATGATGCAAAAAGTTGGAACAGGAGAAGGTATTCTTATCCACAACAAAGATGAAGGAGCCCCTATGATAAAAGATGAAGATATACTCAAAGTACGTGATACCTTGAAAAAAGGCAATACCATGGAGGATTTATTTTTATAAAAATCATTCATGCGACTTATAGCAAAGTTACTCTGGATCCTATTTCTAGCAGGAATAATATATGTTCTTCTTGTTTTTGTGAATCCACCAATAGCGAAAAAAATTGAAACTGCCATCGGACAACCTCAGCTCAGTGAACAGATTCGTGGACTCAAGGAAAAAATTGATACACTTTCAAATCCTTCAAACACTGGTTCTTTCCTTGGAAGTATCGGAACGTTCGGTCAGATTCCAACGATTATTACTGAAACGAAAGGACGCATCGAGAAAATGTCTGAGACGGTTGAATCTATATCAAAAAGTGTTGATAAAAAAGCAGAGGAGCTCAATGCAACTATCGAATCGGTTAAGAAAGTAGGGGACTCTATTGATAAGCTTCGATGAGATATGGGTGCACTGATGACACTCGGAAGTGGAAGTAGTGTTTCTGGAAGTGTTTCTACAGAGAAAGCAAGTAACACAGGAACAACCGAAAAAGGATCTGGAAGTATCGAAGACATGATATTTACAACAAAATAAGCATCCAAAAAGAAAATCGCAAGTCACGTACTTGCGATTTTTTATTTTTCCATATAATTTCAAGCCATGATATATGCACTCCCGACTGATACCTGTTATTGACTTGCATGTTCACTCCATGATGAAGCTGGATACCATGCAATCTACCAGATGAAACAACGAGACTATTCCAAGCCTCTCAGTATCATCGTCCAAAGCTATGATGACATAGAACGCTATGGGATTATCAACGATGATCAACAGGATTTTCTCCGAGATTATCCTGCCCCTTTTACTGTCTTAGTTCGTTCCGTGTTTCATCTTCCATCATTTCTTGATCATGGCCGATATCATACGATTGCCATTCGAGTAGCAGAGGCCTGTATTCTAGAAGATACCTTTTATCGTGATCTCACTTTCCCACTCTTTCTTACCAGTGCAAATATCAGTGGAGAAAAAGAATGCCATACAAAAAAAGAAGTACAAAAAGCCTTTAAAAATATACCACTCGATATTCGTTGAGAGGTAAGTCAGAAACAAGCATCATCTGATATCTTCTCATTCATTGGAGATGGTACAGAGATTACTTATCTCCGTAATAATCACTATTTTATATAACTATGTCCTCTTTTCATCGCAGTGCCCATCGAGATCGATCACGTCATGTTTCATGACAGCCCAAGCTTCTTATATTTTTTATTTTTCTTGGCATCGTTCTTCTTATCCTCTGGAATTCTATTCTTTCTATAGGAAATATACCTATCAAAGCAGGAACATACGTTATTAATCCTGGAGATACTATACAGAGTCTACCGAGTACATTCAAGCTCTCAATATCCCCCCTCCGGTATCGAATCTGGACAAAATACTTTGCCCCAGAAGTTCAACTCCAAGCAGGACACTATACAATAGAAAAAATAGAATCACTCGAAACGGCATTTGGTACTATCCTCAAGAATCCTACCAATACCGATCTCTCGATTACGATTCTTCCAGGATGGAATATCTATGACATCGATGCAAGTCTCTCAGCAAAATGATTCTTCAAACCCGGAGAGTTCATCCAAGAGACGAGTTCACTTTTACCAAAATTACAAGCAAAATACCCATTTCTTAAAAATGCGGAAAGTCTCGAAGGATTCCTCTATCCAGATACCTATCGAATATTTCGAAATAGTTCTATAGAAAATATCCTGACAGTACTCCTCGATGAATTCAAGAAACAAATCGGAGAAAGTTATACAGAACTGGGGAAAAAAGCCTATGATCGACTCATACTTGCTTCCATAGTAGAAAGAGAAGAACGAGCGAAAAGTTCTCAGCCTATCGTTGCAGGAATTCTCCTCAAACGCCTCGAAGAACATATAGCCCTCTGAGCAGATGCAACCGTATGTTATGAATATGGAAAAACACAGAAAGAATGTACTCCTACCTTTATTGGACAAAATATCACAAAGAAAACTGCCTACAATACACGAAACATGCAATGACTCCCTCCTACTCCGATTGCTAACTTTACAAAGGATACGTGGGAAGCTACAATTCATCCAGAATCTTCTCCCTACTATTTCTATCTCCATGATATGAATGGAAATATCCACTATGCAAAGACAAACGAAGAACATATAGCCAATAAAAATACCTATCTCAGATAGGTATTTTTATTTTACAAATGTATTGAAGAATCGATGTATTATGGGGAGATTTTCTGAAAATCATTGAGAAGAAGTGGATATGATTTTCCAAGTTCTTCAAGCTTCTCTTGTTTTGCAAGTCAAAACACAAGATCAAGGGTTTTACGAAAGGTAGCAATATCATCCGAAGAATCAAGTTTCTCGATGGATTTCATAATCTCATCAGCTCTTTGGTATCGTCTTACAACTTCTGCGGAATCTTTTTTCTGACTTGCGTCAATCATGAACCCCACAACTCCTGCGAGATCAAGAAAAAGACCATCAAGTGGAGGGAAGTTATTTCGTTTTAATAATTCACGCCAGAGTGCTCGTACGGGTTCAAGATCAGTTCGAATGGTCTCATAGGAACCAGAAGAAGAGATAGAATCCTTTGCTCCTACAAAAATTTCACGTACATTTTGTGTATCTTGTACAAACTTTTTATCATTTCGAATACTGTATGGACGATATGTGCGATATTTCTTTTCATACTGCTTATACGTATCTATGAGAATAGAGTACGCTTCTCCAGCAATTGCTTCATCATTCTGCTTCGTAGCTATCAGAAAATTATAATAGGCATCATTTACATTTTGAAGATCAACCATGAATCGTTTTTCGGTCATGCGGATACTCACGGAAGATTCAATCCAGAGAAGAACCGGAATCAGGAGAACTGCAAAGAGAATTTTTTGTTTTTTTCGTACCTTTACAGTACATGTATTCATTTGGAAGAATGGATAGAGTGAGCAATATCCAATAAATGCTGTTACTATGAGGGCTCAGGCCAGTATCCAAAGAAGAATAGTAATGATTCCTATTGTCCAAAAGTACCCAAATACAAACAACGTACCTCACAGAAAAAGTCGTATCCACCGGTCCACAATACCAAGATTCACTTTCATACCTATAAATTATAGTCCAGAGAGTATATGTCCAAAGAGTAAGAAAGCAAATATTTTATATCTTGTGAGCTTAAACAAGCGGACTGTCAAGGGTTTTAACAATAGCATTTCCAGCCATAAAACCCATACTCCAACACCCCTGAAGATTAAAACCTCATGTTACCGCATCAACGTCAATCAGCTCTCAAATAAGATATAATCCAGAGGAGATACGTGATTCCATCGTTTCCTGATATATCTCCTGGGTTGATACTCATCCAGCTGTTACAAATTCATCTCCAGGACGACGTTCAAGAAGGGTAATCGGAACTCATCCTCCCAATAAAAGTGCGATCGATTCTCGGTCTTTTCGTGCAATACTTCCTGCAAAAGTGGTTGCTATCTGTGGAAAAAATTCAGTTACAAAGGCTTCTGAAAAACGCTTTGGAAGCTTCTCAGAAAGAATGGTAGTAAGCAATTTCTTCGGATGAGAGAGAAATGCTCATTGGAGATAAAGATTCCAATCAGAAGTTGCAAGGGTTGAATCTGGTTGAAAAAGAACAGAAATAGGCTGTTTACTACTAAGGGTTTCAAATGCCATATATGCCGATAGCATAAAAGCTCCTGGCCCTGAAATTCAAAAGTGCGTCAATAGAACTGGAGCTGGGGATTGAATTTTTCCCCAATGGAGCAAAGGGGATTGAAAAGCAAGTCCACTCAATGTATGAAGCCAAGATTCTTTCGTGAGAAAACTTGAAAGTGAAGGCCCAAGTGGAGTTATAGTATGTCAGAGTGAACGTGCAAAATCATATCCATCACCCGTAGAACCCGTATGTTTATAAGCATTTCAACCAGTCGCTAGAAC
>CAKZJF010000051.1 GCA_936941205.1 uncultured Candidatus Altimarinota bacterium | reverse complement strand
GCATATATTCCCGTGTACAGATAGCTTTCTTTTCTTTTTTATCTTCCTGTCCATCTTTTCAGGAATTAGATACATCTTCTCTTGTAATGATATCATCTCCTGAAAAAGCAGCATTTTCATCGGTGAATTCAGGAAGCGGTAGTTTTTTTGTTTCAGACATATCAGTGTCTCCTCCACTAGAAGTTTGTTCCATTGATTCACTTGATTTGAACATACTTGATGGAAATCAAAAGAAATACTCAGATGACATAAATATAAAGACGGTAACAGTAATAGCTACTATTGTCTGAAGTGAAGTTTTTTTCATTGTATGAAAGATAAGATACTTCTATAGTTTCGTGATTTCAGAAAAAATGCAAATAATTCTCTCTGAAGATTGTGTAAAGAATAAAAAACACTCTATGATTAGAGTGTTACATTATAGTGTTCTGCAAGAGAATATATGTCTATTGTATTTTGTTTTCCTTCTGGTGCTTCATTTCCGACAAAGTTTGCAGTGAATGCAGATTTATTCTGAATTGCATCATAGGTATTTTTACTCATAAGAATCGATTGTTTATATTTCCGCGTTAATCACTCAAGTCGTGAGGCAACATTTACGGTATCTCCTATTATGGTAGCATCCATTCGTTGCTTGGTTCCTATTGTTCCCATGATTACTTCACCAGTGTTCATCCCAATTCATATTCCGATTTTTTTACCAATTGTAGTAATTTGAAACTTTTTTATATAATCCTGAATTTCTATAGAACATCGGAGAGCATTGTCTGAATGAACATGATCAAATATAATCATAATTCCATCTCAGAGAAACTTGTCGATATATCCTCCATGTGAGTAAATAATTTCTCCAATTCCATCAAAATAGATATTAAGGAGCATGAGAGACTTTACAGGATCAATAGTTTCACTGATACTTGTAAATCCAACAATATCAATAAACATAACAGTGAGATATTTTTTCTTAGAATCTCCGAGAACAAGCCGTTCGTATCATTTAAAACCAAGTTCATTATAAATATCTTTTGGTATAAATTTCTTAAAAAATGCACGAAGATCAGCAATATCTTTTTGAAGAATGTTTTTTCCAATATACGCTCGTTTAAATACAGAAGCAATTTCTGAATTTTCTATAAAAACAGTTGATTTCGGAATATTTCAAAGCTTAGAACCATCATTAAATTGTTTAAATAATCCCATAAATATATCAAAATCTTTTTTGAAACGCTCGTTCAAAAACAGATACATAAACATGAGTGCAAGATTTACTATTCCATCAATAATGGAGAGTATATAAACAATTTCCTCCTGTGTACTATAACTAATTGCCGCGAGAAATGCGCCATTAATCACCGTAAAAAATACAATAAGAATCCTATTGAGTGTGTATATGCTATTTTTAACTTCCATATGTGATTGCTAGATTACCCTTTTAGGGTATCATATTCCTTTTAGGAAAGCAAATTTCATGTGGTATTTTTATATTTTCTATTCCATATATTTTGAAAAGAAAAAAGAAAGAGAAATAATAGAAGAAGATAGAGAATATAGATTGATTTTTTCTGTTGTTCTTGCATTTCTGATATGTTGAATATTGATATAGGTTCTAATGTTTGCTTCTTTGTGTTTTTCATGGTTCTTTTCTTGATTGCTGATTGTATTTTTGCAATAGAAATTTGAGTATTCATCTCAGTGATTTCTCCTGTGAATTTATTGGTAACAAAACCAAGAATTGTATACGATCAAGGAGAAAGTTGTATACTTTTTGGATTTTTCCCAGAAAAATAACTTCCATCTGGCATTCTCCATGAATAAATATAATCATTGCTTCCAGAAAATATAAAATTCAAAGAACAGGTCGTTTTTGTTGTGCAGAAAATAGAATTATTTTGTTCATTAATATTTTTCCCATGATGTTGGAGGAAGATTTGTGGTGGTATGAATCATTGTTTCTTTTTCTTCTTTGGAAGTTTTTTAACAAGATCTTTCAATTCATCTCCTAAAAAATTACTATATTCTTGAATAAGGATTTCTTTACTTTTTTCCGAAAGTGAAGAATTTCAGAATTGATTGAACAGGTTCTCTTCATATATTTTTGTATAGAGCGTATTTAAATAGTCATTGGCTCGAAGTCGATGAAGTGGGTGTTTCCATATTCCTATGTGAAGTTTTTTCGCTTGAAGTGCTTGTATATATACATCTTCTGAATACTTCATTCCCTCTTCCGTTGGTAATAGAAATCATGAGAGAATTCACATTTCATTTGTTTGATAGTTCCCTATTGGTTGATACCACTTAGGCTGGAATGTGTCCTCTTCATTTCTCATTATTCATACTATTTCTCCAG
This sequence comes from uncultured Candidatus Altimarinota bacterium, assembly GCA_936941205.1. Classification (GTDB taxonomy): domain Bacteria; phylum Patescibacteriota; class Gracilibacteria; order BD1-5; family UBA2023; genus SSGK01. The sequence continues at coordinate 19,049 of CAKZJF010000051.1, read as the reverse complement.
AAAGTATTCAAAATGGACATACAAATTTCCAATTTCCATTGTAATACATATTAAGTGTTGTTTCTATGCCAAGATATCAAATGGTATCACCTGGGGATAATATTGTATTTTCTCATATACCATAGATATCATGTTTTCTTCAAGAAGAAGTCGATATCTGGCATCAGGAGAGATTAAAATCCCCACTTCAATAATTTGAGATTGAAACATAGTTTCCTATTCCTATTTTCTTCTGTGGAGAAAACATAATAGAGAGTGGAGGGAGATTCTTTTCTGGTATTTGTGCATTCTCTTCTACGATAATTGAGAGACTTGAAAATCCTTGTTCTCAATCTTCTGAAATTACTTTTAAAGTAATTATATAATTCCCAGAAATATACTTTTGTGCCCCTGGATCTTTTCTAGAACTTGTATTTCCATTTCAAAAATCCCACTGATAGGAAAGCTTCTTTCAAGATGAATGAAAGGAATTTTCGCCAGTGAGATTAATAGAACAAGGGGAATTTGTACAGGAGAGTGTGCTATCTGTAAATATTTGATTCTTTGGAAGTTTTCAGTCGATACTGATTATACTCGTAACAATTCCATTATTATTTTGTATAGGTATTGAGGAGCTTCACCCATACGTATGTATATCTTCAAATAGAATCTGATACAAGATAGAATGTATAGAACCTGTGTTTCATTTTGATTGAATCTGTAACTCAAGTGTACTTTTACCAGAGAAATATAGGGTAGAAGGATTGCATGTTTCTTCTCCTCAGCTTTCTGTTATTATGAAGCATCGGAAGTCATCTCTATTCATATTTCATGTAAAGCTTTCTTCGAGATGAAGATTGATTCGACATGGAAGTCCATATATACACTGAAATATAAATCCAGAAAGGGTTGCATTGCTTGGTTGCTGAAGAGTAATGATAGGAATTGGGGGATCTATTCATGAATTTGTTTCTGAAATAGGTTGTATTTCCTCCTCTTTTATAGGATGAATAATATTGGTATATCCAGAAAATGAAGTAGTAAGAAATATTCCTTCGGCTTGTAATCCTCATATACTATATATTCCATAATTTCAGTATGTTTTTATTCGGAGGTCACTTTGAGTTGTTTTATTTATTGAAAGCATTTCATATCCTTCGACTCATTCTTGTATAGAAAGCGAGAGTGTATCAGTGAGTATGGATCATGAAAATATATAACCACTGAGTGTATTTATTTGTCCTGAATACATTCCTCCAGTGCGTGAGTACAGAAAGAATGAATCTATCAGTATTGAACCGGTTATAATTTGATCATACTGTATAATGATAGTATCAATTTTCCCATTACTGTCTTTATCTGTATAGCTCAGATATCGAGGAATTGGCGGGGTAACCAGAGGAGGATATGAATCATCGTCCAACAATTCACCTGTATGTGTTGTTCATGAATAAGAAGTATTTCCGGAGTTACTTGGAGTGTTATTATTTTCTTGTTGAACTCCACTCCCTGAATTCATTTGGCTTTCTCCAGATCCAACTTCCTCATGGATTCCTGAGTTTGATATATTATTTCATGACGATGTTTCTGGTGGGATATTATTTCTATCTTGTGTATTCCCTGTTTCGGTTTGTACGGTTTCAGAAATAATATGATCACATGATGAATTTATTGCATAGGGGTGTTCTATGGGAATTCATTTTTCACTTGAGATATAAGAAAAAGTATCAATTTGTATTCCTGCTGGATCATATAGATAGAGGGTTTCATCAGTATTATTTAGTATCATTTTTGTTACTATTCGAGAAAGAGTGAGGGTTTTTCCGTGCTCTAAAATATATCATGAAAGTGTATAGGATTTTGGTTGTATATCAGCAATAACATATCCAGACAAATCTATCGCCTCACATCCGATATTTTGTAAGATAATCTCTTCAAGGCGTGCATCCTCTTCGGTATTTGGAAGGACTTGTATTATGTGCACTTCAGCAGTGGCAGTGAAATGCCAAAGAGTAAATATACTCCCCAAAAGAATCAAACATATATGTCGAATCTTTCTTTTATCCATGTAGTGGATTTCACTATAATGTCTCCTATTATAATAAGAGTTACAAAAAAGCAACTAGATTTCTTTGAAATCAGAACTCCTAATTTTTAAATAAAAAGTATCATATTTCTCTATATATCGAGACAAATACTTGTTTTCTCCTTTGGAAGAAATTCTCGAAAAAGTTTATAAAAATCGGTTCGAATCTTGAGGGGAAATCGTATAAAACCATCGGTTGAATCTTTTTGATGAATACTATAGAGCATATCAAATCATGGATTTTTTTTCATAATAACTTTATAATCCTCCTTCGTAAATAAGAGTGAACCTACTGAAAAAGAGTGGACTTTATGAAAATCAATCTCTTCCTTGAGTTGCTCAAGAAACTTTCGATATACACTCTCATATTCATGAACCGGTAGGAGTGGAAGAAATCTGAGGCCAACTTTCCATCCGCGATCTATAAGAGTATTGATTGCATGTACTCTTTCTGTAAGCGATGATGTTTTGTGTTCATACTGTTGAATAATACTTTCAGGATTCAGTGAGAAAGCGATTTCATAATTCTTTGGCGCCTCAAAAGGAAGGAGTGATGTAATGTTTGCTGATTTTGTTCTTGATTCACAGATAACTCAGGGGAATATTTCAAAAAATGGAATAAATGATGCATTAAATTGAGTTATCATATCCAATCATTGGATATCTGAATAATTACTTGCGTAGAAGATAATCTTTCCTGTTTTGTCTTTTTCTCGAACAGATGAAATTACCTTTTTGATACTATCTTGGATTTCTTCATAATTTACAAAAATAATCTTCATAGCATGATTTTTAAATGCTCATTTGAGATAGCAATAATCACAATCAAATACACATCAGAGTGAACTTTTGAAAAAGAATGAATAATCATATCAGTCATATCCAGGTGGACATGTACTTACATGATCTCAACGGAGCCGTGCGAGTATGAATGATTCTTCAATAGGAAATTGCACAGTGGCATCAAAAATATTTTTATAATGTCGAATCCGTACAATATCAGCCTGAGGGATTTTTTTCAGGATATTTTGAGTAAGCGGAAGATGTTCAATATCACGTTCAAGATATATTATCATGATTTTCTTATCTATAAAGGAGGGATCTTGTATTAAAAATGTATACTATACTGTATTTTACATGTTTGACAAATACATGAAAGCAGTACAATATAAAGAATACTTACAAAACTTAAGTATAAGAAACACTCAAAAAAATACAAACTGAACGTATTTCCTATTTTCTATTCTTCCATGAATCGAAAGAGTTTTCTCTTATACGTGTCTTTGTTGTTATCTATTCCTTGTTTTGTTGTGGCTCATCCTCTTGATGTGTCAAATACAACTTTGAGTATTTATTCTACTACCATAGAATGATCCACTACACTCCATCCAGTTGAGTTGGACCATATTCTTATAAATTCAGGAAATATTCTTCCTGAAAGTATTACCCCTGAGAGCTATTATGAAAATAGGGAGGTTTTATTTTCCTATATGAAGCAAGCATTTCATATGAAGAGTGGAAATACCCTTTGTACCATGACTGGTTTTTCCCTTGAGGAAGGCCTTTTTATCGATGAAATGTATAGTCGTTGATTCCCAATTTCCTATCGATTTGAGTGCCCTACTCTCATTGATACGCTGACTTTAGATATGCAAATATGCACGGACCTTTCTCTTCTGACGATTCGAGTATCGCTCTATGTGAATTCTTCACAATGACCAAAAACGATTGCCTATAAGGTTTTTACATCAAAATATACGACTGCAACCATTTGAATGCAGTACATAACTTCTCTTGATAGTGATCATGATGGATTAAGTGATGAGGAGGAACGTTGATATGGAACGAATGGAAGCCTTATGGATACTGATGGTGATAATTATACCGATAGTGAAGAGATACGGAATTCATGGAATCCACTTTCAAAAGATCCAGGACCTTGGCAAACTGAACGTTTGGAAATTATACCAATAAGTACTCCTGGAAATAATACAATACATTCATGAAGTTTGTCATCTGGAATTTGGTGAGGAATGTTATTTGAGTCTATTCTCCAACGAATTCGTGTCATTGCATGAGAAAAATTCTCGAGTTATTCTTTCGTATGGATATGGTGGTCGGTTTTATTTCTTGGTTTTTTTCATGCGCTTGGACCTGGACATTCAAAAACATTTCTCGTCACTTCCTTATTGGATTCTACCGTTTCATGGTTGCAATGAGTAAAATATCCGGCAATATTTACCTTTACACATTTAGCAGATATCCTGGTTTTAGCAATTATTACAAAAGGGCTATTCTTGGTAAATATTCCCTCTCATATTATTACATATCTCCAGCAAATAAGTGTTGTATTGCTTTGTATTCTCTCTCTTTTTTTCTTAATTCGAGCACTTGTTTGAAGAATTTCTCCACAAAAAAAAGAAAATATACCACACAACCAGAAAAAAATTTATATCTATTCATTTCTCACTGGACTTCTTCCTTGTGGATTTGGGTGGAGTATGTTTCTTGTCCTTTTTTCTCTTGGGAAAGTTGTATGGATATTCCCACTTCTGCTTGCTTTAGGAATAGGAATTTTCTTATGTCTCGTAACTGTGACAACTGTTACCTTATTCCTTCAGAAACGAGTTTATACATTTTCTCCACGAATAGCAACGTATTCAACCATTCTATCAAACGGTCTTCTTTTTCTTTTGAGCTCATTTCTTCTTATTCAAGTTTTCTAATTTTTCTATTATGATACGTCGCATTCTTATTGGATTTCTTCTCATCCTTCAAGCGGGATGAAATATACTTCCTGCCTTTGCAGTCAGTACAAATGGAAGTGCTTCTCCTTGGTCACGAGAGAAAGCTTTTCATCTGGCAAATGCAACATTGTTCTCTCCTACAGACTCTCTTGTGGAGAGTTTGTATCTCGCATGAAGTGCTGATGCAGCAGTAAATATTCTTTTCCCAGATAGGAATTGACCCGATAGAACCTCATTTGATGCAACTATCGGAAGTTATACCTCTTCTGGATTTAACTGGTGAGATGGAAATCATACGACTCGCTTATATCAGCTTACTTACCTGCTCGATCCTTATGAGGCAAAGAGAAAATTTTTCTCATTGTTTGAGGATATATATGCGGTAAATACAGATAATGCAAAAAGTATCACAGCTCGTGAAATCTCAGACATGCATGCGGTCATATATACTGGAATGTTTGGAAATTATAAATCTCTCGTAAAAAAACTCCTCTATAATAATGGACAGTGAGGAGATTTTGCTATGTGAGCCTTTCTTGATCTCTTTAATCAGAATAATCCAAATAACCCAAACGAAAATTATGCCCGTGAACTTCTCCAACTTTTTTTGATGGGAGAATATAAGCCAGGTGAATCCAATGAAAATGGAAATACTCGAAATTATGAAGAATCCGATGTTCGTGCACTTGCTCGTATCTTAACCGGATTACGTTCTGATTCTACCACCCACTCAGTAACCTATGATACACTCTATCACAATACTGGAAGTGCTATTGCATTTCTTACTGGAGAATTAAAGGCTGGACAGAATTTTCCTTTTTATGATAGCCAATCTGGAACTCTCAACCTTGGAAGTATGGAGAGTTCAATCGGTGGATCAAATGGATTAACGGATAATACGATTGATTATATTTTCTCAAAAAGAGAACGTGAGATTGCATTATTTCTTGCAGATAGGATATATCGTTTCTATATACATGATTTCCCAACACGAAGTGAGATCGATGCTATTGCTGATGTTATTATTGGCCAGGATTTTGATTTGTTTCTTGTAGTTAAAACATTTCTTGCAAGTGATCGTATGTATGCTGAAACGGCTATGAATACAATCCGTTATAAGAATCCACTTGAACTGACTATAGGAACAATAAAACGCATTCATCTTCCTACCGAATCCACGATTGATCCAAATATCTATGATGCCTCTTTGCTACGACGACTGAATTGGACACCATATAATCCTGGAAGCGTGTTTGGTCGAGATGGATTTGATGATAATAAAAAATGGTTACCCACTAGTACGATTAATGCATGGATGAGTGCAAGCAATTATTTTACATATAATAGAAGTACTGGTTCCATCGATGTTCCAGCTATTCTCGGTTCCTATCGAAAAGAGTTAACGAATGAAATTATTGCGGTATTTTCCCATTCAGGAAATACCTATTCTTGAAGTGTCACACTTGGTTCTGGAGTTATCTGAACCGATAGTGGGTCGCTCAATTTTGAAAACTCTACTGTTTCCCTTCCTGATTTTACTGTGCATACTTCTTCAGGTATTCTCACTTTTTCTTCTGGGTCATACAATGCGCGTGATATGATTCTTACTATCTGATGATGAGTGTTTGATGCAAGTTGAATAACTACCCCGATCTTGTCTGGAAGTTTTTCTATTCAGCCTGGAAGTGTTTTATCTGCCGATATTCTTTCTGCAGATTCCATCTCTTCACTGCTTGAACAAAAAGTGCTTGGTACCGATATTCATCTTCCATCGGATATTCATTCACAACTTATTTCATTTCTTGAACATGATGCAAGTGGCTCACTCATTCCAGTAACCCCAAGTAATGAGGTATATCTTTCTTCAAAAATTCGATGAGCTCTCTCTCTCCTTCTTTCTCTTCCTGAATATATTCTCCTTCGTTGAAGTGATATTCCTCCTTCAACCGAAATTGCAGATAATCATCTCCTTGATGGTATTACAGGAAAGATTGTATTTATTGAACTCTATGGCTGAAATGATTATCTCTCAAGTATTATAGGAAAGAATGATTATTCAACCTATCTGGATTATCGTACGAATTTGAGCGGAAGTATTGCACTTACTGGAAGCGATCTCGTTGATATAGGGCCTTTCTATATGAATCGATATCTTGCATATGGAAGCGGAGAAGTAGATAGTTTTAAATCTTTATTAGATAGTGGATATTTAAAAATATTTAATCGAGTGGGAACTCCGATGCATTCACAAGATCATGATGCAGCTGCAAGGCAAATAGCATCTTATGGAAGTACAACGTCAAATACTGCTCTCGGACTTTTCTGACAGTTGGTTAATCGTGAATTTGACAGTACTCATACCATCTCCCTCTGAGCGAAAAATCCAAATGTATTTCGAGGAGGAAGATATATCAATGTAGGCTGAAGTATTATTCTTACGAATCCCCTCTCCAGTACTTATCGCTCACATATTACAGCGATGAGTGATATTCTTCGTGCACGTTCATATCCTTCGGATACTGCATCGGTATTTCGGAATGCGATTATGATTCATGATATTGGAAAAACTTCTGTTGCACAATGATGACCATCAGGAGCAAGTGGGAATATGAAGAGTGTTTTTGATTTTCTGAAGGTTCTCTTAAATAATAATATTGGTCGATCCTACTACATGGGATGATTTGGATGATATGATACCCATGGAGAACAATTTGATACTTTAAATAGAAATCTCCGTACTGTAGCAGAGTCAGTGACCACATTTTTTAATAGTGTGAAGGATAGCCAAGATATTACGCTTGTAATCTTCTCTGAATTTGGGCGTACGAATAAAGTCAATTCTACCCTTGGAACCGACCATGGAGATGCTGGAGGAATGTATGTTATTACATCCAATTCTACCCTTCGTTCACTTCTTTCTAATGGGGTATATGGAAATATGACACTCTGAAGTAGCAAGGCAAATGCACTGTGAGTTGGTATCGATTATCGCTCAGTATATGGAAAGATTTTTCGTTCATTGTATGGTTTTGATGATTCCAATTATTTTGGAAGCTATAGTAATTTAGAAAATGACATTGATACTACTCCCGTTCGTATGTCTCGTTTGAATACCTCGTATCAAGTATCAGGTTCCAATCTTTTGGCGAATGTTTCAGTGAATATAGAAAGCACCAACTATAACAGTGGAAAGGCTGCTTATACTTGGGTATATGCATGAACTGGCACTGATAGTCTTCGGACCTATAAGCCTCGAGAACAATTTGACCGAAGTCCTCGATATGTGCAGCAGATTAATACGAGAAATGTTCCTTTATATGCTATCCGATCGTTCTCGAACCAGTATACCCTTACTGACTTTACTGGATCATTTGCAACCGGAAGTACTCCAATCGTATATGGAAATACTATAAATCGTTTTTCATTAACTGGATCAAGTATTCTTTCTCGATATACCAATACAACTGCCCCATCAACTCTTGCCTGAACAGGAATTCTTCTATCACATGTTGGAAGTGGAAATCTCCTCGATACGTATAGTTATACAGGAGTTACTCTTACTTTTGCTTCATGAGATACTATGGTAACGAGTGTAACGAGTAATAGTGGAAATATCGTCTGGCATGGAGGTTTTTCCTTGGCACAGAATATTATTCCAAGATATTTTCTATCACGTGAAAGTAAGGTTCTTTCTGATCAAAAAATGCTCACAGAGAATAATACAAATCATATAATTCGTATGGGGGCTGATACTCTCGGAGTTGGAATGATTCTTAGTCAACCAGTTACTTTAACTTACACAAATCTTCTCTCTGGATCAGTCTATCGAGTGGTATCGAGCGAAGATGGATATGACTGGAGTGATGTGGAATCGCCTGGTAAACTTTATACAGTTCAAGGAAGTGGTACCCTTTCATTTTCAACGGCTCATTTTTCATTTTTTGCTCTCCTGGATGCAAATACAACGGTAGTTTCCCCAAGTTGTACGATTGTGAGTTCAACACCATCCGTTACAAATGGTTCATGAGCAGTACTTACATGGACATTATCTCATGTTCAAAGTGGTACACTTGCTCCGATTGGTCAAAATGTAATTTCAGACTGAAGTTTGACTGTATTTCCTCCTGCATTTACAGGAACACTCTATACTCTCCATGTTACAAATGATACTCTTACTGGCAGTTGTTCAGTACTTATTACTAGTACCTGAACAACGAATACAGGAACAACGAATACAGGAACAACGAATACAGGAACAACGAATACAGGAACAACTCCCGTGATTCGAAGTGTTTGAGGTGGTTGAGGTGGTGCCTGAGCAGCATTTCTTCGTGTAACTCAGATGAATAATCCTACAACACAACCAAATATTTCTGCTTCTGCTTCACTGTTACCAGTACAGTATACATTGAGACCAGGATATTATGCAGGTCTGATTGAAAAATTTGTACGTGAAAGTGCTCTATCTGGAAATGTTATTCGTGGACAACGAGCTTTGGCAATAGGGATTATAACGGATATAAATCGTATTCTTCCTAAGAATACTGAGAAAATACAAATTATTGATCGTATTCTTGATTTGGTTGCAACCATCAAAAGTACAAAAACTGATATGCGCTCACAGGAACTTTTGACGGCATTTGTAGAAACGCTTCAAACTCAAAAACTTCAATACACACTCCATGATGCTGATATGATTGAGAATCTTGCAACTACGATAGAAACCTATCTTGGATTTCAATACGTAGATGCAGAGAGATCGCTCATTTTACGAGCCACACCTCAGGTTACTTCTCGAAATATTCTTGCATACTTACCAAGAAATATGCAGGTAGAGATTCTTGAACCAGGAAGTATCTGGACAAAAGTTCGAGCTGGTCGTAAGGATTGATATGTTCGTACTCGGTATCTTCGTACAGAAAAGTTGGAAGAAAGTATTCGAATGGCGAATGTATCAACTGAAAACGGAGTAAAATGAGATATTGTCGTTCGTGGTTCCGTCTTTGTACGAAAAACTCCCGAGGCGAATGGGAGAATTACAGCGGTATTACCATCTACTACAGAGATTACTGTTGTTGATCACGTATGAAAATGGTGGGAGGTACTCTGGAATGAGGGCAAGGGTTATATATATGAGAAGCTCGTTCAGCTTCGATAATAGATCCCACCTATGTTCTTATCTTGAAACGAATACATTAGTGAATGAATACTAACCAAAGAAGCAACTGATCCAGTAGTCCATTGTATGGTACATACTGGATTTGATGCTTGAGAACACGAAGATTTCGAAGCATATATGCATTCGTACATTCATTATATAGCTTCTACGGTTTGAGATATTCTCCTTTTTGTCTCCGATGGGGAATCATTTGACGAGGAGCAAGTTCGTCAATTCGAACTTATCCGTTTAGTGGAATGAATATCAATCTTTGTTTCCCTTCATGATGGTGGCATATGAGATATGCTCTTGAATCTCTCTCATGAATTTGAGAATTCAGAAGAGATCTATTTTAAGGCATTAGAAAATAACGGATTGAGTCGAGTTTTATATATGTGGTGTAAGGAAAATATTGACCTTACTGAGATGGGTCAACTTGCAGAGAAAAGGAGAGAACATAAGAAAATATATATGACACATGGATTATGAGATGAGACGAGGCGGGAATGGCTTGATACAGAATCAGATAGACTTCACGAATGGGAAAAGACTATTAAAAATAGACTTGATATCTCAGCACTTGCCAAGAAGGCTCTTTCCGAAATAGGCGTACTTGAATGATGGCAAACGCAGACCTCTCGAAATATGAGAAACCGTCCACGATTTATTCGACTCTATCAACATGCCATGCGAGTACTCGGCAGAGAGCGAGTTCGAGAAATATTTATTGCAGATGCGGAAGGGAGTTTTACTGTTCCCATAGAGCCGGTTACTCATTTTCGGAATGAAGATAGAACACTTTCCCCGACCCCAGTTGCTGATATGTATCCACAGAAAATTTTTCATACTTCTGAAGAGGTGACTTATGGAAATGCAACTCTCCTGAGAGATGGACTTACCTATGCACTCTCTCTTTCTCGTCATCGGAAACTTATGCAGAACCAACCACTTGAAGTACTTCGGTCGATGAATTTTCCACTTACACCCGATACAAGATTTATATTCTCCTGAGAATATCGATGAAGATGCGTCCATAACGTCGCAAAAGTTATGCGTGATAGGCTTGAAGACATATGAGGGAAATATATCATCGCAGATGATTCATTCACCTTGCTTCATCCTGATGATGATTGAACAGAAGAGGAAGACTTCCAAGATTGATACTAGTATAAAAAATACCCGAATATATCGGGTATTTTTTATGTTTATTTTTTCATGAATTCAACTTTTCCTCCTAGTTCCATCCAAGAATGAATTCTTCCTATCACTCGTGTTTGTTCTGCTTTCGGAAGCGATGTTGTAATGTGTTTTTCGATTTCTTCCAAGAAAGGAATCAATTCTTTCGGTGCAAATTCTGTCTTTTCAAGTTTATGAGTCAGATAGAGTGCTATACGTATAATATTGGCACGTTTCATAGTAAATGTATCAATTCCATTTCCACTGAATACTACTCCACTATATTCGTCGATACTGATTTTTGATAACTCATTCTTGAATACATCATCGAATGAAGTGAGTGAATCATGCGTTATTTCTTTATCACTTTCAGGAAGCTTTCCACCACAACTTGAACAATATGGCATACCTTTGAGGGTAAGCTCATGACAATGTGGACAATGGATTTGAATCTCATGTGAACAAAGTGGACAGTATGGTTTTGTAAAATCCACACCATTTCCACATTTTGGACATTTTTTATCTGAAATAAATCGTTTCAGAACATTCTGTGGAGAATAGAGTCTCTTCTGGATACGAAATACAAGATATCCAAATACTACTATAATAAGTACTGGCCAGAGGAACTGAACGAGATAGAGGAGAGGCGTAAATACCGCAAATAATTCTGCCAAGAGTGCAAATATCTTATGTGGAATAATATCCCAAAGAAACATCCCTACAATCTGTATAAGTACCAATCCATATGCAAACGTTGCAACAGAAAATATGATAGCATGAGGACTATTTTTTATCTTTTGTACAATATAGATTCGATAGAGAAAGCTAAACACAATCACTGCAAATAGGAGTGATAAGATAGCTACAATAAGCTTATACGTGAGGTAGGCAGTATGGTATAATTCGCCAGCTTGTTTGTATTGTGCCTTGAGTTCTTCTACTTGACTCGCATGAGTTGTACGAATGGACTCAATCTGAGCTCGTACACTTGCGATACTTGCTTCTACTGATTCGAGTTGTGATTTTGAATTTTGAAGTGTTTCTTTTACCTCATTTTTATCGATTGCTCCATTTTCTTCACGAGCAATTTTTTCGGTTAAAGCGGTATTATAATCATCTTGTGCATCACGTTTTTGTCGGAGAAGATTCGAATTTTCATTTTCAAGATTTCGAAGCTGTTCTCCATACGAATTGATTTCCTGAGCACTTCCAAGGAGAGAATTGTAACTATTAGTAAAATCATATTTTGGATTATTGGATACAAGATCACACGTGTTGTATCCATTGTAGGCATATGAGTTCTGGTTTTCATAGAATGAATAATTGGAAGAACCAACTTCAAATACAGAAAGGAGTGATGAGATGCAAGTTGGAATTGCTTTCGGTTGATCTGGGATCTCACGAATGATATAGAGTGTCCACTGTGCCGACATGAGGATAGCAGCAAACATACAATACAAGAGGAAATATCCCAGTTTTGTCGTTTGTTTTTCTGAAAGCTCCTCACCAATAGTAAGTGTCGTAAGTTTCGGTCTTCGAAATATACGCTCACGAATGAATGAAACAATATCAAACATACAATATAAGTAAAAAAATACCTCTCTATTCTATGATAAAGAGGTCGAAAAAGCAAAAACAGATAGAGTGAATCTTACTGTTTTGGCTTATCTACTGGATCATATCACCCACGTGACCAAGGATTACAACGGAGAATTCTCCATATTCCTTTCAGTATTCAGAGAATAATCCCTTTTTTTTCGATAGCTTCTATCGTATAATCACTACATGAAGGAATATGTTTACAATACGGGGGACGATTGAGTGAACGTGCCCAGAGTGAATGATCAGGAGAAAGGTATCTTTGGTATCGTTGCAAGATGGAGAGAATGATATTCTTAAGAAATGAATGTATATGAGATATTATTTTCATATGAGGGATGGAAAAATAAGGGATTCGAGTTCCTGAAGAAAAATTTTCTTATCTTTTCCTTGGCTAGATTGTATATATTCTTCTATATCTTTCTGAAAGAGTGCCTCATAAGAGATGGCAAGTTTTTCATAGATACTATACTCTGCATGTGTCAAACGATAGTACGTTCGGATATTTTCATACGTTTTTCTCTTTGGGATTTTTTGGAGATACGTTTCTATACTTTCAAAAAATGATTGAAAAGAAATGCTATCAGAAATGGTTTCGACTCATTTTTGGATAGAATCCAGAGAAACAGCTGAGTCAATTGCATCTACTGGAACCTTGAACAGGATATACGGGATACTTGGAAAACGTTTCATGGCTTGAACAAAGCCATATGATTCCATATCAACGTAGGATTCAAGAATTCATTCCAGAGAGCGGACTTCCCTTTCAGAAGAATAGAAACTTCCCAATGGAGCAAATCGAAAAGGAAGAAGTGGGATTTCTTCCTTCTGGTTTGATCCAGATCGAATATGTCCTACCTGTATAAGTGGTGCATTGAGTGCATACTCTGGATGATAGCCACAGATGCCAATATTGACCACAAAATCTATCTCAGCATGTTGAGATAGATAAGCCACAAGACTTCCGATCATAGCATAGGATCCAATTCCTGTTGTCAGGAAGAGAGGATGAATTCCTGGATAATGAAGTGTCTTTATGGATTGTGTTATTATGCGTTGCTCCCAGGGAGTTGCCGCAACAAAAAGTACAGTAATCATATATCTACTCTACCGAAAAGAGCAGAAAAGTAAATCACTTTTTATCAAAGAAACAAAACCCTGCTTGCCTTTCTCGGGAACCTAATTAGAATACGGATATATGAAAATCGAAATACCAAAATCCTATTTCTATACCCATGTTCCCATTCGAGTGAACATACTTATTGCATGGGGGTGTTTCATTCTTGGGATTATGCTTTCCCTTCTTCTCCTCTATCGAGAACAAGTGACTCCATCATCGAATGAACTCAAGAAAACAGAAAGTATCATCTGGCTCTTGGATAATTCCCTCTCTATGGCGACAGAGGATATCATATATCACGAATGAAAAACGAGTAGAATTCTTGCTGCCAAAGAGCTAATATCTGAGTATATCACTGCTCATCCTGAAAAGTTATATGGATTGATCGCTTTTAGTCGAGAACCCCGTCTTATATCTCCGATTACAAGCACTCCAGAGACTATCATCAATTTTCTTTCGAGCCTTCGTCCAGTCAATTTTCAGTGAGGAAGTAACATAGAATCAGCTATTGATAGCATCAGAACTCGTTATAGTTCCTGACACCTGGATAATACTGTTAGCGTTGTTATCCTGACTGATGGAGGGGAAGAATGAGATATTGGGAATCTTGGATACATTCCTTCATCTTCCTTACAGTATTCTATTATCGGACTTGGAACAGAGATAGGTGCCAATATCCCAATAGGAATGGACGCATTCGGATGACAAAATTATAAGATGTATGGATGAAAACCTGTTCTATCTATCCGAAATGATGAAAACCTCTCTCGACTCAGCAAGATTCTCATTTCTCCATATATTTTCCTAGAGAAGTTTGATATTGATACCTTTTCAGATGCTATTCCACAAGGAAAAATCCCTCATACGATATTACCAGTATTTCATATACCAGGGAGGACGACATGGTGGTATGGTTCCCTCTTTCTTCTCTTTTTTATAAGTTTTGCCCTTACTCGGTATCGACCACATTAGACTATGAATTTACGAAGCATTTTCATCATTATAGGAACACTCATTCTTATTGTATTCATGAATTTTCGAGAGTTAGCAGGTTCGGTTTTTCATGCATGACTTCTTTTTTCACCAAGTATTCTATGATACCATCGAGTAGAGAAAATTTTTTCCTGAACTCACCGAGCGGAACTCGCATATAATCAAGGAATGATCTTATATTATTCTGGAAATTATATGAGTGGCGAGAGTATGTTTGATACAAGTATAGCCCATGGAGCAACTGGTGAAACACTCTTTCGTACGCAATTTGTCCGAGGAAATACAGCGTATTATATCGGAAAGTCCCTCTCGGATACCGGTGCGAGAATTGCACGATATGAGCAAGCTCTTATTGCCTATACCTGAGCAAATATGGTGCATACTGATTCCCGAGTGGACTGGAATTATGCATTTGTAGAAAAACTCCTTCAGGATGAAAAGGCATCACAGCAATCCAAAGAAGACAGCTCAGAAAATTCAGAGAGTGGATCATGAGAACAAAAAAAAGAGGATTCTGGATCAGGAAAAACCCAATCTGGAACCTCCGAGAAACCATCAGATTGAGGGGATACAAAGAAAATCTGGTCAAATGGAAATGAAAAAACTTTCACTCCAGATCCAACTTCCAAGGAACCACTTCGAGATGAAGATCGTGAATCATTACAACTGTATGCGGAAGATCTGAAAAATCTCACGAAACAACAAGAACAATTCCTCAATCCAGATGGAAAGAGTGAGGTATCGAGTGCCCATGATCAGATACAACAATTCCTCCAAGAAATGGCAGGATTTGATCCGATCGATACATGAGTAAAAGATTGGTAATATCTCTTGTCCTTGTTATCTACTTCACTGAGATGATACGAACCTCTTCTTCTAAGGTTATCTTATAGCTCTCTTGAATTGTTTTTTTCGCAAGATCACGAAGGGCAAGAATATCCTGAAATGTTCCATGTTCATCATTCATGAAAAAGTTGGCATGAACTTCAGATATTTTGGCTCAACCAATTCGAGTTCACTTGAGTCCGACTGCATCGATAAGTCTTCCTGCACTCTCTCATGGAGGATTCTTAAAGAAAGAACCACAGGTATGTCCTGCTGGTTGTTTTTCACGACGAACTGACATGAACTCTGCAAGTGACATTTCCATATAGGGATTCTCTACGATAGCTCCGAGATCGAAACGAGCAGATAATATAAGACGCTGTGATTGGGCTTTGAGCTTACTGGTACGATATGCAAAGAGACATTGCTCACGTGTCCAAGTTTCATGGGTTCACCGTGCCATGTCATAGATAGCAACATCGAGTAAGAAATCTTTTGCCTCAAGACCAAATCAACCAGCATTTCCAGCAATCGCTCCTCCCCAAGTTCCAGGAAGTCACACCCAAGGGATGAGGTGAGAATTTTTATGTTCGGTATATATTTTCTGAGAAGTGAGCGAAACGAGTTCTCATGCTTGTACCGTCAAGATTCATCCATCCAGGGTATATCCTCGAATATCAAATCGGATAATAATCCCAGGAAAAACGTCGAAGGCAAACAAAAAGTTCGTACCACGAGCAATGAATATTATCGGGAGATGTTCATGAATGGAGAACTCATATATTTCTCGAAGATGTTCGAGAGCGCTTTGATCCAATATCTCAAAGTAATATCTTGCCTTTGCAGGAGTATGAAATGCTGAGAGAGCAGTTATGTCGTGATCACGGATGAGACATGATGGAGGCATAAACAGCATGGGTTATGATAGGTACAAGATAACAGAAGAATGAGAAAAAGCAAACAAAAAAACCACTCCGAAGAGTGGTAGAAAAAAGAAAGGCGCAATGGGCATTACTTGAGTATGAGCCAGAAAATAAATCCAACGAGCATACCACCCAAGATGGTAAGCGGAGAAAATATTCCCACGATCGCACCAACCAATAAATACTTCAACATGATGGTTCCTTTCCGTCTTTGTATCAAGACAAGTGCTTACGACATGTAAATACGTCTTTGTATATCGAGACTATTCATATAGTACATATATGTAAACACTTGTCAAAAATATATGTATTCTATCAATTCCCGTCTCTTGGAGGTGCTTTTATTCTTTATTTTCAGAAATAAGAGTGGACTCTACCCTCTCACCGAATCCCTTTGTAACAACATCTACAAGGGAAATATTCGAAGAATACACGAGAACGGTTTCATTCTTATGGCGGATTTTATAGATGGGTTTTTCTCATTTAAGATAGTGGAGATACGGATTGGCAGTATTTTTCTTATTGTATCCTTCGATGAGATGTTTTGGCACTGCAAAGTAGGATCCACGAAATATAATAATCCAACTGTGTGCATATTTCTGAAGAACAATTTGATTTTTTTCCAGATCAACGAATCGATTGCTGAGTCTATTCTCTACTGCAAGTCAGATAATATGATTGAGTGGTATAGTCACTTCTTCTGGGAGTTCCAAAAAGTCTTCCGCTCTGCGAAAATATTCTTGTACTGGATTCGTTGTCTCAAGAGAATGAGAAGATGTGGGGAATTGATTTTTTTTCATAGTTGGGAGTGTTTATAGCATTCAGCCTCTTGATTTCCAGAACTCTTTTCCTGCACGGATATCTGTCGTGGCCCTATCGCGTAACTTGGGTTCATCGAGTATGGTTGATTTTCAGAAGTCGATGAGATATACATTCTTTATCATTGTATCATTTTCAGGATTTTTGACAATAAGAATATTTCATGGATGAATATCTCAGTGTTCGAATCCATGACTCCGGAACTCCTTGAGAAAATCAATGATCGAATCATAGACTTCTTGTCCAAATAACTCATAAGTCAGTGATTCATAATCGAGGGTATGATTTTTTGACTCCATGAATTGCGTTAGTGTCTCTGGTATATTGGTCACGCCAAACATACGAGCGAGTTCATCATCATTTTTGATCCTCATATAGTCTGATTTTCCATTTGGGAAGAAACGTTGGAAGTTTGCTTGTTGTGTTTCCTCAAGATATGCAATCAATCCATAAAAATAGAGTGATCTTCCCTGGACTTCTTCCATGATGATGGCGCCCATATCGATGAGCTCTTTGTGATTTTTGATTTTGTAGTATATCGGAATCCGAAAGAACTGCTTCGCAGGATCGAACTCATAGATTGACCAGAGTCCATAATAGAACGACTCATGATTCCATCATTCTTTTACTGACATAACTGGATCAGGTTTTTCTTTTTCTAATTCTATCCCTTTTGGTGTCAGTTCTTCTTTTCTCCAGACAATAGGTATCTTCACGAGAACATTATCTTTTCCGGTAAAGAATACGAGTCAAGCTTCTCACTTTCCACGGATTTGGAAATTGGTAAAATTGGATGGAAAATATGTTCCATCTTTGATGAGGAGAATAAGTACTCGGATAATGCGATGTTTTGAATCTTCTGAAAGGTATCGTCCTATAGAAGCCTCGTACTGAGTCAAAAATACCCGAATATCCCTTTCGGAGATATGAGTATTTATTTGTTCGGATGAATCCTCTGGAGGCACGTTTCCCATGAGTCGAAGTCTATTGAGTATTCCTCTAGTTTATCGGTATTCCAACACTTTTGCAAATAATTCAAAATAAAATCCCACTTCCGAAGAAGTGGGATTTTAGCGCGATATATTTATTTGGGAAATATATTACAACTTGAAGGCGTTTACAACAACCTTTGCAATCTCAGCACGAGACATAGAGTCATTTGGACGGAATTTACTTCCTTGTCCAGAGATGATTCCAAGAGCCTTTGCCTTGTTTACAAATTTCGCAAGATCTGAAGTCTTAACAACATCAGAGAATGTACCAGGAGTAGTGTCAGTTACAACATCAGCTCCAAGAACTCCTACGAGAATCTTCATAGCTTCTGCACGAGTGATAGTATCATCAGGACGGAAATTCTTCGCATCCTTATTTACAAGACCCTTCTTTGCAGCAAGCGCAATAAACTTAGAAAGAGTATGAGTACTCTTTACATCTGCGAATCCAGGAAGTGCAACTCCATCAGTATTCCATCCAGATGTCTTGATAACAATCTTTAGAAATTCTGCACGAGTAAGACGTCCTTCTGGATTGTAGCTAGAAGCATTGTTCACGATTCCGCGAATAGCAAGTTTCTCTACGTAACTCTTTGACCAGTTATTTGTAAGATCCTTGAACATAAGCTTGG
>CAKZJF010000050.1 GCA_936941205.1 uncultured Candidatus Altimarinota bacterium | reverse complement strand
TGTATCCAACCTTACAACGAGCTTGAATACTACAAACTCTAACCTTGCAACCGCTACAGGAGATATTGCTACTCTCAACTCAAATCTTGGAACTACCAATGGTAATATTACAACTCTCTCAGGTCGCGTGAACACCCTTTCTGGATTTGTATCCACGCTTTCGAGTAATCTTACCAATAATTACTATAATTCAGGATATATTGATGCGAACTTTCTAATGACAGGAGATCTTTCTACCTATGCAACGATCGTGTATGTAAATACAAATTACGCTTCAACTACTTACCTCACTGGAAATTACTATACGACTGGAGCGATTAACACTCTCCTTACAAACTACTATAGTACAGGATATATTAATGCCAATTTTGCAACGACTGGGGCACTTGCTAATCTTCTTCCTATAGGAAGTTCTACTGGGAATACGCTCCGTTGGACGGGAACTGGATGGTCTCATTCAAATAATGGTGATCTTCTTATTAATAGCATTACAATAGGACAATGATTTACTTATGGTAGATTCAATACTGCAATTGGTTATAGTGCACTTGATAAGAATTCTTGATGGTATAATACCGCAAATGGGGCATATGCATTATTAAATAATACATCAGGTTATGAGAATACTGCAATTGGTTATAGAGCTCTTTCGTTTAATACTACTTGATGAGATAATACGGCAATAGGTCATTTTGCACTTGATATGAATTCAATATGAGATAATAACACTGCAATTTGACAATCTACCCTTATGCAAACTACTGGAAATGGAAATACGGCAATAGGTAGATGAGCATTATCATGAATAAATACATGAAATAATAATACAGCAAATTGATATATGGCATGAAGTGCCTGAGGTGATTTAAATTGATCAAATAATTCCTTTTTCTGATATTCCTCAAGTTATTCTTTTACTGGCATTTCCAATGCTACTGCTCTTGGCTCTCATGCATTTGTTAGAGCTTCCAATACCATGGTTCTCGGTTCTGTAAATTGAGTAAACTGAGCTAGTTCCGATACACAAGTAGTTATCGGTTCCGGAGCATCCTCCTCATGAGTCTACAGACTTGATGTACAAAAAGGATACATCAACTCTTCATCAGGACTTTGTATGAATGGGGATTGTAAATCAAGTTGGATTGCTGTTGCGAATGCTGGAGCAGCAAGTGATACTCCACTTTTCCGAACAACGATTTTTGGAGAAACAGGGGATTCACCAGTGCATACCACCGCTACCTCTCCAGTCAATATTTCTGAACTCTATAGTCCATTCGGGAATGCGACTCCTTCATGTCCATCTGGACTTTCTCGAGAATTTCGCTTATCAGCTGTCTATACAGATAATATATCTGGATGACAATCTCCGATGGTACGTATTGCCTTTAGTGGAGGAACCAATCGTGATTTTACTCTCACTCCAACCAATGGTGCGAGTCCAAAGTATCGAACCTATTTATCTGCCCCATTTGCTGAATCCAACATAAATGATGCCATAATTCAGACTTGGGTAAGTGGATCATCAGGACCATATGTAGAAGTAAGAAGATTAGAAGTTCTCACTTACTGTCGTTAATTAAAAATAGCTGAGATAACTCAGCTATTTTTTTACTCTTCTTCACTTTTTCTGATATCAATTCGAAAGAGATAGTACATCCATTTTTCCTGATTTTTCATGCCCTGTGTTGGGGATGGTTTTTGTTTTTCAGCAGAGATAAGTTCTTTTGTAACATCAAACCCCTTATAAAGCTCTACTTCTTCAGAATTAACGAGATTAATCACCGTTTCTCCTGGGAGTTGTTTTCATTGAGAAGCCTTTGCTATCCGTTCCTTGTATGCTGTTGTTCGAATATACTCATTATGCATTCTTTTTTCCTCCATTGTATTCTGAATAGAAGTATTTTTCTGGGTAAGGTAGGAGATGTATGAATCCTTCTGATGATTATTGTAGGTATCTACAAAAATAAGATAGACTTCATAGACTATAAAACCAATTATGACCACAAGAATATAAAGATACCGAGAATGCATAGAAAATTTCAATTATTGAGTGTTTTGGTGTAGAATATAGAAAATATATTCTTTTTCAATCTTTCTATGTCGATTCGTTCTAGTATGTTGCTTATTGTTGCTCTCTTATTTTTGGCTCTTTCTAGTATGATTGGGTGGAGTTTCTATAGCTATTATACAATTCTTCATGCCAATGAGACAAGTCATTCGTATATTCTTTCTTTGAGTGGAAATGTGACACTTTGGAAAAATGAAGAAAAGATTCTCTTGGAACATCAGGAATCGTATGGAAAAAATGCTGATGAACTCTTAGAGGTTGGAGATATTATCGATGTATCGTCTTGAGCTATGGCGGTTATCTATTGGCCAGATCAGAGTGTTTCACGTTTATCATGAGGAAGTCGCCTAGTTATAGAAACCCTCAATGTATCATCTGATCTTTCACAGATTCAGATTGCAACGAGTCTTGAAAAATGAAGAGTTTGGTCAAATGTTGTGCGAGCTATGTTTGGAAACTCATATTTTACAACGCGAGTTCCAAATTATCAAGTAACTGCTGCAGTTCGTTGAACCGTTTATGAGATTGATGCAGAAAATGATTATATTCATTCTATGAATCATGCAATAACACTGGAAGATGCAAATGGAAAGAAGAATACCATTATTGGAGGAGAAATTGTAAAAATCTCAGATATTTTTACAAAACTCAAGGCAACCGTATTAGATCCTATTTGGATTTATATGAATACAAGTTTTGACAAAAATCATCAAGAAGAACTTACTACCTATATTAAAACATCCGTGGAATTACTTCAACCAAAAAATATTATAGATCGTTTTGTTCTTTGGATACTTTCATTTTCAAAGAACATGCGGACACTTATTGATTATGCCCGCATTTCTTCTACGAATACGATTTCTATTTCTGGAAATGCATCCCGTGAAGCCCTGATTCGTTGGTATCAAGATTTACAATCTCAAGCACTTACCGCTGAGAAAGTAGTTTCAAAAATTGAACTTCAAGATAAAATTCTCTCGAGCATTCCAGAATCTGAGAAAGCTTCTTTTCGTGAGGTATTCGCTCGTTCTAATATTTTTGAAAGTATAGATTCTCCAGAACTTTCTTCATTTTTTAAGCCATCACTTGATCTTCTTGAGAAAAATGGTATTCCCGGAAGTGTTCGTGATATTCTTCAAAAAGTTCAAAGTACGGATTATAAGACTCTCCAGAAAGACGTACAATCATTTTTGAGTAATCCAACAATTTCTCCTGATGCAGTGGAGTCTACTCTTCAGAAGATGAATACTTCAATACAGAAATTCCTCAATGACAATCTTCCAGTTCAATAGTTTCCCATCATTCAATGAAATCACTCTTCCAAAATCATATAATTGTTGCAGTTTCGAGCAGTATTCTTGCTCTCTTTATTGTGGTGGGCATGAGTCTTTCGCCATTCTTTGGAATGAATGGATTATTTGATTGGGCAAATAGACAACTTCAAGATGTTATCGTGGCAGGATTTTCAGATGAATATACAACGAATACTGTTGTGGTAGTTTGAATTGATGATACGACATTGACCACAAGTGGTTGATTAGGGAGATGGCAGGATTTTCGTCGAACGTACTATGCTGATGTTATTCGAAATCTTCGAGCAGATGGCGCAAGGGTTATAGGGTTGGATATTCTTTTTTCTGATGTTTCCAATTCACAAGAGGATAGTCAATTTTCTCAAGCTATTCAACAAGCTGGAAATGTGGTGCTTGGCCGTTCTTTTTTTCTTTCTCCGATCAAGGAGTTCGCACAATATGCTGTTTCTATCGGTCATGTTAATCCCTATGAAGATCCACTTACAAAAAATATTCGTTGATCTTATCCTATTCAAATCGATTCGTGATCAATTTTTGAGTCATTTGCCTTAGCGAATATCCGTATATTTCTTGATTCTATCACTGGAAAAGAACGGGATATTTCCATGAGTAATCTTTACAATTCCTATTATAAATTTCATTATTGAGAGTATTTCCTTCTCCCGACTGCAGGATGAAATACGAAAAATATCTTAATGCATCAGTATATAACCGATTATAAAAATTTCTCCACTGTTTCGTTTGTTGATGTCTTTAAAAAACAATATCCAGTTGGATCATTTTCTGGAAAAATTGTCCTTATAGGCTATACAGCAAGTTCACTTGATCAAGTGAATACTCCTGTTGGAATTATGCCTGGAGTATTTGTTCATGCGAATGCAATAGAAAGTATTCTTGCAAAAAGACTCATTCATTTTCTTGATCCGATGATTGAGATATTATTTCTTATCTTACTTGCTTTCCTGCTCGCATTTATTGGATTATCCCTCCATAATAGGATTGTTGAAACCCTCTTTATTGGTATTACATTGTTTACTATTATTGGATTTCAGTTACTTTCATATACTGCTTTCAATCTTCTTTTTTCTTATCCTGTTGAGATGATTTTTCTTGTTGGAGTGAATAGTATTATTATGATTACCTATAAATACCTTCATGAAGAAAAAGGAAAAACAATACTTAAAAATGCACTTTCTCAATATCTTGCCGAAGATCTCGTGACTGCTGTTTTGGAAAAATATGAGTCTGTAAAGCTTGGAGGTGCTAAAAAGGAAATCACTGTATTTTTTTCAGATATTGCAGGATTTACTGGAATATCAGAAGATTTTGAGCCAGAAGTACTCATGAAATTTCTCTCCACATATCTCGAGCATACTTCTCGTATCATTTTAACTCAGAAATGATTTATTAATAAATACGAATGAGATGCTATCATGGCACTTTGGTGAGCACTTATCCCAGATCCTTCTCATAGTCAAGATGCCTGCGAAGCAGCATTACTTCAGCAAGAAAAGATCCAAGAATTGAATACATATTTTGAAAAAGAATTTTGATTTCGTATTACTGTTCGTATGGGAATTCATCGATGAGAAGCAATTGTTGGAAATATATGAATTGAAGGAAAAAAAATAGAATTTACAGCCGTAGGGGATACGGTAAATAGTGCATCTCGTTTAGAATGACTTAATAAATTTTACTCGACTCATATTTGTGTAAGTGAAGCGATATATCATCGAACAAAAGAGAAATATGTTTTCCGCCTTCTTGATAGGGTTCAGATGAAGTGAAAACAAAAAGTGCTTCATGTGTATGAGTTGCTTTGAAGAATCGGTGAGTTCTCTCTAGAACAGAAACAAAGAATAGATACTTTTGAAAAAGGACTTTTACTCTATTTTTCTGGAGATTTTTCTGGAGCTGAATTGCTTTTCCAAGAAGTACTTCTTAACTGAGATGCGGTGGCATCAGTTTTTCTGGAACGTATACGAATTCTTTCAGAGAATCCTCCTTGAAATTGGGATGGAGTATATAAGGCGGAAGAGAAATAATATTATATCTGGTTCAAGAGAAATGCTCATATCTATGGATATCATCAAAGCTATCAACATTGAGCAGGGCTTGATGGATATAAGATAGAACCTTGGCACTGGAGATATCTTGGAGTTACTCTTGCAACTCAACTTCTGAACTTGGTTGGACCTATGGAGAATATAATGAATTTCAGACTTACTTAAGTTCAAAATAACAATAATACATATT
>CAKZJF010000049.1 GCA_936941205.1 uncultured Candidatus Altimarinota bacterium | reverse complement strand
TGCATTGGTTGCATAGGAGGAAAGAAGAGTATCCACTGCTCCGGTTGTGTAGTAGCTGAATTTCTCAGAACTCCATACTGGATCAGATTCAATAAGAATACCACTTACATCATTAGAACAAAGCCAAATACCACTTGCTGAGTTAAATTTTACCGTCTCATTATCAGCACAAGAAAGTATAGCCTTACCAAGTGTATTTACAGTAGGGTCAGATTCTGAAGATAATTTCAAATCCCAAGCAGTAATCTGAGCATCAGTTACAAATCGATTACTCGCATCGGTTCCAATCTTTGATGGACTAATGGCTGCACCGGCTGCAATTTCAGTATCAGTAATAATCCCGGCTGCAATCTGTATATTATTGTATGTTCCTGTTACATCTCATCAAAATGAAGCCCCAGTTCAAAGTTTTGCGTTAAATGAAACCCAATCAGTAAAAGTCAGTACTCATGAAACAAGTGAAGAAGCGGTAGGAATATTTGTAAGATTCCCCCAATGCATCAAGGCTTGTCAACTCGTCTGAAGTTGTGTACGAGTATAGTAGTTTGTAGAAATATTTCCTGATAAAGTTGCAAGTGCGCCCGTTGTGGTTGCTAGATTATTTGTAAGATTGAGAACATTTGAATCAGTCATTGCAAGTGCACCAGAAGTAACATATCCTCATTTTTCTGATATCCAAATAGGATCAGATTCAGTGGTAATAGCACCAGAAAGAGCATTGGAACAAATCCAACGACCATTTCCAGAATCCCAAGAGAGAATTTCTCCATTGAGACATGCAACACCATTGGGTTGGTATGTAAAATATTGACCTGCAGCACTTATAAGTTTACTGATACTTATATTATTAATATGGGCATCATTAATGGAACTAATACTAATA
Organism: uncultured Candidatus Altimarinota bacterium; assembly: GCA_936941205.1. GTDB lineage: Bacteria > Patescibacteriota > Gracilibacteria > BD1-5 > UBA2023 > SSGK01. The sequence goes on along the minus strand of CAKZJF010000049.1, from coordinate 17,440 downwards.
TCATTTCCTGAAATAGTTCCATCAAGAATCTTATCCGTTGTTACTGCATCGGATTGGATCTCACTATTTCCAACTGAACCATTTGCCAATTCTGTACTGGTAATAGAATCAGGAGCAATGGGTCATCCACCACCTCAACCACTTCATGCTGGAAGTGAATTCCAATAATCAATGTTTGCTTGAGTTACAAATTTATAGTTACTATTGGACTGATCAATTTTTGTCGGATCAATATTTGCTCCTCCAGCAATATCTCCATTTGTAATAGTTCCATCCTGAATACGATCGGTTGTTACCGCATCAAGTGCTATCTTTGCATTCGTAACAGAACCGTCAGCTAACTCTGTAGTACCAATAGAAGCGGGGGGAACACTTCCACCACTTCAAAGTGGAATAGAGTTCCAGTAATCTACTTCTGCCTGAGTTACGAATCGTGCGCCAGTTCCTGTAGCAACTTTATCTGGATTGATAGCTCCTGTGAAAAAATGATAGTCTTGAATAGCTCCTGTAGCAATATTTCCAGATCCGATACTTCCACTTCCTAATGCAGTATTATATACGTTGGTTGTAGAACTTCCTCATCCTCCGCCTCCAGTCATATCATTACTACATATCCAACGACCATCTCCAGAACTATATCGAAGTATTTGTCCGTCAGAACAAGCAGAGATTTTCGTACCGTCAACTGCTCCAGTTGCAATATTTTGACTAAAAATCAAGAGAGATCCACTTGAAATATACGGAGTTACAGAGCCTGTTTTCGTTGGAGCAGAAGGTAATGTTCAGAGTGATAATGATGTTACCATTTTCTGAAGCTCTGTAATCTGAGTAAGTAGTGAGTTCCAAGAATCCACCTGCTTCTTACTTACAAACATATATTGTTCACTCTGAGCAATTTTTCATGGATTAATTCCAGCATTCATTGCAACATCAATATCAGTAATTGAGTTGTTTGCAATATTCAAGGTAGTTACCTGTCATTCTCAAATATGTTTTGTAGCAATAGAACCATTTGCAATACTATAGGAAACATCTGCTGGAGCAGAAACATTAGCAATTCTCTCAGAAAGATCAGCCATCTTGGACTCAAGTGAAGTCCAGTAAGCTTTCTGTTCTTCAGTTACAAATGTGAGTGTATTATTTGTAATAATTCTTTCCGCTTCTATCATTCCAGAATCTGTCTGTTCTGATAAAAATTCTCCCGTATTAGCATTATTCGCAAGAATTGTTTCTGTTCCAGTAGATGAATCAATAGTATCTATCGAACCCGAATAAATAATAACCGGTGCTGGAGGAATTGAAGAAATATTTTGAGAATTTGAGTCAGTTTGACTTATTGGAGGAATATACGCCCGTTTTCTTGTCACCTTTCGAATAATTACTTCTCAAGAATTTGAAACCGATAGGGATCAAGTTTGAGTATTTACAGAAGGCTGGGAAGAAATGATACTTCCTGTAATGATGGTAGCTCAAGTATATCCTCATGTTATAGGTTTTTCTATGGATGGACTGAGACTTGGAGAAGTTGTAATAAGGGCATCCATTCAAGATCGTACCACTGTAAAAAATGATACAACATTATTTCCAAGACTTGTACCAAATGTTTCCCCTTTTGAATAATCTTCTTTTGCCGAGCTATACATGATATAACCAAGCAGCATAACAGTGGCAATAGTAGTCATTACCATTGATAGTGCACGAACGAACAAAAAACGCTTTACACGATAAATAATTTTTGTACGGTTTCAGGTATTTATTTCTTCTTTTTCACAAATATATTCTCGAAATGCTGTTACAATCTTATCATCCAAAGAAGATACTTCACTTGAATCATAAATTTCCTCGATTACCGTTATGGGAGGATTTTTTGATTCAGGAAAATGCTTCGGAAGAGAAGATTCTGAATAGTAGGCATCAAGAAGATGGAGTTCATTTTTCGTATCAAGATTCTCGGAAGAATCATTCTGGCTATGAGATTGCATATGGATGCGAAGATATATTTGTATACCATGGTATTGTGCCAGAGAATTCAATATATCTCAAAAAAGGAGATTGGTTTCTCCATATTTCTTATAGACATATTATATATAATCATGATAATAAATATATATTCATGGTTTTATACCTTCATCAGTATCATTGATAGTACAGGGATAGAAGGAAAAAAAATCAAGAAATTCGATAAAATTCTACCCTGTCAAATATTTTGACTTTTTCTGAGTTTTCAATATTATCCAGACGTCATTTTTAGATATGACCTATTTTGTTTTTTTGTTTCCCTGTTCATTCTTCAATGAATTTAGAAACGAAAGGGCAAGATATGTCGTTTCTTTCAATTTTTAATTATTTATTTTTGTTTCTATGGCGATCTCAAAAGATCTCAAGAATATTCGTAATTTCGGTATCGCTGCCCATATTGATGCTGGAAAAACAACAACTTCTGAGCGTGTTCTTTTTTATACTGGTATTAATCATAAAATCTGAGAAGTACATGATGGAGGTGCTACTATGGACTGGATGGAGCAGGAAAAAGAACGTGGTATTACTATTACTTCTGCTGCAACCACTACAACATGGAAAGGAATTCAACTGAATCTTATTGATACTCCAGGCCACGTTGATTTTACTATTGAAGTAGAACGTTCTATGCGTGTACTTGATGGTGCTGTTGCAGTTTTTGATGCATCACAAGGAGTAGAGCCACAATCTGAAACTGTATGGAAACAAGCTGATAAATATGGAGTTCCTCGTATCGCTTTTGCCAATAAAATGGATAAGACTGGAGGAAACTTTATGATGACTTATGAGTCTATTATTAAGCGTCTTGCTGGTAATAAGGTAATTCCTATTCAGCTCCCAATTGGACAAGAGAATGATTTTTCTGGAATCATCAATCTTATCAACATGAAGGCCTATACTTTTGAAGGTAAAATGGGTGAGAAAGTAGTTGAAATGGAAATTCCTGAATCATACCAAGCACAAGCAAAAGAATGGCATGAAAAACTTGTAGAAAAAGCTGCAGAACAAGATGATGATCTCATGAATAAGTTCTTTGATGCTGGTACACTTACAGAAGCTGAAATTAAACAAGGTATTCGAAAAGGAGTTATTTCTGATGCACTTTACCCACTTATGTGTGGTTCAGCTCTTATGAATAAAGGAGTACAACTCGTACTTGATGCGGTTGTAGATTTTCTTCCTTCTCCACTTGATATCAACGAATGAACTATTACTGGAACTGATGTAGATGATATTGATGTAAAAATTACACTCAAGCAAGATCCAAATGAATCTCTTGGTGCTATCGCATTTAAAATCATGACTGATCCATTTGTTGGACGTATTACTTTTGTTCGTGTTTATGCCGGTACTCTCAAGTCTGGATCATACGTAATGAATTCAGTATCTGGAGGAAAAGAACGTATTGGACGTCTTCTTCAAATGCATGCAAATAACCGTACAGAAATTGAAGAAATTCCTGCTGGAAATATTGGAGCTGTAATTGGACTCAAGGATACTAAAACTGGAGACACTCTTTGTGATGAAAGTAAGCCAATTGTTCTTGAACGTATGGTATTTCCAGAACCAGTTATCTCAATCTCTGTAGAACCAAAAACAAAAGCCGACCAAGAAAAAATGGGTATGGCACTCAATAAACTTGCTGAAGAAGATCCTTCATTTCGTGTTTCTACGAATTCTGAAACTGGACAAACAATCATGGCTGGTATGGGTGAACTTCACCTTGAAATTCTTGTAGATCGTATGAAACGAGAATTCAAAGTTGAAGCCAATGTTGGTGCTCCTCAGGTTGCCTACCGTGAAACTATTACTCAAAGTGTAGTAGATGAACGTGGGGTTCATAAGAAACAATCTGGAGGTCGTGGACAATTTGGTGATGTTATGATGACATTTGAGCCAATTAGTCCTGAAATGCGTGCAGCTGATCCAGAAGGACTCAAGGGAGAAACTGTATTCGTAAATAAGATTGTTGGATGAGTAGTACCAAAAGAATATATTCCAGGTATTCAAAAGGGGCTTGCTCAAGCATATTCTCGTGGTATGATTGCCGGATATCCAGTGGTTGATGTTCGTGCTACTCTTACTTTTGGTTCTTACCATGAAGTAGATTCCAATGAACTTGCATTCCGTATGGCTGCTATCAAAGCATTCCGTCAGGCTTCTAAAAAAGCTCGACCTGTTCTTCTTGAGCCAATCATGCTAGTAGAAGTAAATACTCCTGAAGAATATATGGGTGATGTTCTTGGAAATCTCAACTCAAAACGTGGTCAAATCATCGAAATGACTGAACGTGGTATGGCAAAGATTATCCGCGCTCACGTTCCTCTTTCTGAAATGTTCGGTTACTCTACAGATCTCCGATCATCTTCACAAGGACGTGCAACGTATGTAATGGAATTTGCTCATTATGCACATACTCCAAATAATATTACAGAAAAAATTCGTACTGAACGTGGAGTAAAATTCGAAGAAGAAGATGAAGAGTAGAAATTTGATTCTCTCTAAAAAAAATCCCTCAAAACATTTTGAGGGATTTTTTATGTATTTGGAACGAAAATACACTTTTATTTCTTCAGAAGATCACGGATTTCTTCAAGAAGAAGTATATCTTCAGCACGAACAACCGGAGCAGGTTCTTCTTTCTTTTTCTTAAGAAGTTTATTTATGAGTTTGATAAACAGAAATATACAAAATGCAACTATGATAAAATCTATCATAGACTGAAGGAATGCTCCATATTTTAAATCGACTACCTTCATAGTTCCATCTACTGCAGGTAAAGACATCTTAATAGCGAGATCTTTTACGTCTACTCAAGCTGTAAGATACCCAACAATTGGCATAAAGATATTTTCTACAAGCGAACTTACAATCTTTCCAAACGCACCACCAATAATCACTCAGACTGCCATATCAATAACATTCCCTTTCATGGCAAAATCCTTAAACTCTTTCAAAACAGAAGACATATAAAAATAGATAAAAGATAAACGAGAAAATAGTATCTTGCTTTCTGAAAAATACAAATTCAAATAAATGAATTTTATTTTCAAAACCCCATATACGCATCTATGGTATCAATCAAATTCCTTTGTTTGATTTCTTTTGAGATTTTCTTGAAATCATACTCAAGAAGAAAATCCCATGAAATAACTCAAGTTCGCTGATTTATATTTCACATTATTTCCTTATATCTTTCATCAAAACTATACGTATCCATCCAATTACAAAATGCGTTATATTCATCCTTATTCCATCCTCATTTTTCTTTATACATATCCCATAAAAATGGTTTTCATGCATGCATTGCACGCACTAAACTTACTTCACCACGAACAATATTTATATCTGAAATTTCCAAGAGATTTTGATAAAGCTCAAATGACTGATATGGAAGATAATGAATATTCCCTTCTTTTCTATACACTGAAGAAGCATCAAAACACCACACAACAGCATTCTTAGGAAGAAGACGGGAAACATATTCCCATCCTTCTGGATACATAAAAACAGAAACCCAGGAGGCTTGGGAAAGAATACTATCAGTACGAAAAAAATCACACCATTCTTCCTTCTTGAGATGTTCAGTTCTTGGAATTAATGTTCCACCTCCTCAGATACAAGGAGAATTCACAATATGGTGTACTGGGAATTTTACTGAGGAACATATATGTTCTACTCAATGCATTCCAACAATTCATGAATCAAAAGCGAGGTAATCAAAATGGAGTGCCCCCTGGAGAGTTCATGGTTTTTTTAAGATAGATTCAGGAATGGGAAAATTAAACAAAAACCATGCAAAATCTCAGTGTTTTCAATTTTCATATTCCAACTCACTCCACAATGAGACGAAAGAGAATGATGTTCATAGAAAATTTTGAAATGCAGAAGGATTATCTGTGTATATCTGAATATGGGTAAATGGATGTCTCTGTTTCCATGCATCTATAAGTTCAAGAGTAAAACCTATATCTCATAAATTATCTTGAACCCGTACAAAAACATCAATAGAAGTCATAATATGAAAAATATAAAAATCTATATATACTCTACTGGGTATATGAATTTCTATTTGATAAATGAAGAATATTGGCATATAATAAACATCTCTCTTATTAAATCAATATTCTTCTTATGCGTGCGTGCATACCCCTCTCAACTCATATTATACTTCTCCACTGAACTCACGTTCTTTTGATTCAAAAAGGGTATAACGATACCTCATGGCCTGGCCACTGGGGACTTCCTGCATGAAAAGTGGAAAATGATGAACTTTTTCGAGAATCTTCAATCCGAGAACTTGAAGAGGAAACCGGAGTAACAGTTGATGTTACAGATATTGAACATGAACTCATCTTAAATATACGAGCCAATAATGGAACTCGTGTCTACTATTTTTGAGTAAGTACCAATTGGATATGAACTCCGGAAAATAAAGAACTTGATAAGCATAACGATATGGGGTGGTTTCCTCTTGATAGCCTACCTGATCTTATTATACCTCATGTTCGATATGCACTTGAGGCGGTACAAGCTGGTAAAACCTATGCTGAACATGATTTTACTCAGATAGACGAAGAATAAACGAAAAGGAAATTTCACAAAAACAGGAAATGAGAGTATACTCGTTCCTATGCACTTATCTAAATCCAAGCATAAGAGGCCTTCTTATGCACCAACATTCATTGGTATATTTGAATATACTGGAAATAAAGCAACTGTCACTACAAAAGCAGGAGATGTTTATTTCATATTTGAAACCTATCGTCGCTGATATATTCATGGCGACATTGTGGAGATTATTCCAACAAGACGTTCAGAAAATACAAAACTTCCAGAGGCAAAAATTATAAAACTCATCTCTCAAAGTTCAAAACCACTTCTTGCCATTATTACAACAAGTCGATGATCAGAAAATAAATGAAATCCTCGACTCCATTTACGATTGGTTCACTGATTTGGCGATAGGACAATACGATCATGAGTTCCGATTACAGGAAAAGATGGAGATATTGTTATTATTCGACTTGAATGATGACCAACAACTCCTACTGCTAAGATCCTCAGATATCTCTGAAATAAAGATGAGGACGATATAGACGAGAAAGTTATATTATTTCGCCATGATGTTCGAACTCTCTTTTCAGATGAAGTTCAACAAGAGGCAAATTGATTTCAATCACCCACTCCTCATACAATATCAACTGGATCATTTGAATTTTCAAATCAAACTTTTCCATATATTGCAATAGATGGTCAAAATCGAGCTGATTTTCGCTCTTGGTATACCACAACTATTGATGGAAGTGATGCAAAAGATCTGGATGATGCTATATCAATTCTCACGCTTCCAAACGGAAATACACTCTTATGAGTTCATATTGCTGATGTATCAGAGTATGTACAACATGGGAGCAAATTAGATCATGAGGCATTCTTGCGCGGAACAAGTATATATATGCCTGGTAAGGTCATCCCTATGCTTCCTGAACACCTTTCAAACCATCTTTGTTCGCTGCATCCTTGAAGTCCAAAATATACCCTCTCAATACTCCTAGAAATCAATACTTTATGACACGTTCTCCAAACTCATGTCACGGAAAGTATTATAGAAAGTAATCATCGTTCAACCTATGATGAAGTTTTTGAATATATCATCCAACAAGATAATACACTTCATGATGAGGAATGGAATACAACAATCAATACATCATATACCCTATATAAAGCACTTGAAAAAAGAAGGAAAAAAGAAGGAAAAATACTTTTTACCACTACAGAGTGTATGTTTCGTTTCAGATGAGATGGGACCATAGCAGATATTCAAAAAAGGGAAAGAAATGAAGCTCATATGCTTATAGAAGAATGTATGGTATTAGCAAATGAGGAAATAGCCAAATGGTGTCAAAAGAAGAAGATACCATTTCTTTCTCGCATTCATGCAGCGCCAAATAGAGAAGTTGTCCCTATTATACGTTCTATCCTCTGACAAGAGGCCATAGATACTCAAGAAATAACACCAAAAATCATACGAGAAGCACTCGATAGTGCTCTTCCGAATGAATATTACAGACTTTCTCGTCTACTACTTCCAAAAATGTCAAAGGCAATCTATGCCGAGGAACCTCTCCTTCATTTTTGACTTGCTCTCGAATTTTATAGCCATTTTACATCCCCCATTCGAAGATATCCAGACCTCATACTTCATAGGATTATTAAGTATTTTCTTCGGAATCATTCGGCAATATATACACAAAAAGAGTTAAAAATAAAAGCCGAAAAATCCTCAGAGCGTGAACGAAATGCGGAAGTGGTATCTCGAATTATAGAAGACATTCATATGTGCAGATTCATGAAACAATACGTCGGGGAAACATGGGATGGAATTATATCTGGAGTTACTGAAAGTAATATCTATGTAGAACTTCCAAATGGTGCTGAATGAAGTATTTTTATACGATGAGGAAATCTCCTTCTCCATCCACTCACGGGGAGTTTAAGAACTCGCGAAGGAAAAGAATTCTATAGAATCGGGAACTCTATTCAGGTGAGTATTATAAGTATAGATGAGACAAATTGGAGAATTGAACTCTCTGAAACTTTCAGGCAATAATATAATTATGCCATCATAATTAACGTTGCATAATAGACTCCATGTGTTCATTTCTTTGTCAGTGATCACTCATTATAGGATGCAAGTGTTGAAAACTTTTTTCTTGCATTTTCACTCGTCTGTAAGGTATGAGCAAAATGTGAAAGCTGATTAGAAGTTATAAGATTTTGTCATTTTGCCTGACGAAATCCGTTTAACTTTTTTAAATCAATCTGATGAACGAGCGATGGTATCTGTTTATTATCATCAACCGTTTCAAGAAGAAAGGAAAGATATACACTTCCAATAATCATATTCACATAAGGATTACTCGCATGAAGTTGCAAAACTTTAATAATCTCTTGATACTGCTGTCTTGGCATCTCATTCTTTGACTGCAATTGGGTAAGTCATTGTTTTGTGATTTCGGGACAAAGTTGAATAACATCTCGTGGAATTTTCTGAAAAAATGAACGATATACCATCATTCATCGACCAGATTCAATCTGTCCTTTTTGATTGTATTTGCCTCTCATATCATCAAATACAATATCACGTATTTGCATAATACCCTTTGCTCCTGCTTGAGAAACAAGATCGGATCGGAATCCAGATTCCCTTTCTATAAGGCTCGACATAATTGATGGACTAATTCAAAGTGCATTTGCAAGTTTCGTTGCTACCGGTTGAATAGATCTATTTTCAGTGTTTCAGTTTATTTTTTCCGATATAACTATTTTTGAAGCACACACTTCTTGACGACATTTTTCAGTTGCTTGTTTTGTTGTTTCTTGAATATGAGTTTTATGAGTATTTTTATTTTTATATGCTCGATCAATTTCAACATCTATAATATGAGAAGTAATACATTTTCCATCTCGGAAAACTTGAAGCGTTCCATTTCAAAGAATATATTTATCTCACGTTTTAGGATGCCCAACAGATGCCTCTATAAGAGCAGCAATCTGTTTCCATTCAGGAATTTTCAATTGCCGAGAGAGTACATCAAAATATCCTTTCCCTTCAGCTATGGTAGCATTTTGAGGAGATAAAGACTGAACGGGTGTATTTTTTCACTCAGAGACCTTCCTGAATTGAGAAATGGAGTGTGAACCTTTTTCTTGTTGATTCATGAGTAATATGATTGTATATAACATACCATACCATATTCCTGCTTGCAATGCAAAATTATTGACATAAAACGGATTTAGTATATAAATACTAATATTAACTCAACCTTATGCTGATAATTCAAAACAACACACCAAAAAAATCAATACACCAAAAGGGGACACATCTCCTTTGTACTTTTTTTGCTGCAGCAGTATTTTCACTCTCTAGCAACGTTGATGCAAAGAATCCATCCACACAAAATATGCATGATATTTTTAATCGATATATTCATCTTGAAGTCTGCATGACCGAAGATATGATTTCAAAAACAACAGATCTTGCAACCATTACCTATATGCGAAAACATATTCGTGACCTTCATATCTTAAAGAATTTATCGAACCAACCAGAAAAACAGAACGAATTTGAATCGTTTAAATCAGTCATTGAGAAAAATCGAAGCCGAATTGGAATTCGTTGGGGGGATATAGACGGATATACATGCATAAGAACCGGAAAATAAAAATCCTTGAGGAGTTATCCCTCAAGGATTTTTATTTTATAAAATGTTCTGACCAAGGATCTTTTGACCCATTTTTCACATCCTCCATTGATTCATCTCAGAAAACAGATGCATGTATTGCAGTAAGCAGGATGAGATCGTCCATTTCCTCGGGTGAAAATCCTTGTCTCATCTCCTCAATTTTCCCAGTTTTTGGATTATATCGTGGAGCCATCATGAGAAGTGGTCTTACAAAATCACGGAAATCCTTTGGACGATTCCAAAAATCCACAATAGTCAGAATGATTCTCTCATGTTTTTCAATTGCCGCTCTTACATCTTGAGAAATGGGTGGATTTTTTACTTCTTGAACAGGAGTTTCTTCGTCAATAAAAAGTTGAATTTCACTAAATGGCACGTATCCATCTGAGGAATTATCTCATAAAGTTACAGTATTCTCTTGCATATTTTGAAATAGAGTTAGATTTAATGTATTTTACATAAAGTTATATATTGTCAATATTATATTGACTGAATTTGACATCATTATATATATAAAGTATAATATATAAATAAATCTCTACTTATGGAACAGAAAAAAACTCAACTTGATTCCCTTCTTGGAAATCAGAATCAAGAAGTTATAAAACTCAAGCAAGAACTGCATGAAAATGTCATACCCCATGCAATATCACCAGGAGAAACCGTTGCTTCTATTGCTCAAAGATATAACATGGAATCGTATCAAGACCTCCTTATCCTGAATCAGTCACTCTGAAAACAAATAGTTATGCGTGGGAAAAACCCACTCATTCATATCTGAGAAACAATATTTGTACCAAAAGATCCGATAGAATTTCGGAAAAAGGTAGCAATTTTGCGCGTTATCTCGGAAGCACAAAGCACGAGTGAAAAAGTTGGAATGTATGACCGAAGTGTCTTAAAAAGAAATATTCGAGGTACTATATTTCCTCAACTTCCCGTATCTATATGACCAAAGCTTCTTACGGGCTTTATTCGGTCACAAGAAGCATCATTTGATCCAAGACTCCCAAGAATTGTAGATCATTCAAGACAAGAAAATGTAAGTTGTGCAAATCTGATCCGTACACTTATGACACAGTCTATTGATATGAAAGATGCTTCAAGAGAAGAACGAGCATTTTTTCAAAAGCAAAAAATAGATGCATGGATGTTACCAGAACAGATGAAAGTAATAGGATTTAAACCAAAGATATCTCTCATGGATGCTTTTGATGATTCGAAAATACTTGAATCGAATCCTATAAAATCAGGACAAGAATCATCCTATATTTCGCAAGTAAAGAAACTTGGAAAGGAGCTCGAAACATCAGCCCCATTTAGCCTTGTTCCACTCTATTTTACATGAAGCAACTGGAAATGAGAGGTCGTCAATTATAATTCTTGAAAAACAGAAAAACACTACAATACCCATCAATCCATGCTTCTTGGAAATGCAAATCTTACACTCAATGCACATGAAGTTCCCATCATTCAAAATTGAAAACTCACATCATTTGGAAATGATACAAAACGTATCCAAAAAGAACTAGAAGGATACGAACAATTGTTAGAATCAACAAAAAGAACATTAGATGAAAAAAAGGAAAAGGTACTTTCCTCAATTGATATTACAAAAAATCCAGAACTCGCGAAAAAAGCAAATGCCATCAATGGAGTGATTCAAAGATATGTACGGCAATTTCCTGAAGAAATACAACAAGAAAAACAAAAAGAACTTGAAACCCTATTTCAAACAGAAGATATCGTACGTATAAAACGGGATCTTGCGAAGATTATTCATTGGACCGTAACGGATGATGATGCTACCTATATTGTTGCGCTCCAATCAAGAAAGCGACGAATAGAAAATGGTGTAAAGAATATACTTACACACCTCAATGAAAGTTCACATGGAGAGATAAGTCCGGGTTCATTCGAATGACTTGGAAAGGATATAACCTCTCTTCCAACTATCAAACGAGCTATCTCACAGTATCTCTGATCTCTCCAATCTATCCAGAAAACGCAAGAAAATATTAAAGAAAAACGAGAAGAAATTGAAAATCAAAACCAGAAAAAAATAGAACGAATCAATGAAATTCAACAAGCCACTATTGAGAATATTCAACTCAACCACACACTCGAGAATCAAAAAAAAATTCTTACAGAAGCCGAAAAAGAATTACTTCAATCACTCGATCCAGAAAAAAATGAATTTCTAAAAAATCGTCTCACTGCTTTTGATTGAAGAATCAATACCATTGTCGGAGAAGATAAAAGGAAAAGGAATTTATTTATGAAAGCGCTTGAAGTAAACGATATATCTACTCTAGAACGAGTATTTCATCAAACAGCCAATGATTCAAAATACCTTCAGTCACTCTACAAAACCGATAAAAAAAATAAAAATACACTGAGAGAGATACGAGGAACTCTTGAGTCATGAAAGCAATCTGGACCAATTCCTATCGAAAAACTTGGCTCGCTCGTACTTTGAGATGCAGTCCTTCAAAAGGCTATTCAATCATACAATAGTTCCATACAAGAAAAGCAATCTCTTGAATGAAAAATACAGTCCAATAAAGAAAAGTTAGAGAAACGAGAGGAGCTCCCTCTTACAACATTTGTTACCCATTTTGTTGCATCAAGGGCTGATTATTCATCTGCTTGGAATAAAATAGGAATCGACTCAATTGAAAAACACCTTCAAGTCTATGCAGAATTAATTCATATAACCATTTGATGAAAAGAAATAAATCTTGCTGAAGAATGGAAAAAGCCATTGAATGATCGTATACGCATAACTCCAGAAGATACATTTACAATTTCTGGACCACTTATGGTAGATGGATGGCACTTATGAAATAGTGACGATAAGGATAAGCGTGCTAATATGAATGCTCGTACACGCTTCTATTTTGAGCTCATTGGTACTGGAAAACTCCTTCCCACTGAACTGATAGAACCAGATAAAAACTCTGTATTTAGAAAAGAATCCTATGATAATCCGATTGATTCCCTTCAAGTGAAATGAACCTATGATCTTCGATTTGCTCGGAATGAAAATGGGGATTTTACCTATACAAAACAAGGAAAAAGAATTTCAGAAAGCATCGAATCAGTCCTAAAAACATCAATTCCCATCTTTGAAAAAAAATCATTTCATGGACTGGATCTTACAAAAGAAGAAGACAGAAAAACGTATGATGCAAGAATACAGATATTTTATGCAAGGCAAATTAAAGCGCTTGAATTAGCATGATACCTTCAGGATGAAAATATACTCAATAAAAGCGCAACAAATGTAAATCGTGCTATTCCGTATTTTGAAACAAATGGAGTGAATCCTGTATTTCGTGAGTATGTTTCAAAAGCAAAACAATCACGCACTCAACAAGCATCTGAAACAGCACAATTTCGATCATATATTGAATATACTGTATACCCCTGAGATTCTTCCGGATCTGTTATTACTTGAATTCTCCAAGAACTCCAGAGTCAGAAAAAAAGGCAAGAACAGTATAAAAATCTCACTCTTTTAGATGGAATCAATCCAATACTTGCAAAAGAATTGGTTCGTCGCATTATCGATCAATCCCTTCGATCAAATAAATTAATTGAATGAAAAGATATTCTTGCTGGGAATATACCACCATGATTCCATTTGAAAATCCATATAAAAGAAATCGATCATATTCTCTCTGGAATGCAATCTCTCATGGTTACAGATAGCACTATCGATACTATCCTGAAAACTGAAGATAGGAAAATTCTTGATGCAACCATATCACATCCATATAATCGATCACTCGTAAAACAAGTACTGGTCCTTGAGAGTTATGAACGTCCAAATGGGCAATGGTATAAACCTGAATGAATTAGAAAAGAAATTAAACAAACTATTCAAGAATATCCTGTTCTTCAAAAGGTAAAAGCCATTAGCTCCTATGGAGATTTTCAAATACGAATCAAAGGACTTTCAAATGGCTGGAATAAAGAATGGCCGAGACGTGAACACATAGAAAAAGCCATTGCAAAATTTGAAAAAAAAGAAGTTCGTGAGTACATCGAAACTCACAAAAATAGTACACTCACTACCGATCTTGCCCAATTAGAAGGAATAAAAGTACTTCTATCGAAATCTCCTATGAATACTGAAGATTTTTGAAAACTCACGAACACATTGTTATCATTGTTTCGAATAGACGATGGGGATAATAACAGTATCGTTGGAAAGATCATTTCAGCTTCCCTCATGGAAGACAAATTAAATCTTCATTCTATAAAGTTGGATGGAATTATGGAGAAAATTGGCGAATCAAGAATAACTCCAAATGATACCCCAGAGCGTATACAGTGATTCAATAATACTCTTCTTCTTATGAATAATTTATGAGAAAAAAAGGTACTCTATGGACTAACGGAAAATTATATCCTTCGAGTACTTGAAAGTCTTAGTATCTTGAAAAATCATTGAAAAATCCTCACAGCACCGGAAATTAAAACTAAATTCTTTAGTGGAGCGCTTATGTATGGTCCACAAACTTTTATGAAACATATAAGCTCAATTCGTGATCAGATAGCACTCTCACTCAATCCAAAAGAACGAAGTACTCCCGAATTAAAAATCTATCATGCACTTATGGCATTTAATAATCAAGTATACGAAATAGAAGAAAAAAAGATTCCTGAACGAGAAAAAGAACAACTCCTTATGGCTGAAATATATTCATTTCTTTGAGATAAAGAGCTTCGTTCTACTTTAGATTCATTCACAAATACTCAAAATAAAAGAATTTCGAGTAGTATACTTCCTGAAAATATTGAGCTCTCTTGAGATGGATTTCGCAATGTATTCTTTAATTATCCAAGAAAAAAAGATACATTTTCTAATCTCACAAAGGTAATGTAACTCGTACTCTCTTCCGTGTACTTGATTGCCCCGATATAAGCTCAATAATGGTATCTTTTTTACAATCCAAATATTCATAGAAATAACGGATAAGTTCTTCATTTGCCCTTCCATCCTCAGGAATAGCCTTTACTCGTATCTTGAGAGTACCATCTGACATTTTTCCGACATATTCCGTTTTTTTTGCTCGAGGAATCACCTTTATGGTATATGTAGAGCATTGTTTTTGTGTCATGATTTGAAAAAATAGTACTTTTTAATATAGTGCAATCCTATTATTTTGACTGTTCTGATATGCTTGAGTATAAGGTGTTTTGATGTAAAACCAATAAATACTTCACTGAAAAATGGATGGATCACCCATTTCTTGAGGGAAAGTGAGGAATATTTATCGCATCCTGTGTCGTTACTGATAAGGCAAAAGCAAAATGGGTGAAATTTGCTCGAAAACGACTCGAAAAACTTCCAAAAGATGCATATCTTTTCCTTTCAGGATGTTGAAACCTAAAAAATGGGATGATTGATCCACATTTTTTTGAAACATACCATGAACTTGCTGATTACAAAGAACAGATTGTACTTCTTCCAGAAGATCCTGAAGACTATGTAAATAATAGAACAACTTGATTACAAGAAAGAATCCGAAAATTTCAAGTTCTTTCTAGTAAAAAACAAATTTTTACACGAAAATATATGGTCATCCAAATGGGATGTGACAATTTTTGCACTTTTTGCTTAACGGTTCAGGCACGTTGACGTCATAAGTGGAGACCTGAGAAAGAAATTCTTGAAGAAATACAACATTTTACAGAAAATGGGTGAAAAGAAATAGTTCTCACCGGAACGAATCTTGGTGCATGGTGAGCTGACAGTTCAAATGACTATCATTCATCTCAATTTGTCTCACTGATTCATACCATTCTCGCGAGCACAACCATTGAGCGTATACGGATCTCCTCTCTTGGAGTGGAATTTCTCAACGACGATTGTATAAAACTTTTTTGAAAAAAACGAATAAATGCCTATGTACATTTATCTATTCAATCTGGATCATCGGATATCCTGAAATGAATGAATCGCCACTATGATGCAATTATCCTTCAAGATGTTCTCAAAAAACTCAGAGCAGTACAAAGAGAAGATGGTATATCTTTAAACATCTGAGCTGATATTATTGTTGGATTTCCTTGAGAATCTGAGGAAGATCAAAAAAAATCAGAAGCGCTTATTCACAAATATTGAATTACCCAACTTCATGCTTTTCCATTCTCTGCTCATGAAGATCACTACAGCATACCTGCTGGAAAATATGAACAACAAATTCCTGAACATATAAAGACACGTCGCTTAAATTCAATTCTTTCCATAGGATGAAAAGAGTTAAATTTGTTTCTTCAAAAGCATGATGGGATAAGACTCCGGGTGTTAATCGAAAAAACAGATGAACACACCATTTTCCAATGATGGAGCGAAAACTATATCTCTTGTAATGAATGAAACTTCACTCCAGATATATGATCGCATCTTTGTCGATGACATATTATTACTGGTATATATAGATATACAGGAATAAACGCTGGAAATTCTTTCATGGAAAACGACTAAAAAATATTCTTCATTTGAAATGAAGAATATTTTTCTTACAATGGTCGTATCCAATTTTCATCACTATGCGCATATCTCTGATTTTCCTATGTATCTCTTTGTTTATTTCATGATGTACATGAAAGTCTGTTCCTGAATCCATATGAACTCTCAATGAGTCTCAAGATAGTACGGGTTCTATTCAAGAAAATACCATTTCCTGATCCATAAGCAATACTGGGACAACTGCTATATCAAGTGGAGTTATTCTTCCAACATCAGCTGCTTATCAATGAGTAACTGATTCATATGGATATTCATTACAAGAATCTAAATATACTGGACCAACTATACAATACATTAAGAATCATGATACGAAAAGAATTCAATACCACGATACAAATATTGATTGGGAAATGCAATGAATGGAATATGCAAAATACCATGATGAAGTAACTGATATAGAAAAATCATGAGAGAATATTAAACTCACAAAACCAGCAGGAACTTTTGAAAAACAAGGTGATACTATTATATATACCAATCCTACAGTGACACTTGTTATCTGAAAAGACTCTATAACATATCAAACAGCCACAGAGGCATATACTATGAGTGGTGGAGATTGGGCACATACAACTCCAACAAATACTGATAGCAATCGTTAATATATTTTCTTTTATGAAATACTTTT
>CAKZJF010000048.1 GCA_936941205.1 uncultured Candidatus Altimarinota bacterium | reverse complement strand
GTCGGGAAACCCATAGATTTTGATACGAATGGTACCATTGGTCAGATAGAGACATATTACTGGGATTTTGGTGATGGAAGCACCTCGGGAGAAGCGAATCCTACTCATGTATATCAGCAAAAATGAAAATATACCGTAAAGATTACCGTAACATACGCTGATAGAACGGTAAAATCAACAGATAGGGAAATTAACGTTTCTGAATAGAAAATAAGATTTAAAAAAAGGCTTAATAGACAAAATCTGGTAGGTTTTCCAAATTAAATTAGGGTCTAGAGTAGTTGACTAAAATTATTAGTCACTATAATGGCACTATGAAAACAAAAACTCGGTATCGTAAAAATTCAAGACTTGACAATTCGATCCAGAAGAAAATTATCGAGTATTTTTCTATGGATTTGACCGCTACTCAAGCTTCTGAATTACTCAGTATCGAAAGAAAAACGATCAATGATTGGTACATGTATATCAGAAAGGCGATAGCCTGGCACGAAGAATGTGAATCATGAGAGAAATTTTCCGGAGAAATAGAGATAGACGAGAGCTATTTTTGACCGACGAGAGTCAGATGAAAACGTGGAAGATGAGCTGGAATGAAGACGATTGTCTTCGGACTATTGAAGAGAAACGGAAAGGTCTATACAGAAATCATTCCAGACTGCAAGGCAAAAACTCTGAAACCGATCATCCGAAACAAGATAGAATTGAGTAGCGAGATCAATACGGATGGATGGTGAGCATATGATTGATTGGTAGATATGGGATATGAACAACACTATCGAGTTCATCATGGAGCCAATGAGTTCGCGAGAGGCAAACAACACGTCAATGGTATCGAGAGTTTCTGGAGCTTTACAAAGCGAAGATTTGCCAGATTGAATGGTATTCAGAAGAAGTATTTCTATTATCATTTGAAAGAATCCGAATTTCGATATAATTGCAGAATCATGAAACAAGACACGAACTATATTATACAACAAATTCTTATCGAATTTACTAAACAACTACTCAAGACCCTATGAAAATTATTCAATCGGTATAAAATATAATGATGTATCTCATGGTCCAAAATTTTGAGCTTTATAATAATCACCTTTCCTGATAGGAGTAAAACTGCTCCAATATTGTGCTGATCTTGCTCTCATTGTATTTGTTCATGGTCAGCTACCATCAATCCCATAACATTCGGTTACAAGGATTTGATTCCCTCCTGTACACAGAGCTATGCCTGACGATGCATCAATCGAATTCCCTCCACGAAAGCCTGTGAGGAATCCATTTTTTATGGCCAGATAGGTTTGGTTTGGAGATTTTGCTTCCCATGTTTCAAATCAACCTCTACAGATAGGATTCTTATTTGCATCATACCCCTGT
>CAKZJF010000047.1 GCA_936941205.1 uncultured Candidatus Altimarinota bacterium | reverse complement strand
AAATTCTGTAACGCATTCTCGTTTTTCATGAACATCATATACATGAAAGTTATGAACTGCATTTTCGATATAATCAACAATATCATCCAATTGAAGCACAAGGGCATAGAGATCTTCACGATCAAATGGTGTGATAAATGCGGTATTGAGTTCGTGTATAATTTTATGGGTTACTGAATCAGCTTGTTCTTCAATTATTTTTGCCTTGAGTGAGTATTCTTTAAAATCTTTAAAATCAATACTCAGCTCCTGAAATAATATGGCCATGTCTTTTACGCTGTGTGCAAGTTCACGAAAGAGGGAATCAAATGTATGATTTTCAGGAAAAAGAATGCTCATAAGAAAAAAGAAAAAAGAATAAAAAAAAGAAGTATTTTCCCTTTTTAAAAGGAAAATACTTCAGGAATTACTTGGTTATATTATTGAGGAAGATTCGAGTTTGCTCAGCGGTCATAAACGCTTGATTATCCACCATCTTTCCGTCTACTACAAATGTAGGAGTTCAACGAAGTCAAATCGCATTCCCATCTGACATATCTTGCTCGATATGTTTGCTATATCTTTTTTCAGTCAGACACTGCTTAAATGATTGTTCATTTAATCCAAGATTTTTAGCCAGTTGAATTCTATCTATATCTTTTACGTCATCTCATTTTCTTATATCTTCTAGATTATACATCGCTTCTTTGTATTCAAAGAATTTTCACTGTTCATGTCAACAAAGAACTGCAAGACTATCTCATTCAGCATTTTGATGCATTTTGAGAGGAAATTGTTTATAACTTATGGTGAGCTTTCCTGTATCTACAAATTCTTTAAGGATAACGGGAGTGATTATATTTTTGTTATACCAAATACAAGCAGGACATTGAAAATCTGCATAGACTGTAAGGGTATGTTTTCCAGATCCACGTGTTGGTGTTGTAAGTACTTTTCCAGGAATCATAGCCTCACCACTTGCATTATTCTGAGGTGATCATGATTGAGTACAACTGCTCAGGAGTAAAATAGCAGAAAGAAGAATAATCGCTCGTTTCATAGAGAAGACAATGATTAAGAATAGGAATACTACCTTTTTATCGGTATTGGATTATACAATATACGTTTTTCTTATTTTTTCAACATTTTGCTTTTTTTTACGATTTTTGGTATAATTCTTTTGAAATTTGTATTTTTCTGACCATCAGTATACTTGTATCTATGAATAGAATTATTTTTTGAACAGTTGTATCCGTTTTTCTTATTCCTGCAATCTTATTCGCAGGAGAAGAAACGTATTTTTGAGATAAAATGGAACTTGATTTTTATTCTCGAATCGATAAAGGGCGGCATGTCCTTAAAAAAAAGTTGGTTAATGTTCGTTTAAAAGAAGCTTGAAATACTATTGAATCCGTTTTTCGTGCAGCATATTGCCCACTTACTGAATCAAGATTAGCAGAATTTAGCGATTCAAGTATTACTCCTGATGAGATAGAATCTATAGCAGGTGGAGATTTAACACCGTTGAATAAAAAATTAAAAAATTCAACCAGTGATAATGTTGCATATTACCATAGTTGTTTAGAAAAATATTATGAATCAATTAAAGATGCAATAGGAAATAATATTAAGAATATGGAGCAAGTTGCTTCTATAGGACTTTTTTCTGATGGGAGTAAAGAAAATTCCGAGTATGATATTGTTGATGACTTAAGAATCTTGAATGAGATTATTTTCGTAAGTAAAATAGAGTACCCAAATAAACCAAATACTGCAGGAAGTGCTGCTTCAAAGTTAATCCGCTGATGAGCTTGAGCAGCACGACTTCCTGGATATATTCCAGCAAATGCACTTGCCACTCTTCTTTGATGACACAACGATATTCCACCTGATGATATAGATACTTCATGAGGGAATGAAGATAGTACTCCATCAGATTCTTCATGAGAAGAGACATCGTCAACTACAACTTCTTGATGAGCTTCAAATACTACGCTTCTCTCATCAAACCTTGCTTGTCCAGTGGATCCGGCAAGTTCAAGTATACTCAATCCCTCTCTCATTTCAGATATAAATGGATTGTTGCAATGAGATGGCTCGTTCGATTCTACCATTGGTTGAAGGGATGATGTTCCATGATTATATAGTGACGATGAAAATAATGTAAATAGTGATTGAACTTCCAATCCATCTTCCAATCCATCTGCTCATCAGGATAAATCTGGATCTTCCGATGATGATGATAATTACTTATGTGGTGAATTTTTTTGTATTAAGATTACTACCAAAATGGATTCTTGACGAGGTGGGAGTAAATGAGCCAGTTCATCGGCTTCAACCAAGGAATCTTTTACTATAGAAGGAATTATGAATCAGCATGGGAAAATTCTTGATGAACATATGGGAAAGAATATGGATGCTCAATGTACCCAGAAAACAAATTTTGGATTGAATTTTGCTGATATGCTTGATCTTGTAAAGAAGGCACATATTGGAGTTCATGTCAATTATCTTCCAGCTCCACTTATGAAGGGTTCAACATCTCGACCTGCAAATCAAGAGTCAGATCAAAAAGAGGAAGTTGATAAAATACTGAGTAATACTGCTCGTCAAAATGGTTTTCCTTGAGCTGAAAAGCTTGATGATACTCTCTTGTATACGAGTACGTTTATAGATCCATGTCTCTCACTTCAAATGAAAAATGCAAATGATACTGGAAGAACGGATGAAGCAGCAAAAAAGCTTCGAGAAATTTGTGATCTCGAAGGAAATCGCTCATGAGATTATTCCACACAGAAAATTGATTCCGTTCAAAAAGAATATTATGATTCATTATGAGTTGATTTCAATGAAATAAAATTCTATACAGATACGATTATTAATAATATTCGAGAAATCGCTGGTTCTATTAAACAATTTCCAAGTAAACAATCCAATTAATATATGAATTCTTCAATTCAGACATCCTTGTCACGCATATGTATAGGCACTCTTTGAATCGTGCTCTTGTCTCATTCGTCATTCCTTTTTGCATCTTGTAAGGTTGATACTCCAGCCCCTGCACTTGAGGCTTATAGAGAGAAATTTAATACTACCATGAATACTATACGATCAACTCGATGACAGTGTTGAACTGCAGGTTCAAATCGCAATAATATTGTTACATCATCAGAGCGCCTTGAAAATGAAATTGTCTCTGCAACAAGTCGAGCCTGGGTAACGAATGATTTCATGACATCATTTCAGTTTCAATTTGAAACTCTTCTGAAATCTAATATCCCAAAAGCAATCAAAAATGAAGATACTAAGCTCGGTCGTCAGCATGATACGATTCTTGCAGCTTATAAAACAGCGGTGAGTTCTTGCAGTATGGATACGGTTATAAGTGATGCGGACATTGCAACGGCACTAAAACTTGGAAATTCTCCAACTGTAAAGCAAGCACTTGATGTTATTCTTGAAAATCATATGAGAATTCGTACTTTTTTTCAACGATCAGTTATCGGGGATGCGGTGCCTGAATGAGTTACTTTTTTACTTACTTCTGCAAATTTTGCAGGAGATATAGCAAGTTATTATCATCCGAGCATCCTTCAACAGTGTGAAGATGAGAATGGGTATGATAAGCGAATTATGGAAGATCTCTCGAAATTATTTTCAGGAGGAGGAAAGATTCAAGATGCTATGGAGGAATGGAGAAAAGCTATTGATTTACTCAAGGGATGAGTATTGGGGAATGATGCAAAAATTATGGCAGAGTATGAGAAAAAATATGCAAAGTCGTTTAAACTGAGTATAGGTTTTAATGGAATAAGCGCTTCTCTTTGAGTGGGACAGAAATATGGATGTGAATCTCAAGAAGTTTCTGGTGAAAGTAATGGTATGATGCTTTGTATGAATCGTATTCGAAATCGAGCAAGTACAACTGCAGGCCTATCCAGTATGGAAGCGTATGAAAAGAAAAAAGATGCAAAAACAACGGATGAATATATGATTTTACTTCGAAAAGCCGAAAAACAACATAATGTCTTTAAAGAAGTTGAAGAAGCTTATATTCCACTAAAAGTACAAATGTGACCAAATGTTCAAGTAGATACGGTAAGTCTCAAAACTCTTTTGGATATACATGAGAAAATTTACGCAGTGAATACAAAGGACTTTATTAAGTGGATAGAAACTTCAGAACAGGTTTGTGAACATATTAATAATGGAGGAAACTGTCGTTTTCGGTAAAACTCAATATAATAAAAAATCTATCTCAATTGAGATAGATTTTTTTTAAGTATTTTTTTATTGTTTTGTACCAGTGGCAGTTTTATTGAGCGGACTGCGTGGTCCACATTCTCAACGACCATATGCATTAATCTCACAGAGTTTGAGAGGTTTCTCAAATTTACAATAGCGTCTTCCGAGAATAGTATCAATTTTCCCATTTGAATCTACGCAAGATACAATGGCTCGCGCTTCTTCTTTTGAAGTAATAGTTCAAGATTTCTGTTCTGAATTATTATTTGTAATCAATACATAGACAGTAGCAATAAGCACAAGAAAGACCCCAGAAAGGATTCATGCAAAGCGAAGTGTTTTTTTCATATTTACAAAGTTGGAAAATAATTTCTACCTCTCAAGGAGAGTATGTATTTTTGTATTTTTTACAAATTTTTCTTGCTTCTAGGTTGATTTTTCTTTTAGAGAGGCTAGTATATAGGGGTTTTCTACTTTCTTATTTATACTCATATGTGTGGTATATTCTCATATCTTGGAAGACCTGGGAATGCAAGTAAATCAGTAATTGAATGATTGAAACGTTTGGAATATCGATGATATGATTCAGCTGGTATTTGTTTAGTAAATCATGAAAAACATGTACAAATTCTCAAATCAGTCGGAAGGGTTTTAGAATTAAAACGTCGGTCAGATTCGTATGATTTTTCAACCTATCATGTTGGAATTGGACATACTCGTTGGGCAACTCATGGAAAAGTAACAGAGACTAATTGTCATCCACATTATTCTGACTCTGGAAGATTTATGGTGGTTCATAATGGAATTATTGAGAATTATGCAGAATTGAAATCTATGCTCATAGAAAAAGGATGTACCTTTTATAGTGAGACGGATACAGAAGTTTTGGCGAAACTCTATGAAGATTGCTATACAGGAGATCATATGCAAGCCCTGGAACTTCTTGCTAATCAAATATCCGGAGCATATGGTATGGTATTTATTGATAAGGAACATCCTGATCGTATTTTTTGAGCAAAAAAGGGAAGTCCTTTGGTAATAGGATTTTGAAATGAAGAACAGTTTGTATCGAGTGATTACCGATCGCTCATTGGACTGATTGATAATTATATCGTTTTGGAAGATGGAGATATGTTTTTACTTACCCCAGAAACATATACTGTATTAAATACAATTGGTACCGTTGATCGAATGAAACATACTATATTAGAAGAGGAGAAAGTAGCAGATTTAGGTGTATATCCCCATTTTATGTTAAAAGAAATATTTGAACAACCAGATGTGCTTCAGAATGTATTTCGAGGACGTATAGATTTTGAGAATCATTCACTCCATTCTGATACCCTTGAATCTATTTCTCAACTTTCTATTGAAAAAATTACCATTGTAGCAAGTGGGACGAGCTATCATGCATGATTGCTCGGAAAATACTATCTTGAAGAACTTGCAAATATACAAACGGATGTAATTGTTTCTACAGAATTTAAATATAAAAAACAGTTTATAAATTCAAATGAATTGTATATTTTTGTGAGTCAATCATGAGAGACGGCTGATACATTAGATTCTTTAAAAATTGTAAAAGAACGTTGAGGACATGTTTTTTGAATTGTAAATGTACCAGGTTCATCGATTGCTCGAGTAGCTGCACAATGATTATTTACTCGTGCTGGTATTGAAGTTTGAGTAGCTTCCACAAAGGCATTTGTAGCTCAGGTAGCATGTTTTCTTTTTATGGCATTGTATCTTGGTAAAAATCGATGATTGGATTACAAGAAATATAGAGCTATATTGGATGCACTTTCAACTCTATCTGAAGATATGCGATTCTTACTTGCCAAGACTGAGGAGATTCGATCTATTGCGATAAAGTATCAGAACTATAGGAACTTTTTCTATCTTTGACGATCACATGAACTTCCGATAGCTATGGAATGATCATTAAAATTGAAAGAACTTACCTATTGTCATTCTGAGGCATACTCAAGTGGAGAACTCAAACATTGATCTATTGCTTTAATAGATGAAAATTTCCCAAGCATTATGATTAATGGTGGATGACCTCTTGCTATGAAAAATAACTCAAGTGTAGAGGAAATTCGAGCACGTTCTTGAAAGGTTATTGGTATTATCTCTGATTATGACACACAAAAAAATCTTTATGATGATTATATGTGCTTTACTCCTACCATTGAGGAGGTGAATCCATTCTTAGAAATTCTCCTCCTTCAACTTTTTTCATATCATATGGCGAATTCTTTAGGACGAGATGTAGATAAACCAAGAAATCTTGCAAAAAGTGTCACAGTTGAATAGGAAATATATACTTTCCTTATTGAATACGAAAGAACAAAAATATTGACGAAATATATGTATATATTTTGATATATATTTATTGTAAAGAAAGCGTGAAGACATGGTATTTTTCCCTTGCAAAACAGAAAAAAATCATATAATCAATCATGTTTATTTGGTAACTAGTGATAGAATTCAGTTATAACCATATACTCCTTACTGTATGTCTGGTCAATATACATTTAGTGAGTTTGGTATATAGAATTATATCATGAGAAGACACTGGGTTAAAGTTTTGGTTCATTTCATACACATACACATACTCTCAGGGTTTGGTCACCTAGAAGAGGAAAAAGCTTTAATAAAAAACCTTTCTTATAAGATGTATCTTTCTGCAGTACGGATTTTCTTGTGTTGTGCAGATGCTACTGAAGGATACGTCCAAAAAGAGGGGTTTTTTTGTGCATTCATTTTCATCCTGAAGTTATAATTTATTCCTTATGAAATACTTCTTTTTTCTTGCGTTCTCTTTCTTGTTTGTTTGATGTACATTTCCTTGGCAAGAGGCCCCAAAACATACATTTGAATCCATATATTCAAAACAAGTTGGAGCATTTGCTAGTATGATTTGAAAATATATTCCAAATGTAGCTCGAGAGGAATCATCATTTTCTTGAAAATTTCTTTCCAATTTTCATATTGATACAGTGGGTGATTGAGATATCATGCTTACCAATTCAGGTTACAGAACGTTATCTGGATTGTTTTCAAATTTCTCTCTTTCCGCATCTGGATATTCTACAGAACGATGAACTGGAATATACCTCAATGCAAAATGAGATATTCTTGTGATGCTGGAAAAAACATTATTGAAATTAGCAGAAGTTGATTTTACTCCATTAGAATTTTTTGGATTTCAACTTACAGAAATTCGAAAACATATTCAGAAATGGATTGTTTTTTCTCGTGAAGATATTACATCGATTATTTCTTTTCCAGTAAACTCTTTCGATGGAATATGATCAATTCATAGTATTATAGAGATGCTTGGTTCTTATCAAATCCTTGAAGTCATTCATGAGCAAGAGTCTACCGATCAGGAACAATTTTTTGATGTACGAATCCATTCTGAAAACTTTAAGAAAATGATGGAAATCTTTCTTACATCTGTTTCTGGAACAGGACTAACATCATCTGATCGTGAAACTATACAATATTTCTTAAGTGGAATAACTCTTGAACAATGAATCGTTTCTTTTCAACGAAAAAACCCTTCAAATTTTACATTTTCAGGGAAGTTGGTAGATATTAATAAGCACGCCTCTGAGAATATTTCTTTTCGTATCCAGAATGATGATTGGAAATTGGAACTTATTTGAAAAAATCTTCAGGTACAACTTGAATCAACTCATCAATCGTGAGGAAAATCTACTCGGCTCAATATATTGAGAGATGGTTTATCATTTTTTGCTGCGAATGTAGTTTATCATTTTGAGAATGAGATCCTGCGTTCTGTTCATTCAACGGGTACTGGATTTCTCGCTTGGAATATGGCATATACCTATGATGCATGAATATTTACTGGAGAGGCTACTATAGGTTCATTTGGTCAGTCTATTCATTGAAGTTTTTCAGGTTCACAAGATAAAAATAGATTAACTTCTTTTCATGGATTTTTAAATATTGAAGATGGGAGTGACCTTGTACTCTCTTTAAATTCTGAACATTCTACAAATACACTCTCTGGAAAAATTCTTGCTCACTTTCTTCATCAAGAAGTACTCAATAGTCTTGTACGTGCAAACATCTCATCGAATAATTTTTATGTACATATGACTTCGTATATTCAAGATGTAACTCGAGATACTCCTATTATTACAGAGCTCCTTTCACAATCATGAGTCTCTGAGTTCTCTCTTTCTATTCCAGATCTTACTGAGCTTGCCTGAATTCCAAAAACAGATATATTTCTTTCATTTCAATATAATCAAGGCCCATATATTGGAAAGATTTCATATCCAGTTGAAAGTATTTTATTTAGTTCGATAAAAGAGACCCTTCTATTTAAAGGTCCTTTGATTCGTGCTTCTGATGAGTCTGATTTATTTGGTTGAATAGAACAGCAGTAAGCTAATAAATTGAAATTATTGCATTTTCCTTCTTTTTCTATATCTTCTTTTTGTATTTTAGTTTTTCTTTTTTTATGAAATCACATACTCAAAAAATTATTATTTGGATTGCAGTTATTACCTTATTGGCAGGTTCATTAGCACCAGTAATAGGAATACTTCTTCCCGAGGAAGCACCAAAACAATGAGATCAACTTTCGGATTCTTGAATTACACTTTCCGGTGCATCTTCTACTTGAGTACTTCAATCAAGTTGAGCACTTATTTCTACTGGTAAAATTATAAAAGAAAGCGTCCCACCTATAAAAAAGCCGATTGAAAAAAAGCCGGTATTAAAAACTCAAGAAAAAAAGAAATGAACTATCTCAGGGGAATCTACTCTTAAGAAATAAAAAATATGAGTGATGGGAATCTTACCAATGAACAAAAGTTAACATATGTATATGAAGTAGTGAAGGAACAAGAAGAAAGGCGTAAACAAAAAATCCTTTTCCGTTGGTTGTTTCGTGGGCTGATATTTGCATTCTTTTTGTTTTTTTATGTGAATAGAGAATCAGTACTTATAGAGGTTGAGAAGTGAGTAAAGATGATGATATCCTCTTTAGTAAGTCGAGTATTTGAAGCTCAAAAAGAACAAATAAAAGAATGATCTGAAAATTTATGAGAAGAAGCCGCCCGAATACTTGATAGTATTATGGATAAATAATATATAAATACCCTCTCTTTTTTTTAGAGGGTATTTATTATGAGATTACTGAGTGTACCATTTTTTTTTAAATATATTTTTGTATGATAGTAACTCCTCTTGGACATACTGAATTTCTCGTTGACATAGCGGGCACTGATGGAAAGAATGTACGTATTATGGTAGATGGTTGGTTTTCAGACTATGCCATCTGAGATTTGATGGAACGAACTGTAAAAGTTCGATTTAATGAAGAATGATTACAGACAGTAGATGCATTGTATATTTCACACGCACATTGTGATCATTTTGATCCATATTCACTTTTGCAAATATATTCTATAGCAAATCCACTCCTTCTTCTTCCAGAGACTCTGTTATATTTACGTCCTCTTCTTGTAGAATATATTCCACATATTCAGATTCAGATTCTACGTAATAAGGAAATGTTTCGTTTTCATGGAATTGAAATAACAGCTGCCGCTTTTGATCAAGACTATGTAACGAATGAAGATGATGTACTGACTCTTATGCTTGCAAATGAAGAAGAAATTCTTTTCGCAGAAATAGATATTGCTCCACCTGATACTCTCGAAACGAATACCTATCTCTATAAAGTGTTTACAAAACGAGCCTATAAAACTATTGCATACATCGCAAGTAGAAATGAGCTTGAGGGGAATTTGAAGATTCTTGATTATAATACTTCGGTTGAGCGTGAAAAATTTCGTGCGTCATATCTTCATGAACGGAAAGAAGAAATAGAGTGGGGATATGCTAAATGGGAATATGAAGATTATGAAGCTATGCCAAATAGTATGACACTTCCATGATTTGTTCGTGGTTTTATTGGTCAATGAATTTGTTATCCAACAGTGATGAATAGGGATTTATCTGGTATGACTTGTTTTTGATTGGATGAAGTAGTAGATAGGGAAATTAATTTGGGGAAAACATATGGATATGATTTCTCTCAAAAAGTATTAACTCCCGGTCGCCAGTATCGAATTGAAAATGGAACCATTGAGGCTGGGAGAAAAGAATGTTCCATTGGAATACTCGATATTCTTTCACACAAAACTCCATTATCCATTGGTGCAGTACGAACATATGCAAAGTGAGCATTATCTTGAGATATTCGTGATTTTTCGACACAAGCTCAACGAATTTGAGTACTTTTGAATACACAATTTCTCTCTTATTGGTTTGCTTCGAGTGTTGCCAACCTTCGAAGTGCTCTATTATCTCATTCTGATCGGGCATATCGAATCCTCCTTCGATGACAACAAGGAGAAACTTGCGTATTCCAATTTACCTTCTCTGATACAGCATTTCAAGAAATACCCTTTGAAAATACTATGAGAATCGATGAGGATTATTTTATAAATGACATAGATGATTTTCTTCTTGGAAAACAAGAGTTGTATTCTAATTTTTGGCATAAACTTGATTCAAAAAAACAATATAGACTCTGGACATTCCTTGGAGCTAATTTTATTCATCATGCTCTTGTAGAAAAAAAATACCGTCTCCATTTTGAACGAGCGAAAGCAGGGGATACGGCAGAGAGTTTTTTTCAGGATTTTGTAGGGGATGTAAATTAACTTTCACTAAGGATTATTTATAGCTATTCAGCAGTAGATTCATAACTCGAGTCTTGAAAGTTCAAAATATTCCGTTGTTTCATTTCCCATAAATACTGAAATTTCCAGAGTCATATCATCGGTATTATTTCCTTTTATTCCCGAGCTCATAATTTTTTTGATGACTGTTTTGTATTTTGTTTGTTGAGTATTGTAAGATGAAAGTCAGATGCTTATAGAAGTATTATCACTATATTTCAGTTCAATATTTGGATTTCAACAATTACTAATAGAATCAGTTTAGATTATAAAGAAATCTCATAGGATTTCTGTACCTATTGGACATACGATGTCTGAAAAATTCATCAAATCTCCATCGATAGTTTTAATGGTTTTTGATGTTTGATTGGTTGTTCGTATTATACTATCTCTCTCTCCTCAATAAATATGTACCCTTTTGAGATATTGATCATTTTTTCCATCAGGAGCCCATGAAGACTTACAATCTCAATTAATACAAAGTCATGAGGAGGAGTTGATATAACCATTTTGTACATCAACCTTATATACTCATGATGAAGAGGCTCAAGAACCAATAACTACCTGAATATCAGAAGTCGCTCCATTCACTCCATTTACAGAACCAAGAACCATTGTATTGGAAGCTGAAACATATGAATTTGCTCAAAAGGCTATAGTATTTTCTAAATTCCCTGTGGAAGTTTCTGTATTAAAGCCAATCGCTATGTTCATATTCCCTGTAATATTGTTATGAAGCGCTTGTCATATTGCAATATTATTACTTCCTTCCGTATTGTTAAAAAGCGTATTATAACCAATAGCCACATTGGTAGATCCATTTATATTGGAATAGAGACTTCCTACTCATAATCATACATTTCCAACACCAATTTCATTATACCCTAAAGAAGCAAATCAAATAGCTGTATTTCCTCAATTTGAGAAAGAATAGAAATTCCCAAGTGCACCTACTCACCAGGCAGTATCTCCTCAAAGTACTGTTCAGATATTCAAAATTCATGCAATAGTATTATTTCTTTTAAAGATAAGATCAGTATCATCAGTAGTTCAAATAAATTGTGTAAGTGGATTTGTTCCTCCATTTCCTGAGAGTCCCCATCCTCTATCTGTTGGAGCTTGCCATGTAGCATTACCTGATCCATCTGAGATAAGCAGATGCCCACTCATTACTCCAGTAGTAAGTCGGAGACCAGAAAAAGTACCAGTTCCTGTTACAATAAGATTTCCTGATCAATTCGTGTTATTATCAATAGAAAGAGTCCCAGCTGATTCTCTAAATAATCCAACATCAAAATCCCCTCATGCTTGACCATTTGCAAACTGAATTCTTCATCATGCTCAATTTGATGCGCCTAACTTTAATAATTTATACCCAGCTGATCCTGAATATTGAGTTAATCATCACATATATCAATTTTGCATCGAAACATTCCCTCGTAATAAAGATGAACCATTTATATCAAGTAGTGCGAGTGGATTGTTTGTTCCAATACCGATATCTCACCCACTTCCATAAATCCAGTTTCCAATATTAAGTTGATTTGAATTTGTAGAAGAAAAGTAGTCGGTATTTGCACCAATAGCTATATTATTATCTCATTGTCAGAGATTATATCCTGCACGATATCAGATAGCGGTGTTATTCATTCCAGAATATAATGAATAGAGTGCACTGCTTCAAAGCGCACTATTTTGACTTCCATAATTTGTTTCAAGGGCACTTACTCAAATTGCAGTATTTCTATTACCAGTACTATTATAAAATAATGCGTTACTTCAAAGTGCAGTATTTTTATATCAAGTTGAATTGGAACCAAGTGACATAAGTCAGACTGCAGTATTTTCATATCCGGTAGTATTAGCTGGAAGCGCCTCTTGTCATATTCAAACATTTGCATCACCGGTAGTATTTACTCTCAGA
>CAKZJF010000046.1 GCA_936941205.1 uncultured Candidatus Altimarinota bacterium | reverse complement strand
TGTGAATATATACATAATCATATGGATCCAACCAGTCAAATAGATTCAGTCGAATTTCTTCTTGGAATTGTAAATGTACAGAGTACCAAAAATCTTGTAGAAAGTATTACCGATAAGGTTGATAAAAATTTGCCAGTAGTTTAGTTATGGATTTTTTATTTCCATAAAAATTCCTTGGATGTAAATCTGTATAAGCTTGAATTCCAGAACTAATTCGGGATTTTTTTATGTGACAAAATAGGAAAATTCAATACAATTCTGCGGTACAAAATTTTTATGGAAAAAAACTCAAAAATCTATATTGCAGGTCATCGCTGATTGGTCGGATCAGCACTTATAAGAAATCTTGAAAAAGAAGGATTTACGAATCTTATTTTTCGTACACATGCGGAGTTGGATTTGCTGGATCGAGATGTGGTTGAGGATTTTTTTCGGATTGAGAAACCAGAATATGTATTCCTTGCTGCTGCAAAAGTAGGAGGAATTGTTGCAAATAATACCTATCCAGTAGATTTTCTTCAGGATAATTTGAGAATTCAAATGAATGTTATTGAAGCAGCATATAACAATGCTGTAAAAAAACTTCTTTTTCTTGGTTCCAGTTGTATCTATCCAAAACTTGCTCCTCAGCCCATCAAGGAGGAACATCTTCTTACCGGACTCCTTGAACCTACGAATGATGCGTATGCACTCGCAAAAATTACTGGAATTAAACTTTGTCAGAGTTATAATCGTCAATATGGAACAGAATATATTGCCTGCATGCCAACAAATCTCTATGGTCCATATGACAATTTTGATTTAGAAAAGTCACATGTGATGCCAGCGATGATTCGAAAATTCCATGAGGCAAAAATAAATCATCTTCCAAGTGTAACACTTTGGGGAGATGGAACTCCATTTCGTGAATTTTTGTATTCGGATGATATGGCGAGAGGATGTATTCATTTGATGGAAAATTTCACTCCAACCAAAGAACAAAATGAAAAATGAGACATCTTCTTTAATCTTGGAACGGGGAAGGATATCACTATAAAAGAACTTGCTTGAATGATTCAAAAAATAGTTGGATATGATGGTGAAATTATCTGGGACTCGACTCGCCCAAATGGTACACCTCGAAAACTTCTTGATGTGAGTCGAATTGAGTGAACAGGATGGAAATATACAGTAGAACTTGAAGAGGGAATTCGGATGGCGTATGAATGGTTCTTATTGAGTGTTAATCTTTAAAAATATCTGATTTATTACTTTAAGTGAAAAATATAATGGATTATAATAATTATTTTCAGAATCATTACTGAGAAATTTCTGATATACAGATGAGATATTATGCTCAGTATTTTCACAGAGTACTTTGAGATGTTCTTAAAAATCAAGATAAAACTATTCGTATATTAGAAATATGATCAGGACAATGAAAATTTCTTAATTATATATCTTCATTGGGTTATGTGAATTATGTTTGATTTGAATTAGATGTCGATATGACAGCCTTTCTTCGAAAACAATATCCATCTTTTGTTTTTCATTCAACCAATGTAAATGACTACTTAATAGAGAATCCAGAGTCTTTTGATATTATATTTATGTCTAATGTATTTGAGCATTTATCGGTAGATGAATGAAAAAATATGTTAAAATCGATCTATCTATGAATGAAATCATCAGGTACTTTTATCAATATTATGCCTAATGCATGATCATTGTTTATGTCTTCCTATGGAAGATATAATGATATCACTCATAAGGTACTATACACATCTGCAAGTTTCAATCATATATTATTGGATGCTGGTTTTAAACAAGTGATGCATAAAAATGTATTCTTTACACATCTCAATTCTATTATTGATTCTTTTTGACGACTATTTCAGAAAGTATCATTTTTCATATTGAAATATTTTCTGCTTCTGAATGGATTTCCTTCGGATAATATTCTAACTTTTGAAATATTCACTTTAGCTAAAAAATAATATATAATGCATACCTGAAAACTCGTCAGTATATGAGTTCCATCATATAATAGACCCGATTATTTAAGAGTTCTTCTCCAAAGTATTCTCGAGCAAACATATCATAATTTTGAAGTAATTATTTTACAATAAAAAAGCTACAACTATGCGTTGTAGCTTTTTTATTGTATGCTATCTAAAGATTTATCTAATAACTTAATATTTTCCACTCAACAATTCACCCCCAATAGCTGATTTAGCTTCAATTCCTAATTTCTTCATCATTTCGTAGGTCGTACAAACCGCTGCCGAAGTTACTGGAATTCCACATTCCGCCTGAATCAAATCAATTGCTTCTAAAGACGGCATTTGCACGCAAGCCGAAGCCACTAAAACATCCACATCGGTTAAATCTAATTGTTTGTAGATTTCTAATAAATTCATTGAATTTTGTGCGGCTACTTCTAAATTATCAGGGATTTCTAAAGCAATACTTTGTTTTACTTTAATGCCCTGATTTTCGATATAATCTACCACCATATCCGTTAACGGACGCATATACGGCGTAATAATCGAAATTTGTTTTGCACCTAAAACCTTCAACCCATTAATTAAAGCTCCAGCAGAAGTTACAATTGGCGTTGGAAAATCATTAACCACTGTTTCTTGATGTAAATTTACTTCAGAAACACAATGATACCCGCGCCCCATACTCATTATAGCTACTAAACATGCGTATCCCATCACATCTACATGCGCATCGGATAATTCTTGGGCACATTTCAAACTCATGGCATCCATGGCTTC
>CAKZJF010000045.1 GCA_936941205.1 uncultured Candidatus Altimarinota bacterium | reverse complement strand
TTGATAGAATCAATATATGGACGATGGAGATTTAAATCTGTACCATCGAATTCTCCTCACTTGAAGAAGAGTTTTTCTTTCCCATCCACCATTTTTTTCTCAAGTTTCCCAAATGGTTTATTGAGTTCATATATTTCTTCGCGACTTCCTATAACAAGTTGTTCCCCATCTTCCCCCATCCATACAGGCATGGGTGCTCACCAGAATCGCGTGCGGGAGATGCACCAGTCTGGAGCAGATTCGATTCCTTTCGCAAATCTTCCTTCCTTGAGATACTCTGGGAACCAATTAATCTGCTTATTCGCTTCAAGAAGTTTTTCTTTTTGTGATTGGATATCGATGAACCAAGATGATTGGGCCTTCTGCATAAGTGGAGTTCCAGAGCGTGGACAAAATGGTACGCGATGGGTGATTCCCTCAAGCTTGAAGAGTGTATTATTTGCTTTCATACGTTCAATATTGATTTTGTTGGCTCCCTTCTCTGGATTCTCAAGGTCGAGATAATGAGTCCCTTCATAATCAAAAATCTCTGCAGTATATTTTCCTGCTTCATCGATTGCTCCGGAAATATGGATTCCCTCTCTTTTTGCAAGTTGGAAATCGACATCACCGAATTCTGGTGCCTCATGTCC
Source organism: uncultured Candidatus Altimarinota bacterium (assembly GCA_936941205.1). Lineage (GTDB taxonomy): Bacteria > Patescibacteriota > Gracilibacteria > BD1-5 > UBA2023 > SSGK01. The sequence continues at coordinate 30,335 of CAKZJF010000045.1, read as the reverse complement.
AATCCCTGTACCATCCGTATCTGTAATGAAATCAGCATGATATACACGATGATTCGTATCACCATGTTTTCTGTGATAATATTCTGGAAAAGGTGGAACATATGAGAGTCCAACGAGTTCAGAACCTTTGAATTCTCGGATGATAGTATATTCTCATTTTCCCTTGAATACCGTTTCTGCACGATTTTTTGCTACAATATATTTTTCTTCAGTATTTTCAACCAAGAGATAGTCAATATCATTTCTTACCGCGAGTGCCATATTGGCAGGAATGGTCCATGGGGTGGTTGTCCAAGCAAGGATACTGGTTCCTTCGGGGAATTTGTTATTTGTTTCCAATCGGAACTTCACCGTAATCGCTGGATCATTCACATCTTGATACGTGTCATCCATCGCTACTTCAAAATTGGAAATCGGGGTTGAAAGCTTCCAAGAATACAGCGATACTCGCTTCCCTTCATAGATGAGCCCCTTATCCCAGAGCTGTTTAAATACCCAGAGAACGGATTCCATGTAGTCTTGGTCCATCGTGCGATAGGCACGATCCATATCTACCCAACGACCAATCTTATCTATATACCAATCCCATTCTGCAGAGGTTGACCGTGTATATTCGTAACAACCATCGATAAATTCCTTCACACCACGTTCTTCTATATCTTTATTTGACTTGAGCCCAAGCTTTTTCTGAACCTTTTCTTCGATAGGAAGTCCATGACAATCCCATCCCCAGATACGATCAACACGTTTTCCTCGCATAGTCCAGTAGCGTCCTACTACATCTTTTACCACTGAAGAAAGAAGGCTTCCATAGTGTGGAGTTCCAGTGATAAATGGAGGTCCATCATAGAATCGGTATGGATTATTCTCTGGACGGGATTCAATAGATTTTTTGAAGGTATCATTTGCTTTCCAGTAAGCAAGGACTTCTGACTCAAGGGCTGGAAATGATTGTTTTGGGGAGATTGATGGGAATGACATAGGATTATAATCAGTTACTTAAAATAAATTTTTCAACAATTGTTCAATCTGCTTTATAGCATTTTTTTCATAGCGGAGTGGTACATACTTGTATCTTTGTATTATTGATTTTCCGAATGTATACTTTTTTATCAACAAATTGATTTTCTATATCTTTTTCCATGATTTCAAAATCATAGTTCATTGTTCCGGTTAAATAAAAACTTGTCACTCATCAAATTGATCAGGATTTTCATAATCCTCAGTAAAGTTCCCGAGATTTTATGTTATAAAAGTTAAATTCTTTTAATGGAATATTTCAAATTGAATTTTCTGTACATCATGACAGTAATATGCAAAAAGCGATTATTAGAATTTTCTTCATATAAAAAGGCACACAAAATAAACTTGTGTGCTTAGGGCTCTTGTTGAGAGAGAGGTACCACCGAAAGCGGATACTTGATTCTATATTTGTTCACGGAGTATTCCAACTCCGAGAGGGTCTAGTGAGCGATGATATCGCTGTTCTTCCTCCAGCTCATGGGTGATAGCCATGTGGTGCGCTTTTAACTGAAAAATAGTATATAGAAAACTGGAAAAAAGCAAGCTAAATATGTTCACTACTATTGCCTATTATTGCCATCGTTTGATTACCAATTTTCGCTAAATCAATCTTTCAAGAGAGAGGATAGGAATTTATTTTATGCAGTCATTTTTCAGATTTTCAAGTGCTATTACATTGGTATATGTGAATATATCAATAGAGTCATCAATCCTCTTTTCTTCCTTGTACATCTATAATAACTTTTATATTCTTTCATGGTTGAGTCATGAAAAGCTCCTCGGCTTTTTGATTCAATATCGCATATTCAGCATCACTATGAATATGACAGATAGACTCAGAACTATAATTTATAATATCTTCCGGAAATACTCAATAGACACTATCAATCGATGTATCAATATCTATAATTCGAATATGATTTGGTATAACTCCTGCTTCAGCAGTTTCGTGACTCGTTTTCATAGGGGAATTTTATAAATATATAATGCAAGCACTATTTCACAAGAGCGAATCCACTTACACTTGGAAAATAACTTGCCTTTCCAGTATATGCTGGATTGGGTAGGGCGATGTTTTGTATATAGAGTTTCAAGGTAATACCATTTTTTGATGTATTGAATATCATCTCTTCTTGTGTTACCTCGCGAGCGTGAGTCCCATCCAAAAATGAGGCTGGAAGTGTGAAAGGAAGAGTAATATTTCCTGAGCTCGTCTCATAGATGAGTTCATGTTTTGGAATATCCACCCGTATACGATCACCGATATAATCCTGCACGGAATTTCATTGATCGATACTATATATTGTGATAAGTTTGGAATATCCACGAATATCGAGTGGTGCTCAAAACGGATATGTCTTGGACATTGTATTGTAGTAAAAATAGGGTTCTTCTGGAGTTCCATACACTTCACCATAGTATCGTTGTACCTTGATTTCCTCCTTGATGCCTTGAGTTATTTGGTAGATATTTGCTTCTCGGTATATTGCTCAAGTTTGATGAATTTCATTTTTCCAATCCTTCAATGATTTCTCCTCTATCTTGGCGGTCTGAACTCTGAAGAGTTTTTTGATGCCTTCACAATTATTAAAATCGCAGAGATATTCGATTTCAGAAGCGATGCTATTGGAAAGCTCACGAGAGATATCATCTCCTTTTGTAAGAGGCATAATAGTATTATTTTGAAGAATTTTTGCTTCTGTGAGATGTTGTATCAGTTTGTTATATTGATCCTGATATGGAAGCGAAAATACGGACCATGGACCAATAGAGATACTGAGTGAAATGAGGGCAAGTGAGAGTGGAATAGCAATCAGATTTTTTCTATTTGAGAATGCATAATAGAGTGATATTCCTGTGAGCCAGAGTCCAAACGCGACAACAAAGTATCGATTCATCGTAAGTCCATATTGATTAATACGGAGATAGATAGCATATGCAAGCATGAGAATCTGTGGAAGAACAAGAATTGGGAAATAGGTACGAAAAATGGCTACATATCGTACAGATTCACCTTGTGGTTTTGCATAGATATAGGTGATGTATCCGAGTGTGGAGAAACCAATAACGAGCCAACTGATTATCCCTTTTGGCCAGTCTGAGAAGTTGATAAGTACCTTAATGCTATAAACATAAAGAATGAGGAAGTAGATGAAGACAAAGGGTGTCATCACATACTTGATCAGGAATACAAAAAAAGCATTACTCTCATAGTTTTTTTCTTCGATCTTTTCTGCTCGTGGAAAATGTGAGAGGGCATAATATGGGGCTATCAATGCAAGTGCAAAGGTTGCCCAATACCCATAGAGTTTATCATAGTGAGTAAAGTCCCTAAAATCGAAAAGTGCTTGGATACTCCAGAGGGCAATAGAACCAAGAATAAAGAGTGCTACCCCAGTAATTACAGACATGAGTAGAGTCCAGGAAACATGGGTAAAATAATTGGAATATTGTATATTTCGACTATCTTTTTTCCCTTTTATGATGAATGGGGTGAAGAAAATACATGATAAAAATCCTACCATATGGAGGAGAAAAAACGTTGCACTCTGAACTTCGAAGCTTGCACGATAGGCAAAGCTCCAATAATATAATCCGCCATATATAAGGGGGAACAATGAAGTAATAACTCATGCATAGGTATTCTTGAGCTCCTTTTGTTCCCTATAGATAGTGAGGCCAAGTGAGAGAAAAAAGGTAAGAATAAGCGAAGTAACCGTAGTAAAGATTCTTACTTCTTCTCATTGAATATAAATATCAGAAAGGAAAATACGATACCAAATATATCCAGTTAGAACGAGTACAATCAGACTCGGAATGGGGAAACGAGATTTGAGTGTTCCGATTGATGTTTCAATTTGTTCTCGTGTGAGAAAAGTTGGAAATTGCATATAGTAAAAAGATTAATGATAAAATCGATTAAAAAATGGAGCAATAGCACACTGTGTCGCCATAATAAATTGTTCTCTTCGACTCAACATTCCATCGGTCCATTCATGAAATGATCCTTGCTTGTCGCCGATATTTTCTGTTCCGCCAAGAGCATGTACTACCTGCTCGAGATCACGTCATTGTCCATCGAAAAGTCCCTCCGCAACTCTCTCAGGAACTCGAAGATGACAGGAATATCCGAAGTATCATACACCATCTCTATTTTCGATATACACTACTCCAAGAAGCCAGTATTCTTCTCATTCATAGTCTTTATATACTCCTCATTCCATTCCGATGAAATAATCAGCCTCTTTACATTCTCTTCTACAGTGGATGGCACGATTTTTTGCTCCAGTTCGAATTTCTTCAAGAGTTGTCGGCATATCTGGAACTCAGGATGACACCTTATATCCTGAAAATGTCGCTTTTCCAGTCGTATATGGACAACTATTGAGAACATATTCAATAGCCTCTGATTTTGGCTTATTGGTTGTACCGATTGCGAAGTGCATAGTGTAAAAAATTAGAGATTTGCATAAATCATAGGAAGGTCCCATGCAGTAATAATTCCATCAATCCACTCATTTTCATCCCCTGTTTTTGTAAGAAAAATAGCACCAAGTTTTTTCCGATCCTTGGTATATTCAGAAAAATATGATTCTATCGAGCTTACTGGACTATCTGATGGAATAAATATATATTCATGATGACTTGTATCAATTGTAACATCTCGAAGATGCGTTGTATGAAAGTCAATTCCTTTATGAGATTTTATATGTCGAGCAAGCCAGAGTGCGATAGATTTTTCTGAGACGACTCATCGAAAGTCTCCTGCATCCGTATATACAGGAATATGTGCAAACCCGCGTTCTCCTATTGCTTCCAGTATTTCTTGAAGTGGAGTAGAATCTCTACAGACAAATACTTTTTTTCCGAAAATATCCTGCGCTCGTGTTTCGAGCTTTTTCCCAAGCTCTTTGAGGTTATTGGTAATCTCCTCGATACGTATAAATGTTGTATCTGGTATACGGATCCAATCATTTTTATGAATAAGTATATTCCGTATGGCATTAATGGTTTTAAGATCACTATAATAGAGTTCAATAATGCGTGCAAATAGTATATTATCACTGCTTTTTTCTCGAATTTCCGTCAAACATAAAGAAAAGTCTTTTTTATCGGTTGTATTGAGAATATCAACCAGATAAGCATGAATAGTATTGAATGCTGTATTGAAGGTAGTAATATTTTCTGTTTGCATAGAGCATATAATAGATATATGTTGTATGCTATTAAAAAAGGTATGAAAAGCAAGGAAATGGTTTTCATACCGTTGAGTTTTTTTATGGAGAAATTATGGAAATAATATCCTTATAATCTGAGTTGCGAATATGAGTTGATTTATAGGAACATTTTTCATGGCTTGTTCTTTTTTGTTATTTTCTAGTGCCTCTTTTGTACACCATACACCATCTTTTCCTTGATAGAGGTCAGTTATATTTTCCTGATTCATACATTTAACATTATTTTTTGTACTATAGCTAGAAAATACAGAGTTACAAATATATTTATGAATATATAACATGATATGAAAATTGACGTATTGTGTTATGTATATAAAAAATAGTTTTTACTATTGAGTAATATGAATTCTCGCGAGTAGGGAGTGAAAGATTTACATGAAAGGACAATAAGAAAATATTTGAAAGGATAGATACATTGACTTCTTCTAAAAAAATTCTATTATCCAAATATAAAATTTTCTATGAAACGATTTTCTACCTCATTACGACGAGCAATCTTTATATTCTGGATTTTTCTGGTTGTTTCTATTTGAATAGTTGCATCTATTCATCCAGAGTACCTTGATGCAAAGATGATTAAGTACTTTCTCGAGCAATTTGGATTTTTCCTCCTTCCAGTGTATTTTCTTCTTTTTCTCCTTCGTTGATTCACACTTATTCCGTCAATGCCGCTTGTTATTGCTGGTGTTCTTTTATTTCCATGACACCCATGATTTGTTTTCCTTATATCAATTGTATGAATTCTATTTTCCTCAATGATGATATATTACTTCTCTGAAGCAATGGGGTTTGATATCTATTTTCGAGGGCATAAATCATATAAAAAAATCCATACATTTCTTGAGAAATATGGATTTTCCTTAGTAGCATTTTGGTCATTTGCACCAGTAGCTCCGACCGATCTTATTTGTTACGTTGCAGGTATTATGCGAATGAATATATATAAATTTATTCTCTGAGTATTGCTTGGCGAAGGTATCATCTGCACCATAATTATATATGGTGGAAATGAACTTATGGAGAATATGTGGTAAAAACTTTATAGATTTAGGAATTCCTTTACATGTTCACTCACTTCATATCAGGCTTGAATCAATAATTTTTTTTGACTGAAATCATAGTAATCCAATTCATGCCTTCATGGTTGAATAACTAACAATTTTTCTCTGGATTGCATCGATCTCGCTTCATTTTGAGCTATCATTATTCCAATCGTTTTTCTGAGTATAAGATATGAATTGGAAAAAAGAGTACCATCTGGGAAGAGTGTAAACTTTTTTTGTCGTTTCTTTTTTTCACTCATTGGTATTTGTACTGTAACTGCAATGACATTTCCCGGTGGAAGGTCTTCAATTGGAAGATTGGCAGTCAATCCTCCATCCACGAGGTTTTTTCCGCTATATTTATGAGGACTAAAGAGTCCAGGAACGCTTATGGATGCTCTGAGTGCATCAATAATAGATCAGGTATTGAATACATTTTTTTCACCACTATCAATATCAGTAGCAATAAGAGTAAGGGGTATCTTTGTATCTGAAAATTGTCGAGATCCAATGTATTCTTCTAGGAATTTTACTATTTTCTTTCCACGAATAACCCCATTTTTGAGATCAAAATCAATCAGCGTATGAAGCTTTAATTTTTTACATACGATTTCTTCCATCTCAGTACTTGTAAAACCAAGTGCATAGAAGGTCGCAATAATTGCACCCATACTTGTGCCAGATATTGCAATCGGAATAACTCAAAGTTCTTCAAATTTCCGTATAACTCCTATATGTGCGAGTCATCGTGCAGCACCACCACCCAAGGAAAGTGAAAATGATTTCATAAGTTTTATTTATAGATTTCATTCGGTTCAAGTTTCTTTAATCCTCATTTTTTCCACCAATCAGTAAATCCCGTGTCTTTCATTTGTTTCCATAGAATTTTTGCACTCTCTGTTTTCAATGCTTTTCCGACATTCTCTATCCAGTCATTCGCTTCAGTGTATCCAATTTCACAATATTTTTTTGCTTGAAATGCTTGTTCCAAATAGTCTGCATCTTTCGCAATTATTCCCTCTTTTGTAGTCCGTTCTTCATATTCTTCAAAGAGTGCATGAATATCTTTTTCAAATGGAACACCAGAAAATTGATCATACATGACTGCTTTTTCTGATTCTTTTTTTCCATGAATATATCGAGATGCTACCTTATGTTGATCACCAATCCGTGTTTCTGCGATATCATGCCAAACCAACATAGTAGCACATTTATATGGATCGGCTCATTCCATGTGGGCAAGGATATATGCAATCTGCGCTGCGTTTAAAGAATGCTCTGCAACAGAGTCGGGAAATTGGATACCACACATTCTCCATCCTTCATGTTTGATTTCTTTTTGATGAAGTGCTTCAAATATAAGATTTGTTATTTTCTGAATCATTTATAAAAAGTTATGAATATGTGTCCATTCAGATATGAGCGTGAGATCAATATTATCTTTTTCTTTGTTCCGAAATTGTTTTGATTTTATAACTTCTTGTAATCTTGCAAATGGGAGTCAATCGTATATTTCTGATTCTGCAATAATCTTCTTACACTCTTCCTCGGTGAATCAAGGCCAAGTATGCCAAATTTCAACATCCATAATAGCAAGGGGTTCTATGGACTGACTATGATTATATTCATCTGAAAGTATTTTCCAAGTAGTCGTATCAACTAAAATATCAACATCTTTGCTTTTTCGTATTCAACGTATTCCCATAGGACCACTCCCAAATAGGGAAAAAGTATTTTCTTTTAATGGTATGGAATGAATTTGATTTTTAAAAAAATCGCCATTTCAAAGATTTTTTATTATATTCACGAGTCCATCTTTGTAGAGAAAAGTTTCTTGAATCGGATCATTCTCTGGAACGTCCATTTGATGTCTTCCATCTGGATATATACAAAAGGCGCTCATTGGCCATCATTTCTTCCAAGTATTTCTTGGAGATTTTGTCAGCTGAATCGAGAGTGATTCTTTCTGAAAAAAATACCGTCCATCTGGAAGATAGAGGCAACGACAGAAAGGAATGGTTGCTTCAATTGTTTCATCTGGAAGTATTGATACCTCTTTTTGAAAATGGAGCATCCATTCTTCATCTGAGATTGAGTCTGGAAGAATTCATCACCAACGCCTTGCCATAATTCATGGAGCTCAATGAAGTCATGGAATGGAAAGTCATGCATCATCAGAAATGGCAGGAAGTCCAGTATGTTCTGAATAATATTTTGCTTTTAAAAATGCATTTTCCTCAATAGTATTTCCATCTTCATTTGGCGACTGGATATGGCCATAAGAATCGAGGGTTACAAGATCTATTCATTCATTCTTCAAAAGATGATAGAACATATTTTGTTTCGCTTTATTGGCAGTTGCGATGAGGAGTGAGTGCTTCATAGAGAATTTTTTAAGGATTGAGAATTGATTGCGGAGATGATAGGAAATCGTCAATATGAAACAATGGAATTCAACAGTTTTTTGTTCATTCAAGTGTATCGTTGCTATCATTTCCTATAAATATGGTATGTTCACTCGTTGAGTCAAGATATCTCATTGATTGAGTAAAAGCTCTTTTATCAGGCTTTATAATACCTGTATTGCACGAATAATGGATACTATCCATACACTGCTCTATTCCGAGTGCTTTTGGAGCTTCTGCGTAGGCACTCGTTACATTTGCAGAAAGGAATAATTTATATCAAGACCGTTTTAATGTATCGAGGAGTTCTCATGCCCCAGGTTTTATTGATATACCGGAGATTGATTCTTGAAATTTGTGTTCGAGCATATTTATTTCATTCATCGGAATATTGAGAGCACCATAATAGGTCATAATTTCACGGATACTCCGAAACTTTCTTGTAAGAATATCTGTCACATATGATTTTCGGTCAATAATCTTTGAATAGCGCGCAATTATTCTATAGAGAAGTTTGTAAGCTTCTTTGGAACCGTGAGATTCTAGGAGAGTTCCATAACAATCAAATCCTATAGTGCTTATAGGTTTCATGGAGTTGTATAGAATCGATTATAAAATGGAGCAATGGCTGCCTTAAAGGCAACAGAAAATTCGTCAGTTCTTGGAAACATTCCTTCACTCCATGCTGCCATACTTCCTTCTGCATTCCGAACATTGTGTCATTGCATTATTTCTTGCATAATTGGTCAAAGCTCCTTTCCCTCGTTATATAGGAGATGCTCTATATAAGGTGGAACTTCTATAAAAGGAGAAAAACCATAATGTCACTCGCCAATTATATTTTCAAGATATACACATCCACCAAGGTATGATATTTCACCATGTCGAGTAGTACCTCACTCTATTCATACATAATAATCCGCATCTATAAGAGGCCGAAGATTTTTTGCTCGGTTTTTTGCTCAGAGCATAATATCACTCATATCCAATGGCATGCTTGAAATTCCAGAATCAACTGAAAATGCATGGAATGTATTCTCTATAGTATTGAGATATGGACATTCGGATGCTCAGAGCTTAATTCCTTCTATCTTTGGTATTTTTTCTGATGAAAGTGCAAAAATCATATGATATGGGTTTTATGATTGGCTTTTTCTTTTTTTCGGGAGATGACTTTGTATATCTTCATGGGTTCTTTTGAGCTCATCACTGTTCATGTAAGAATATGCATTTATATCAAAGAATTCAAGTTGCCTTAGAAAATTGATAATATCATTTTCAGCATGGATTGCTTTTTCTGTTCAATCTTGAAATCTGTTTTGCTCTATCGGCAAACTTATTGCTGCCCTTCTTTGCATTATCTCAATATGTTCAAATGCACTCATAAGATGTTGGAGTCACTTTATAATCGCCCCCCTCTCTTGCTCCCACGAACTTTCGAGAGTATCAAATAGCTTATAAAGATTCATCTCTTCTTTTGAGAAGCTGAAGGCATAGGTGATGTTTCCTTCATGAGCCTGAACACCTATATGTTTTCTTTTATATTGCTCATAGTGTGCTGGATTAAAAAGTGGGTCTCGTAGACAACCAATGTATGCATCAATAAAGCGAAAAAAACGATATGTATATTTTGGAAATACATGCTGAATACGATATGCTTCATATTTCATTTCTTTTGAAATTTCAGAAGCATGTTGAATAAAATCTTCGAGGAGGGATTGATAATATCTTTCTGGAGAGAGGTTTGAGTGTCGTGAGAAGTCATAATAGACCACCTCATGACTTTGTGATTGGGAGGCGTGATATTTTTTTACTCATGGAAATGATATAATTTGTCACTTTGTATCTTCCACTTTAGGTAATTGTTCAACATCTGTTACTCTTCCACGTATATGCCTTTGGAAAGATTCCAAATATGTTTGCATAATATTACACTGTTGCTCATAGAGAGCAAGCGGAGAAAGAAAAAATGCATGCATGGTAGCAAAGATTAGTTATCTTGGATAATACATATTTTTTTATAAAAGTAAATATATTCTGAAATCCCTATTTCTTATAGGTCCACATTTGCTTGTTCACGAATACTCCATATGAGAAGTCCGAGAATTACGAGTCCAAATACTATGAAAAATCCCTGATATCAGAGAATGCTTATAATAAGTCATCAAAAAACGAGTCAAAGAACATTCGCAAGATTTTGAAGTATCTTCATAGGTCCTGCTGAGGCATTTGGATCTATCTCGGTGAGATTCATGGTCTTAGCATATATTTTATTGTAGTTTTCGAGAAATTGGTTTTGTCCAAGAGCCATTCCTGCTGCATATCATACACTGTTTATAATTGCACAAATTAAAATTGGAATAGGTCATAAATCTGCTACTATTCCCATGGCTATAAGTGATGTCCCAGAAAGTCCAAATCCAAAAAATGCAATAACTTTAATTCAAAATTTCGCTGCCATTTTTGACATAAATTCCTGAAGACTGAGTGCTGGAACTGCAATAAATGCTAAAAGTACATAACTCCATCCTGGCTTTACCTTATCGAGAAAGTCGATAAGAAATGTGGCTGCAAATGTGTCCCAAAAACCAAATACTAATACAAGTGACATGGTCCAATATATCACCATATATATTGGAGTGTGCGACATAATTTTCCAAATAATCTGTGCATTTGCTCGACTCTCTGAGAAGAGTACTTTCCACTCAAAAGCACTTTTTGTTTCTTGCTTTGGTTTGAGAAAAAGATATTTTGTGCTCTGAAGTACCTGCGGAAGATCAATTTTTTTAATGGTTTTAGAAACATAGTTTTTTACATTTTCAATATTTGTTTCCTTCACTGCAACGGTAAAAGATTCTATATCATTAATATCAACCGTTTCATTTGCATTATCGAAAAAATGCATAGTAAAATACATAAATCCAACAATAAATATACCAAGCGTAAATACGGCGAATATTGGGCTAAAACTCAGAACAACTCCAGATGCAAGAAGTCAAATAAGTGATCAAAGTCAATATGTAATGTTATTTCGTGCAAGAATTGTTACATAATCTTTTGGATTTGCATTGGAAAGGATATATCAATATGTTGATATATCATTGATTTCTTTTGCAATTCCATAACAAATAGACGCTACGATGATTAATACCCAGTTTATAGCACTTCCAAAAAACCAATCAAGGGATTTTTCCATTGCTTCTGGAGCTATAAGTCATCCAATATTTCCCGCAATACCAAATACATTATAGATGAAGTTGAAAAATATAACCGTAGCAACCAATTGTGCTATGGAAGCTATAATAAATAATCGTTTTGTGGAATAGAATTTTTGAAGCACCCCAATAGGAATATCTATAAGAAAGGCTACAAAATTGGCGAATCCAAGAAATACTCAAACGAGAGCAACATTTTGAATTTGAAATGTAAAGAAAAATACAACAGCAAAATGAAATACCATCCATACAAATCATTGGAAGGCATTGGTGATATAGAAGTTCTTGAGTCGATAACCATCGAGTGCAGTGTTGACGGAAATTACAACAGTATCATCCGTTTTTTGATTGTTGTTGATAGGAGCATCTGCAACAGGAAGTGTATTATTTTCGAGTTCGGACATAGTGAGGTGTGTAATACATATTATAGGTATGGTACCGTATTTTTTATAAAAATACAAATATTTCTTCTTTTAGAAGCCACTTTGAAGCTCAAGCATTTTACTATAGATTCATTTTCTTTTTGAAAGCTGTTCATGATTTCCACGTTCTCAGATGTTTCATTTTTCGAGGACAATAATCTCATCAGCCTCTCGTACCGTCTGGAGTCTGTGTGCAACGATAATCACTGTCCTTCCAAAAAACAGTCTATGCATTGCTTTTGTTATTTTTTCTTCACTAAAACTATCAAGTGCTGACGTTGGTTCATCAAGTAATATAATTTCAGGATTTTTAACAAATATCTTAGCAATAGCAAGTCTTTGTCTTTGTCCTCCAGAGAGCCTTATTCCCCTTTCTCAGATTTCTGTATCTATTCATGTATCAAGCTGAAAGACAAAGTCACATTCTGCATCATGAAGTGCTTGCATGAGTATTTTATCGGTAGTATCTGTTATATCCTTTATTCCATAGAGAAGATTATCTCGAATAGTACCATCAAATACATTTGGTTCCTGAGAAAGATATCCTATATGTGGGTAATATGTCTTGAGGGCTATTTCTGCTAAGTTTTGACTATCTACTTCTATAATTCCTTCTTTAACTCATAAATATCATCCTATGAGTTTAATAAGAGTAGTCTTTCCAGATCCGCTCATTCCAACAATTGCAGTCTTTTTTTTGGCATTGATCTCTATTGAAAAGTTTTTAAAGACAGGTTCATTTCAGTAGTTATATGAAATATTTTTTAATACAATCTTCCCTTCTTTGAATATAAAATCATTTCCGTTGTGGTATCATTGTATCTTAGGAATAGCATCAAAGGTATGCCATAATTTCTGAACCTGCTGAATCTTATTGGTGAAGTTCTTATAAAATTCAACAAATTCAATTATTCGACCATCAAACAACATAAATATGGCGAGTATTCCAACAAATGTCCCAATTGTATAATTTCCCTGTGTTACCATATAGCCAATAGTGCCAATGAATCCAATTCTAAATACTGCTAGGAGTATAACCGGACTATTGTACATAAAGAATATATATTCATTAATTGTATGATTGAGATGAAATATTTCATCGGTACGATGGTAGAGCTTCTTTAATTCCTGATCGGTTTGTTTATTCTGGAGTATATCCATTTTTGACATGATTATACGAATAATATGTCGATCATATTCATGTATTTTATCTATTCTTTGATTTCTTAGGTGTATGGTTGTTTTATTAAAATAGCGAATAATATAAAACATGAGAATGCAAGTAAAAAAGAATATTCATACCGCATTCCATGAATATTGTGCAAGAAGAAATATCGTGAAACAAAATGCAGTTAGAAGATTTCCGATTTGATCGGTTGAATATTCTATCTGATCAGCCCATGTTTCAGATCATTTTATGAGAATTGATACTATTCTTCCGGTTCACAGTATATCAATTGTATTATTATCGGATTCTATGAATTGAGTAACATAGCGTTTATGGATAGAATATATATTCCGATAATAGGTTGATGCCCATCACCAATCTCTTGAAATATATTTTATTATAAAATAAAAAAGTGTAGCAACAATAAAGAATATTACATTTTCCTGAAAACGCTCCGAATTCCCTAGCGTGAGTGCATCTGTTATACTTCGTAAAAACAAGATACTAATAAATCCATAGGTTGACCAAAGAATAGGACGAAAGAGGGATCGGATGAAAATATAGGGACGATCGAGTGCTGGTTCAAAAAAACGATGGATTTCCCTTTTTATACTATGAAGTGTTTTTAAATTCATACGATTATGGGAGAAGCGAAAATAGAGTGTCTCGAATAATTTTTTGATACGTTGCATGTGCATTCTTTAACTGAATTGTAGTGTCGGTTGTATTTTTTATAAGCGTAGTCCACATATTCTTAAAATCTTCTATTGTAAACTCTTGAGCATTCATCCAATATGGATATTGAATCATTTTGCTAAATTCTTCCGTTTTACGGGAATAAGAAAGTGCTATAAACGGTATAGTATTGCTTGTAGATAGTATGGAAGCATGAAGTCGAATTGCTATAACATAGTCAAGTTCAGTATAGAGATTTATACTTTCTTGTATTGTATTTGTTTGTCGTACTCAGAGTTTATCTGCAATATCCTTCATACAGAGATAATCATTTTCATCTGTCTTCTCATGAAATGAGTGGGAAAAAAATATAGGCTCATATCAACTCTTTCGTATAAGCTGGATTATAGCTTCTATATTTTCTTTTTCATTGATTAAGCATCCTCATCGAAATGCAAGACCAACTTGTTTTGTATTGTTTTTCCGTGTTCATTGATCATGTTGCAAGCTCAGTACTGCATCTGGTAAAAAATGAGACGTATATCAAAGATCCTCTATAATTGTCTGACTTTTTTTATCACGAACAGATATTATGATTTTTTTTCCGCGGAAGAGAGGATGGAGGTATTTGAAATTCTCAGGATTTTTTATTTCAATGCTTATTGACCAATAAAAGATAATTTTTCAAAAGAACCGAGCGATCCATACTCGCCATTTCCATTGATTCATGAGTTTCTGAAATTGATTCCTGTTCGTATCACCATAAAAAATTCAGCCACCACCAATGATTATAAGATCTGATGAAAATAAGCTCCAGAGATTTTTCCAGGCGTATAAAATATTTCTGAAAGGATGCTTTCGGATTTGTGATGGAAAGTATTGAATGAAGTGATAATTTTTTTCTTTCGTGAGAAAATTTGAATCTGCGTCATAGGTAAAGACGTCAATTTTTGGATCTTGATAATATTCATTGAGTAATGCGATTTCTTGCTGTAATATACACTCATCTCAGAGATTTTTGCAACCAGTTGCAGTAAGAATGGTTATCTTTTTTGGTTTTTTCATGGGTGGATATATTATATGTATTTGAGGAGATTTTCTCGAAATGCTGTCAGTGAGTATTTTTGTGCCCTTTCTCTGCAGGATTCCTGCATTGATAAAGACAGTGAATAATTCATTTTTTGTACCGCTTCTTGCAATTCTTTGCTCGTATAATTCTCTGAGATAAACATACCAGTTTTTTCAGGAATCATACTCTCGATATATCATCCTTCTTCTACTGCTATAACAGGTACACCACAGGCCATGGATTCTATTGCTACCATTCAAAAATCTTCTTGTTTTGAAATTGCTAAACTTGCTATAGCACCAGAGATGAAAAATGGGAGTTGGCTATTATCATTCAGATGATGAAAAATAATATTTTTATGCCCTTTTCAGGACTCCATGAATTCATCTTTTTGACTATCGTATGTTCCATATAGGATAAGTACTTTTTTATCTTTTAATTCTTTAAATGCCTCAATAATAGAATCAATTCGTTTTATATGAGTTAGTCGGGCAAATGAAATATAGTAATTCTTATATTCCAATCAAAGAGCAGAAGTATAGGGTGCTATTTCCTCTTGTTTATAAGGAAAAAATGTACTTGTATCGACTGGTGGCGATAGGATAATTGCATCATTGCGACCAATCCACTCTTCTATTCTTTTTTTATTCGCAGAAGAATTTACAAAGAGAGTTCATACTTTTTTGAGTTCATATATGTACAGTATTCGGAAAAAAGTATTTGCTATGATAAATATGAAACGCATATACCATATTACTTTATTTCGATATATATCTTCTAAATCAAATAAGTGACGTGATATCGAATGGGCATAATAAAAGGTTTTAATATTTTTCGGTACTCTATGAATTCCAGTAATCGCTTCATTTGAAAAAAGAACAGCTTCATATTGATTGGGGATACTAGAGAGGAAAAATGCTAATTTCATTTTCAAAAAACCCAGCATTCATCGTTTGAAAGTTGGATGCACCTCGATAATTTTTTTATCAAATCCCATACTTCGAGCATCATAACAATCATCTTTCCATATGGCAGTTGCAATATCTGCATGTAAAATCTTCGCAATTTCTATATTCATGCGTTCGGCTCATCATTTCATCAGGAATGTATCGTGGTATATAAGAGTCTTCACTTTCTTGCTTTTATAGTGCGGAGATTATATCAATTTTCCTTTGAATTCAAAGGAAAAATCTATATACTCTTTTCTAGGTTTTATATCTTATTTTTTTCTATGTCTAAAAAACAACAGGAAGCTAAAATTTCAAAAAAAAGAGTTATCTCTGATTTTCTCGTGCCAACAGTGATTGATAAGGTAAGTGGACAAGAACGAGCGTATGATATTTATTCCAGACTCCTCGAAGATAGAATAGTATTTCTTGGTGATGCCATTGATAGTGCGGTTGCAAATACTGTAATAGCACAGCTGCTTTATCTTGAAAAAGTAGATCCAAAATCTCCTATTACACTCTATGTAAACTCTCCTGGTGGACATGTGACCGCAGGGCTTGCAATATATGATACGATGCAATCAATTAAGCCAGAAGTGGTTACTGTTTGCGTTGGATTGGCAGCTTCTATGGGTTCTGTTATTCTTGCTGGAGGAGCAAAGGGAAAACGATATGCACTTCCCCATTCTGAAATCATGATCCATCAACCTCTTGGTGGCATGGAAGGACAGGCTACTGATATTAAGATTGCAGCGGATCATATTATTCGTACTTGAGAAGTACTGTATAAAATTCTTGCAAAGCATAGTGGACAAAGTATTGATACTGTTCGAAAAGACTGTGATCGTGATAACTTTATGACCGCGGAAGATGCTTTAAAGTATGGACTTATCGATAAAATTCTAAAATAGAAATATGAATACTCCAAATACTTCTGAATACAGAAGAAAAGATGGTGAATGGTATGCATTTGAACTTACCGCAGAACAAATAAAAGGATTTGAGTCTATCGATCCTGATTTTCGTTCTAGAAATAATATCGTAGAAGATGAAGATAGAGTGTATGAATTGGTAACACCAATTTGTGCTGCCGATAAAGATACAGCACAAGCACTTACGGAAATAACACATACAAAAATCGTTAGACTTCTCATATCTGCACGTGTTCCAGTATCAAACTATGGAGATAATCCATACATATATTCTTTTCCAGAATTTAAAGAAATAATACCATAAATAATAATAGAACCATGAATATTGAACAAGAAATACAAAATCTCCTGGAAAAAGGAGTTTCTAATATTATAGATAGAACAAATCTTGAAAAAAGATTACTTGCATGAGAAAAGTTGCGAGTAAAGTTTGGTATTGATCCAACAGCTGCCAAGGTTCATCTTGGGCATATGGTTCCTTTCCTGAAGCTCAAGCAATTCCAGAAACTTGGTCATGAGATTGTTCTTTTGTTTGGTGATGCTACTGCTCAGGTAGGAGATACAAGAGATAAAGATGCAGAACGTCCCATGCTTACTCGTGAAGAAACTCGCAAGAATTGTGAAGTATTTCTTCAGAAGTTTTCGAAAGTAATTGATATCTCAAAGATCAATATCTATTACAATAGTGAATGACTTGATGCTGTAAATTTTGCGTGAGTGGGAGAACTTTCAAAGAATTTTTCAGTTGCTGAAATGCTTGATCGTGATAATTTTTCACGACGCTATAATGAATGAAAACGTATTTCCCTTCAAGAATTTCTCTATCCAATTATGCAATGATATGATAGTGTTGCTATCGCACGAAAATATGGATCATGCGATCTGGAACTCGGAGGAAATGATCAATATTTTAATCTTCTTGCTGGGCGAACCCTGATGAATGCTTTCGGTATGCCAAAACAAGACATTATGACATTTGATCTCTTGATAGGAACTGATGGAAAGAAAATGAGTAAGACGAGTCCAAATTGTATCCTCATTGATGATACCCCATTTGATATGTATCAAAAACTCATCAATGTTGAGGATTCACTCATTGTTCATTACTTTACCTTTGCAACAGAAGCAACGCTTGATGAAGTAACTGCTATAGAACAACGATTAAAAGATGGTGAACATCCAAATATTCTCAAAAAGGAACTTGCAGATATTGTGATTACCATGTATCATGGAAAACCATATAATCCAAATGATGTTGAAAATATTGAAAAATATTTTCTTAACTGAGGTGATTCAAAATGATGAATAATTGAAATTGGATTAGTTACACTTTTAAATGAAATTGGATTTTGTAAAACTTGAGGTGATTTTCGAAATGCAATATCAGGAAAATCGATAAAAGTAAATTGAGAAGTTATAAATGACATTAAATACATAGTTAAAATTTCTTCTGAATGAACTCTTATTCAAATGGGAAAAAAGAAGGCAAAAAGAGTATTTTTATAATGTATTTTTATATTTATTAATATTAGTATATGAAAGAAAATTATAGTTATGAACCCATTAAACTCAGACTTTCTACCATACCAGTCTGGTTTATGCTTTGAAAACCAATTAAACCTCCATATTTTGAACTTGCAGATCGAGCAAAGGCAGGTTTTATTCGAACTGATTATTCATATGGAATGGTTGAGAAAGCTCCATTTGCTGGAAAATGATGGATAGGTTATAATGTTCCTGAGGTATTACGTGCTGATGGTACAATTGCTCGTTCAACGACTATTGAAAATGAGGTCTTGCTTATTGGCAATTTTGCTATCTATACTTTTACCGGGCCGTATAAGGAATTAAAAAATGTTTATAAGCAGATTCAAAAAGATAATCCAGAAGCAAGAGAATTTTATAATTGTTATATGAATGATGTTCGTGATGTTGGTGAAAAAGGAACTATAACGAAAATTATTTTTCGATAAAACCTATGAAATCTAGAATATATTCATTTTCTCTTTTTTGTATATGAATCAGTATAATATTACTGGATCAGTATACAAAATGGATTTTTGAAAAGTGAATATTTTTATGGTCAAATCATCCAGAATGCATTGATACTACTCATAATCTCATACAATGTCATACGTTGACTCAGTATAAAATACTTGGTGATTGGTTGGGATTTGAGCGAATGTATAATGTATGAATAGCTTTTTCTTTACCAATTCATGGTGGCATTCTAAAAATATTGACTGTTTTTCTTGTTGTTTTTCTTGTGATGTATTATCTGAAAATTGAACAAAAAAAGAAGAGTAAGCTTCTTGATCTTGGTTATATCTTTCTTCTTTGATGAGCCCTTTCGCACGCATATGAAAGAATTTTCTATTGATATGTTGTAGATTTTATCCGTGTAAAATACTTTGCTGTTTTCAATATTGCAGATATATTCATTTCAATAGGGGCAATGTGTATTATTTATTACTATTTTTCATATGACAAATCAAAATAATAATCCTTGATATCTTGATACCAATGAAGTTACTACACTTGAAGAGTATCTTGGGCCACCAAAGATAGAACCAATCAATATTCTTATGATGAGCTTGTGAGGCTTTATTAGTGGTATCATTGGTTGATTGTTTGTCTTTGCATTTTCATATTTTCTTCTTTCCAATGATGGTTTAAGTGGATCCTCTCCAATCGTACTTTCCATGATAGCCTTTTTCTGTTTTGCCTTTGCAAATTATTTGCTTATGTATTTTTATAGTATTGTTTTTCCTGAAAAATATACAAATAGCCGAATTATCTTCACACAAATCTCTATATTCTCCATTATACTCTATATACTTATCTCTCCGATGTATATGTATGCGAGTGCACAGGTGGTTCCAAAACTCGTTCTTTTTGTTTTTATATTTCATAATATAATGAATGTTCTTTGAGTAAATCTCATCCTTGATATCATATCAAATTATCGATATATATTATTAAATATATATGGTACTTTAATTGGTACTATTATATCTGTATTTCTTACTTTATTTATATTTAGTGGCTTCACTGATTCAACACAGGCATTGTACGCATTGATCGGGTCAGTAATACTCGCATTTACCTGAATCGTTACCTGTAAGATATTAATCGTATATGCGTATCATATTTTCTATAAAAATACTGGTTCTGACTTTATAGGAAATATATTTCAGTCGCTTGAAGATGAAGAAAAGAAAATAGAAAAATATGTAGAAACAACCTTAACAAAATTTTAATAGCTTTTATATGATGAATACCATTGCTCGTTCTATTCTTCGGATATATCTTTCTGAAAAACGAATTCCAACAACGCAAGATTTCCCAGCAAATGATATTTCCAGCTATATTGGTATGAAAGATGCTATATTTGTAACACTGTATTATGCAGGATGAGTTATAGCTTCAAGTGGACGTATCCAATGTAAAAAAGAGAATTCACTCTTGGAATGTATTGAAAATACTCTTCTCTGCCTGAAAGATTCTCGATTTTCATCGAATCTTCAATCGGTTGATGAGCTTGATAATATTAAAATTCGAGTCGATCGATTTTCCGCATGACAAAGACGAATCATACAAAATATTTCTGATCTTATTTTTCAAAAGGAAGGTATTATTTTATTATCTCAGAAATTTGGAAAGATGAGTATAGTCCTTCCAAATATAGCAAATATTGCATCGAGCCCAGAGGATTATCTCTCTATTGCGCTTAAGAAGTCTACTCTTGATGGAGAGAAAAATTTACAGAGAGAAGATTATATTATATATGGATTGGAAACTATTATTGAGAGCGATTTTTAATCGTTTTATAAAAAGTGCACATATTTTTTATCAGACATGTTTCACATTTTGGTTTCTTTGCAGTGCAGTGATATCTTCCAAATAATACAGTTGGATGATGAAGTATATGCTTTTCTTGTTCACTCAGAATGATATCAAGACACTTATCAGTCTGTTCTGGGGTTTTCGTTTGAACTATTCATAATCGGTTCATAACTCTATGTATATGAGTATCAACTCATACATAGGGCATGTCATAAAGAACAGCAAGTACCACTTTCGCGGTTTTTATACCTATTCACGGGAAGGTTTGCAAAAGAATGAGATCATTTGGAATACTATTGTTATATTGTTCAGCAATAATATTTCCAGTTTCTTTTATATAGCGTGACTTATTTCTATAAAAGTTTACGTACTGAAGTTTTTCTTCAATATCTTCAAGAGGAATAGTGCTCAAATCAGATGCATTTCTTACTTTTCGAAAGAATGCAGGGGTAATCTTATTAACTTGTTTATCTGTTGTTTGTGCTGAAAGAATAACTGCACAAAGAAGTTGAAAAGGAGTTTCATAGTCAAGTTCTATCTTTTTCCCCCCATAGGTTGTATAGAGAAAATGAATAATCTTTTTTAGATATTTTTTATTATATGATTTATCGGTAGACATCACCATATGTATTTATCAGGTTATTTCTACAGATATTTTTATCATCGCAACGAAAGATTTTCCCAGGAATTCGAGCATCTATATAAAATATTTCACCTGAAGTAAGCTGTGTTTTTGTTTGTAACTGATACGCCTTGAGAAATCATAACTCATATGGAATTGATTTATCAAGATTTATAAGAATATGTGTTCCACTTTCCAAAACAATATGGAGTTCCCTTTCTTTTGAAAAATATCGGAATTTTACTGGTTTTAGGTTTGATATATTTTCCTGAAACATTTTCTCAATAAAGAGAACTCCAGACATGATTTCCGGTTTTAATACGCTTTTATAGTCCAAAAATGGAAGATCTCGCAGGTTTGAATCCACTATCTCCAGTTTCGCCATATTATCTCGTTGGATCTTTCATCCCGGTATAAGAACTCCATTTTCTGTAAGCACAAACATTTTTTCTATTCCATAGAGGGTTGTGTCAAATTTTGGAAGAAATGAATAGAGGATAATTTTTACCCCATTTGGATATAAGACATCAAACTCTACGTCTTTAATATTTTTTTGATAATTTTTTAATGAATGGATAATATCAGTTTTATTTATAAGAAATACAGAGGCATTATAAATATCTTCAACTGACTTATAAGCGAGATTAAGATCTATGATTTTATCATCGGTAGCATCAAATGGGGTAATAAGTACCTGTGATGGTGAAATTTTAAAATATGGAGAAACAAAAATAATATAAGAAGAAAGTGAGAGGAGAATTATTCCGGTTCATCCCATAATTCGAACCAATGATGAGCGATCTTTTTTTAACTTCTGAAATACTGTGATGAGTGGTTTTGCGGCTCGTTTTTGTCTAAATATAAAATCTACACGTTTACTCTTATGTTTTTCATGAAGTTCATCACGAAAGAGGTACTTTTGTCTTTTTTCTTGCATGACAGAAGCACGGAAATCTCGTTGTTTAATGCGTTTACTCCATCGAACCCAAAGGGATTGAAGCTTATTCAGAAAGGTCATATTTTTGTTCTAGTTCATGCAAAATGGAAAGTGTATTATCAAAGCTTTTTTTGTGTTTTTGAAGACGAAATCGAATAATTGGAGTTTTTCGTATAGAGATCTCTTTCCCAATACTTCTCCGAATCATATCTGCTACTGGCGCTAAAAAACGTGGAAGATCCTTTTCGTTTTGTTGACTCGTTACAAAAATATCTGCATATCAATAATCAGATGTAACAGCTACCTCCAATATACTAATGAGTCAAAATTCGTGGTCATGAATTTTTCAAAATTCAAGGATATGTATGATAGCAATATTTTGCACAACATGCCCAAGTCGCTCCGTTCTGATACTCATATTCTTGTGATAGTAAAAGTGAACGGAGTATATGAAAAACTTTTAAAAAGGCAATCATCTTGTTTTGTATTTTTATAAAAAATCCTCGTCAAGAAGTCCTATTTCATATTCTATCGATCCTATGTCTTGCTTTGTAATACTTTCAAGTTCTCTGCGTCTTTTTAGCGTACGCTCCAGGAAGAGTTTATATCCATAAATAAGCATCGAATGTTCACTTCTGTATGCTAGTATTTTTTCACGAATACAAACGAGAGCATAACGGAGTATCCTCCCATTCTCCTCTTCTATTATAGGGCGAAGTTCTTCCATTTTAGAAAGAAGCACATCCGTTTCAATAACGTACGCACTATGCAATTGATTCCAAGAATCCCATGAAGCATCTTTATTTTTTGGAAAACCCATAGGAGAGAGTTCTTTATTATCATCAAGTAACTTCTGCGCTCTGAGTTGGATAGTTCGAATCTTTCTATAGAGCTTTTTTCGAAATTTTGGGTCATGCGTTTGAGAAAGGGATTCATCAAATATCGGAGTTTCTGTCATGGAGAAATAGGATTATATACTCTATGATATCAGAATTATGCTTGATTTTCAATTATTTGAGCAATATCTTTTTTTAGCATACCTTCAAAACTATAATCTTTTCCAAAAAGATTAAATCGAAGTCTCCATGCATGAAGCCATTGACGATTGAGTCCAAAGAGAGCAAGAGCCTCTTTATTTGCCTTTTCTCATCAGTATACCTGATCTCAAAGTATTGGGAATCCTATAGAGGATAAATGGACACGAATCTGGTGAGTTCTTCCAGTAAGGAGATCAACCTCCAAGAGTGTATATTTTCCATGAACTTCTTTTATCTTCTTAAATTTTGTTTGCGCAAGTTTTGGATTAATAGGATCAATAGCTGTCATTCGTTTTCGGTCCTTTGGATCTCTTCAAATGTATGATTCGATATATCATTCTTCATCTTTTACAATTCATACAACGAGGGCGAGATAGGTCTTTTGGATCGTACGTTTTGCAATCTTTAATTGAATTGCATGCATGGATCTATCATTTTTTGCTATAATAATAAGCCCAGATGTATTCTTATCAAGACGATGGACTATCCCAGGGCGCTCAACTCAATTAATAATTGATAAATCTTTAAAATGGTGCAATAAAGCATTTACCAGTGTTCCGCTTTTTCCATCTTCTCATGGTGTTGGATGTGTATTTACTCACGGGTCTTTATTTATTATAGCAAAATCATCATTTTCGAAGACGATTTCAAGAGGCATATCTTCTGCTTCTATGTGCATTTTTTCTACCTTCCAGCGAATCTCGATGAGATCTCATCGATAAATTTTTTTATTTTTAGTAAAAGTTTGTCCATTTACTGAAATACATTCCTCCTCAATAAGTTTTTGCATGTATGATCTGGAGCTATGTGGAAATATCCCAGCAAGATACGTATCAATGCGACGGGTTTCTCTTGGGTCAGCCAATACACAGAATGTGGTAATATCTCAATTCATGATAGGAGGTGTATAAAAAATCCCGGAACAAGTCCGGGAATTTGGATTATCCAAGAAGTGGACGTCCGTAATCAAACAGTTCTTCAGACTTAAAGAATCGAGCAAGTTCTTTTCCTGCTGTCTCCTCACTATCTGATGAGTGAATAATATTATTGTCGATATTTTTTGCAAGATCACCACGGATGGTTCCTGGGAGTGCGTCAACTGGATTGGTGGCACCACACATAGAACGTACTACCTTTACTGATTCATGACCTTCAACAGCAAGGGCAACGATAGGAGATGAAGTCATATAACTCTTGATGGAAGGAAAGAAAGGCTTATCCATAAGAAAGTCATAGTGTTCATCTACGAGTGCTCCACTCATATTCATAAGTTTAAGACCAACGACCTTGAGTCATTTCTTTTCAAAACGACCAACGATTTCACCAATAAGTGATTTTTGTACTGCATCTGGCTTGAGGAGAATAAGTGTTCTCTGTGACATAGAAATATGAATAATAAATAGAAAGTATCGATAATATAATCAGAAAAAATGAAAAATCAAATTAAGTAGTAATTCATTGAACACAAAAATTATTAATCTTTTTTGTGTTATTTTTTTATACGAATATTTTCTATGTATTCAATAATTTTGCGTTTATTTTCAACATTCTTTCCCCATCTCCCTACTAATCCAATAGTTATAATAATACACTTATCTTCTAGATAGTCGATATCCATTTTATATCGATGTCAGATATAGGTTTGATAGTTTCCAGCATTTTTCCTATTATACACTGGTAAAAGTTCATTTAGGAAAGTTTCTAAATTACTGAGAAATACATCAAAACTCATCGAAAATTCTTGTGTTTTGAAAGGTATTTTTAGGAGTTCTTTATGAGAACTTGCTGCTGCCAGTTCTTCTCGACGAATGGGTTCTATGAGAAATTTATAACTTGGTATGATATAGAGTTTTCCTGTACTATCACCATCATCATCTTTTCCGAGAATTCATATAGAAAACATTCGAATAAAAATAATTTGTCCCTGGATTTCTCAAAGTGCAACGGTATCACCAATTTTATACTGTGGAAGTGTGAAGAAAAATGCAAGGATGGAGAGCAAAAAGTCTTTAAATGTAATAATGAGTGCTCATGCAGCAACTACAAAAAAGTTTACTCCTGTACTCGTTTTGGTGGCAAGTATGATAGCTATCGAAACAATAACTGAGATAACACGAATGATATCTATTATCTGACTTTTTCTATAGTATTCGAGATAGTATTCTGCATGTTTTGGATCCGTGGATTGATCGTATTGTGAATATATTGATCTCTTGATTCGTTTCTTAATTTTTCGAGATACAAACTCAATAAATATCGCTGTCAAAATAATAATAATTGGAAGCGTTTCTTTTTGAATCCAAGAAAGAAGTGGATCAATAAATTCAATCATGTAAAATGTATTTGTAAATAATAGGAGATTTTCCTTATGAGAAATAGGTATTTTTTACTTCTTTAAAATATTAATGAAAGTCTCACTTGGAATCGAAACTCGTCCAAATTGTTTCATTTTTTTCTTTCCTTCTTTCTGTTTTTCAAGGAGCTTTCTTTTTCGGGTAATATCACCACCATACAGTTTTGCTGTTACATCTTTTCTGAGTGCAGATATATCTTCTCGTGCAATTACATCATTCCCAATAGCTGCTTGTATAGCAATGGCAAACTGAGCTTTCGGAATATTGTCTTTTAATTTCTCACAGATTCTTCCTCCGAGCGTTCTTCCACGGGCACGATGTACCATCATAGAAAAAGCGTCTACCACATCTCATGCTACACGTATATCCATTTTTACGATATCATCTATCTTGTATTTGATAGGTTCGTAATGCAGACTCGCATAGCCACTTGATAAGCTCTTAAGATCATCATAGAAATCACCTACTAACTCTGACATAGGGATTTCATAATGAAGAACTACCCTATTTGCGTCGAGGTAGGTTTGATTCTTGAAAACACCACGACGTTCCTGGGAAAGATTCATCAGATTTCCAATATATTCGTTCGGAGTGATCATTTCTACTTTTGCAATTGGTTCTTCTATATGAATGTAGGTTCCAGGTTTTGGAAGATCCTCAGGATTCGATATCCAAATATAGGTACATGTTCTTCCTTCAAACTCTATCAATTCAGGATTACATCGTGGATATGCGGCTACTTTATCACCAGTGATGAGTACTTTATAAGTTACTTGAGGACTTGTAATGATAACGTCCATTCCATGTTCTCTCCAGAGTCGTTCTTTTACAATATCAAGATGGAGAAGTCCAAGAAATCCGCAACGAAAACCATATCCAAGTGCAGGAGAGGCTTCATGCTCAGTCACTAAAGATGAGTCATTGAGTTGGAGTTTTTCAACGGCATCTTTCATTTTTGGATATTCATCTGTATCGACTGGATAGACACCAGCAAAGATATATGGGGTAATTCTTTTAAAACCGGTAATAGCATGTTTTGATTCTTCTGGACCAGAAAATACAGTGTCCCCTACTCGTGCATCAATAATAGATTTCAGTCCAGTAACAACATAGCCAATCTCTCCTTCATAGAGCACATTGGTTGGTGAATACTTTGGACGAAAGCAACCTACCTCGAGTGCTTCCATTTTTGCCCCAGTATTGATCAGTTCAAGTTTATCTCCTTTTCGAATCTCTCCAGAAAAGAGCTTGAGATAGGTTACCACTCATTTGTAACTATCATACTGTGAATCAAATATAAGCGCCTTTTTTGCAGCTGGTTCATTTTCATTTGATTCGTGTGGTAAGAGCTCTGAGGTTCTTGAAAGCTTCTTTGGTTCAGGCACACGTGCAATAACAGCATCAAGAACAGATTCTACATTGAGTCCTGTTTTTGCTGAAACAGAGAGAATATCTTCTTTTTTACAACCAAGAAGATTGATGATTTCTTCACTAACACGTTCTACATCGGCACTTGGGAGATCAATTTTATTGAGAACAGGTATAATCTCGAGATCATTTTCGATGGCAAGATATACGTTGGAAAGAGTTTGTGCTTCGATTCATTGGGTAGCATCGACCACCAAAATAGCTCCTTCTACTGAAGCAAGTGAGCGAGATACTTCATATTGAAAGTCAACATGCCCAGGGGTATCAATAAGATTGAGTTCAATCCCCTTCCATTCCATACGAACCGGGGTGAGTTTAATCGTTATTCCACGTTCACGCTCAAGATCCATATTATCGAGAGTTTGGGATTGAAGCTCACGCTTTTCGAGCGTTCAAGATATTTCCATAAGTCGATCGGCAAGCGTTGATTTTCCATGGTCGATATGGGCGATAATACAGAAATTTCGAATTGATTTTGGCTGCATGGAGAGTTGAAAAAAGATTGGTAAAATTTGGAAGACAAAAAATAGTTCCTTGTAAGGAAGGATGGTGTGTATTCTATAGAAAAAGCATCTAAAATCAAAAAACTCATTTCTTTTCTTGATTTTCCTTGATTATATATTCTGTTATATCCCTCTTGGTTTTGCTAAGAGTCACTGCATAGCTTGTAGATGAATCGTATCTGTATGGCCGATATTAAAATGTTTTGCTATAATATTTGCAATAATAGATCGTATTTTTTCTCTTCGTACATGAATAGGGGCACTCTCATGTCAGATGAACTGATTTTTTATAGAAACTTCAAATGCGGTTTCTTGAGTTTCAACTTTTCAGGCGCGGAGAATACGGAGAATACGAACTTTTAATTCATCAGCCAAGTGACATTCTCGGCGAGAAAGTCACTCTTTTCAGCTTACTTGTTTCAATGTGTCACGGAGAGGTCCAAGAATACGTTTCATACAAAAATACGTAAAAAAATATTATTGAATTGAAGGAGATATAAATGCATTATATCGGACACGGAGCGACTTAAAAAATGTTTGTTCAACAAGATCAGGACGGTACATACCTAGTTTTAGATTTTCTTCAAAATTTTCTCATCTTCCCCCGATAGTTACAGAACGGAGAATCTCTTCGAGTTGTCCTTGTGTTTTTAATACGAGTGGTACACTTTTTGCAATTTTCCTTTCTGGAGCAAGTGGGTATTGTGGAATATATCGAGATTGTTCTCTATGCTCACTTGGAGTGGTTGCGAGGTCAAGATTTCCCATAAAAAAGAAGAAAATAATAAAAAAGCTCGGACTTTAAAAGTCCCAGCTTCATGCCATATTAGAGGATTGTGTATAATTTATTACTGTTGTCTCAAAGAAGTTTCCTTTATCAGCATTTGGATCTTGAAGTCTATCAAGATGCTTGTATGGATTCTTCATAGAGTCTGGATAGAGCGGAGCGATTCCAAGCATAGCGAGTCTTTCGTTCGCAAGCCAGCGAGTATATTCTTCGGTTGTTTGAGCATTAATTCCAGGAATCTTATTCCCGAGAATGTGTTTTGACCATTCAATTTCTTGTGTCACTGCCACCTCGAACATATCTCGAAGGAGTTTTTCATTGTAGATTGCTGGGAATTCTTTTCGAATCTCTCGAATAATATTTGCGAACAGTGTAACATGAGTGAGTTCATCACGTCGAATATAGGCAATCATACGTCCAGTTGCTGGCATTTTCATATGATCTACGAGTGTATCGAAGAATGCAAATCCATTATAGAAATAGAGTGATTCAAGGAGAAAATTGGCAATGATTCCTCGGAAAAAATTGTGGTCAGTTGGATTATCTACGAAGTCTTGGTATATCTGTCCGATATAGGCATTTCTATTTAAAAGAATAGTATCTTCTCTCCAATAGTAGTAGATAGCATCTCGTTCTTCTGCAGTCACTACTGACTCAAGAATGGTTGCATATGACTGAGAGTGGATAGATTCTTGGTATGTTTGAATCGCAAGAATCAAATTCACTTCAGGACTGGTGATATAATTTGAAAAATTCGGGAGATTTACGGTCTGTATAGAATCAAGAAATATAAGAAAAGAAAGAATCCCCTTATAAGCACGTTGCTCATCAGCATTGAGTACGCTATGGAAATCACGTGCATCATCTTTGAGTCCTGATACCTTTTCTGGAACCCAAAAGTTTCCAATCATTACTTGGTACATGGCCTTTGCCCAAGGATACTTTACATCATTGAGGTTGAATATTCCTGTGGTAGAACCCTTAATAATAGTACGTGCTGATACGGCATCATTCCCCTCTGGATTAAACATTTTATTTCTTTCTACTTTTGTACTATCTTGTGTGGACATGGTTATTATAGATACTAGATATTGTGAAACTGATTGTATGAAAATATACTAAAAAGCAAGAAAAATATTATTAAATTCCTTGATTATCTTGTATTTTAGAGAGGAGATATTGAATATTCATTCTATCAATGCATATTTATGCCATGAAAGTATATTATTTTTCGAATTGGAGGAATCAATCATTCACCACATAATTCCGATTTTGAATACTCTTTAGAAGAAAATATGTGTTATCCAGGTTGCCATAAGTGAACCAAGGGTGGATGCAAACAGTATCCAGTAAAGTCATTTTGAATAGTGAATAAATGCTCGAATACGAAACCATCGAGACTGACGGTAGTTCTGAATAAATGCATGTCCAAGGGTAGAAATAAGATAGGACTCATTATCTGAATCTGCATCATTTCTATATTCAGCAATAATATAATTGTGGTCTATAAGCCATTCAAGAAGGAGTATTTTTTCAGGATTATTAAAAGGACTCTGGATGTCAGAAGATTCCATATGTCTTTTATAGAAAGAGTTTCAAACGATTTCTCGAAATTCTTTTGATACAAGAAAAGTAAATATCGTATATGGAGCGTACATGGTTATCGATTATTAGATTCTAAAAT
>CAKZJF010000044.1 GCA_936941205.1 uncultured Candidatus Altimarinota bacterium | reverse complement strand
TAATCAAACAATTAAACCTCATGCTTCAATTATGATAACTGGAAGTCATAATGCAAAAAAATATAATGGTTTTAAAATAACAATAAACAATGAACCATTTTTTGGTGATGAATTAATATCTTTATATGAAAAAATTATTCGTTCTATTTGTACTCTGTAGTTCAGTTTATATCGCTTCTGCTGCAGAAATGGTTTGATGAGACCGAGATGCTCACGGATGTATCTGAAGCGCAGGATATTCCTGGTCAGAAGTGAAGCAACAATGTGTGAGACCTTGGGAGGAAGAACCTGTACCAGCACTCTATGATACAACATCTCCCGTATTGGCAGACGAACCTATGATGTGTACCATGGAATATGCTCCTGTTTGCGGAGTAAATGGTACGACGTATGGAAATGCTTGTAGCGCAGGGAAAACCTCCATCGCATACGCAGGTGAATGTAATACTTTTGTAGACAATGCTCGTTATGCGAACCTCGAAGCTACCAAAACAGAGGTTCTCAAGAGACAACTTTCCAAGTACAGCGATGCCAAACTTCTTTCGGTTCTAGAGACTATAGACCAGAAAATAGAGATGGTGAAATTATCTCGTATCGCTCGCGAGATGCAGATAGAGAAGATAACCCTCTATACTTTCGTAAAGAACACTATTCCAAAGGTATTAAAATAAGAGACCGATTGATGTGCTCTGCTTTGAATACATCTAAAATCATAAAAACCTCGGGACTCTTGTATGAGTTCCGAGGTTTTTTTACTTTTGTCTTACTGAGTCCCATGAGAGAGACAAAAATGGATTCTTCCATTACATTCGGAATGACAAGAAGTTATTTTGTAATCCGTGCCAGATCCCCGTCTATAAGTACTGGCTTCATGGCGAGTATCTCTTCTGTATATCCGAGTTCTGGAATCTCGTTCAGGAGGTAGATAGGTTTCCTGAGATGAAAGGCGAGTCCCATCTCGACGAGCGTGTTTCCGCCGATATACCCAGAAATGCCGTTTTTCTCGTAGTTGAGCACGAGTATCGCGTCCGACCACTCGATCTTCTCGAAGT
>CAKZJF010000043.1 GCA_936941205.1 uncultured Candidatus Altimarinota bacterium | reverse complement strand
CCTTCGAGTTCTTTTATTGCAGAATATTGAGTAGATAAGCCCCCACTTGAATGTTCTTTTGCTTTTACTTCATCGCCATAGCTTGCTAAAATTTTGTAATCATCTTCATTGTGTATATAAAAAGTGAAATTTGCTCCATC
The DNA here is from genome assembly GCA_936941205.1 of uncultured Candidatus Altimarinota bacterium. GTDB lineage: Bacteria > Patescibacteriota > Gracilibacteria > BD1-5 > UBA2023 > SSGK01. The sequence continues at coordinate 1,871 of CAKZJF010000043.1, read as the reverse complement.
TACATCCATTGTGACTTCTCATTTGAGTTTTGAGATATCAGTCTTTAGACATTTGCTTACAAGAGTCCTTGGATTATCTATATACTCATCCGCATATTTCTGAACAACCAATGCTTTTTCTATGTAATTTTGACTTCTCTGAAGTACTTCTTTTCTTTGTGCTATTGAGAGTCTTTCGAGTCATCTTCAAAATGACTTAATGAGTTTCTCCATTATTTCATCAGGATTAACTCCAGAGATTAATCGGTTTTCAAAAAGTTCATAACGTATTTTGGAAGGAAGTTCCGAAAGTAGTAAGATTTGTTCTTTATATCGCTCTTTCCATACTCTCATTGCATTTTTTCGCATTGAAGAAGGGAGTTTCTGTATATCTTGTAATCATTTTTCCGGACTGAACTCTTCTTTTTCAAGAAGATGATGAAATTTTTCTTTCCCTTCTGTTACTTCATTTTGAATGCCATTTCATTTTTCTGGAGATACATATCTTTCTCCAAGTGATTCGATTCGTCTTTCTATTTCTCATTTCTCAAGTTTTGGATTTTCTCGTATCCATCTGAGAAAATTATCAAATATTCCGCTTTCTCGAAATTCAGTATAAACCCTATCATTAGTTTTGAAGATCTCTCATTGTCATTTCTTTAATTGAGTAAATCATGAAAAATCAACTCATTTATTTAATAGTATTTCTAATATTTGAATCTTATCATCGAGAGAATAATTTATCAAAAATTCTGCTATATGAGCAGATTGTCATTCAGGTACTTTTGATGCGAGTTCCAGAATTTTTTTTGTTTTTTCAGTTCAGCTATCCCCATGCCTGAATCAGCGAATCACCTCTGATAAATTCGTATTAATGACATTATAAAATGTCCTCGTATCAATTCACCGAAGTAGTACTAAATCCTCATTTCGCATACCATTTTGAGAATCAAAGATAAAGCTTAAATAATATGGAAAAACTTCAGACTCAAATGCTCCAAGTGGCATACTCCGAAATGAAAAATCTGGACGAAGATCAAGGAGTTTAATTAAAGTTTCAAGCTCTTTTGGTTTCTCTGCAATATTGATTTGAGGCTTTAGTTGTTTGAGTTCTTCACATGCCTTCAGGATGCTTTCTTCAGGAACATTCAGTCATATTCTCGCTTGTATTTCACGAATACTTGTTGTAAGGTGCGTTTTTTCTACATCTGAGAGTCGCTTTACTTCCTTTTTTGGAGGAGTTTTCGTAATCGATATTTTATCACTCTGAGGTAAAGTGGATGATAGCTTCTCTGAAGGTATATTATCTTTACGTGGTATATACTTTTGTAATATAATTTTCAAAGTATCAGGAATTTTCCCTCAATTCTTCATAAAAGTCTCTATTTTTTCAGGAAGATATTTCTTAAGCAATGCTAGAGATGAGATAATCTCAGCAATCTTGCCTGCCTTTCGGGAGCGGTTGAGCCATCCACCAAACACCGTGATTCATAGAGTCCCGAATATTGCACCCATGGCTCGCTCAACTTTTGAGAGTTTAGCACCATCACTACTTATACCCGTTACTGCACTTCCAATATCAAAAGTACCTCATAATATATCTCATACGATAGGGGTTATCTGAATCAGTTGTGTCATCATGATGACCATATCAGCGAAACTTGCCTTTTTCATCTTCTCTTCGATATCAGCAGGTTTCAAGTGATCGAATTCACTTTTGAGTTGCTCCATTCCAAGTCATTTTTTTGCCTTTGCAAATACGTCATCGGCAATTGCGATAGCTCGAGCGTCTCGAATCTCTCGCTCTATCGATTGTCATGATTGGATAACTCCTGTATATTCACGGTATGCATCGATAATATTTATGGTCTTTCATTGATAGTTTATATTGG
>CAKZJF010000042.1 GCA_936941205.1 uncultured Candidatus Altimarinota bacterium | reverse complement strand
GTTGCATATTAAGGTGCGGGAGGGTAATAAGAATTAGTTTGTACTTTCTAAAAAACTCCGTATGATTTACGGAGTTTTTTACTATACTTTTTATGGAATTTTGAGATTATATTCACTGAATATATAGAGAAAATAAAAGTAAGTATCCTGAAATTATTAGCATATATAATTCTATTGATGAAATTTTCTTTTTACTTTTTTGAACTAAATGAAATCACGATATACAGCACGATATACTACTGAGATTACTTTCATCAATTAGAAGAAGCTATTTATTAGTTGTATTTTTGTTTCAAACAGGTCAAAAAAGTGCTGGAATTCAAGTAATGAGAACAATGATAGAATCTTGAGAATTACTTTGTGCCTGTTTAATTGACGGACAAAATTTCCTAAAGATTATCTGAGAAGATTTAGTGAAAGACGGTAATGATCTTTGTCGAATAAGAAGAATTATTCTTGATTGGACAAGTAAATCTCAAAATAAATCTATTCAAGAAACTTTAACACTTCATAAAGAAGTTAAAAATAAGCTCAATTGAACATTAGCCCATGCTAATCCTTTGCATAATATCTCCATCTGATCTGGCGATACGAGTTTTAATTTTGAATTTAAAAAAGATTTATATATTGATGGTGTTCATCCATTTTCTTTTCCTCATTCTTTCGCCTTTGTTTCAAATTGAATTAATAGTTTATTAATTTTAATTTATCAAATTTCACTAGAATTAAAATATGAAAATTTAAAATTAACTGATATTAATATTTTTCATAAATTAAGTAATGATCTCTGAAAATTTACCGAAAGATATCCATCCTCATTCTAATATCTCTATTTACTAATAGTTTTTTTGCTTTTTTTCATGTTTTTCATATCCTCAGCTTAAGACATAATGTCTTTCACTATGAATCTCTCACTCCAATACATTATTTGTTGTTCATCTCTGATTTCTCAGGGATACTTTGTGTAGATTCTATCTTATAAATGAAATATAAAACAATACAAATCCCTGAATAGTTCGGGGATTTTTTTTAAATAAAAGAATATGTTTCGAAAATTCTATACATCTATTTTCTTTTGTACTCCTCTTGAGCAAGAGAGGTGTTGTTGCTGTCTATAAATACTAAAACCAAACTCTCTTGCTCTCTATTCTTTTTTGATAGAGAGTTTTTTTATTTTAATTATTTATTATTATATGATATCAGAATATAAAGTCATCCTCGATCGCGATCCTGCTGCAACAAAGGCTGAAGCACTCTTGATGCCAGGACTCCATGCTCTTATTGTTCATAAACATATCACACATCCTCTCTATATTCATCGTATACGATTCGTTGCCCGACTCGTTTCTCAGATCATGCGAGGCATTACAGGAATCGAGATTCATCCATGAGCTCAGATCGGTGAGGGAATGATGATTGATCATGGTATGTGAGTAGTTATCGGAGAGACAGCAATCATCGGAGATAATGTGACGATTTTTCACGGGGTCACTCTCGGTGGTACTGGAAAAGAACAATGAAAAAGACATCCAACTGTCTGAGATAATGTAACTATTGGGGCAAATGCTACAATCCTCGGTTCTATCTCTGTTGGAAATAATGTGAATATTTGAGCCATGACCCTTATTTCTGGAAAAAATGTACCAAGTGATATTACGGTAGTCTGAAATCCTCCTGTTATCATAGAGGAAAAATGAATTAAAACGAGACGAAAATTGTAGTATGTACTAGTAATAAAAATCCTCCAGTTAACACTTGGAGGATTTCTTCTTCTTTGATATTGGAGTTATTTCGATAACTTTCCTTGCAATTTTTATAAGTTCTTCGGTATTCTCTAGCCATTCAGGATTTACAATTGCAGTATTTCGACTTCATGGATATGCTTTGGTTGATGTGTCCTCAAAGAGATGAAGAAGTTCTGGTTGTGTTTTAAAAAATAGCATATTATCGCATGCAAGTGCGAACATCTTTTCTCATGAGTATATACCATATTCTCCAAACATGGATTTTGCGTGGAGCTCTGGAATTCCATCGAGACATTCTAGAAAATAGGTGAGTGTATCAGGACTTGTTGCCATAAGATGATATGAGTATTTCTATAAGTGTATGAATATAGATAGTATAATCAAATATTGACACATATTTCATCTCCTGATATTATATCCATATATTATCAGTAATCTATAATAGAATGACTCAAGATGTAGCATCTTTGGATGTAAAAAATAACAGTGACGAGAGAATGGCAAGACTTCTTACTTTAGGTGTAATGTCTGAACTTTGAACACGAGTAAATATGTTAATTGAAAGTGAATCTCGAGAAAAAGTGGCAGCATATATTCATTTTATGTCTCAGATGCAGAATCGAGAATCTCCTTTGCAAGAGTTAAATAGTTTCTATGATACGATTTTTTTCATTGCTGATTCTATTGAACAAAATACCGAAGGAGATTGGACAATTCAAATCAATACCTCTTCTCTTGGTGGCGGTTTTGTTCGTCTTAATAAAAATATTCCTGCGGAAATCCCTACAATCCCTGCGTTAAGAAATAAAGAAACCTCAGGAATTTTATTTTCTTGAGTCGGTATGCTGTCTATACTTACAAAATCCTGAGAACGAGTATATCCCCTGATACATCGTGATGAAAATGCGCCCTCTGACCCTGGGAAATTTACCCTTCCAGCAGGTCGGTGTGACAAAACCCCATGAGCAACCGTCTATGAAGAAATCATCGAAGAACTTGTACTTTTTTGAAAAAAAGATGGAAAGATATATATGATAATTCCAGACATTGATAATGAAGTACTCTCAAGAACAAAAGTAATACAATTAGCTGAAATAGCACGTTATAAATATTTGAATTCACTTATTAAAAAAAATGGAGTAAATTCACTGGATTGGAAACAGTGAATCATCGGTGCTCCATTATATTTTGCTCCAGTACAGGAACTATGATGATGAAAAAAAATTCGTACCGTTTTTCATCATGATTGAGTATTTCAGAAAGAAACCGAAGAATCTGGATTTTATCCAGTCCATGATAAAAAAAATAATACCTATGAAATGGTTAAGAGATTGGATATGGATGTGACCGAATTTGATGAAATATATCCAGGTGATGGTGATGGATTTGGTCGAGATGTTTTTCTTTGCAATCGTTGAGATGTAGAGTCCTTTGTAGATGCAGGAAAATGTGTGTATTCTCTTGAATGAGCTGTTCAAAAATGATGTTTATAATTGTATCTCTTAAGACCTCGTGAGAGGTCTTTTTATTATCGTATCGTATTTCCGACGAGGTTTCCAGGTCATACGTTTTGAGTTCCAACATTTATAAATGTATTATTGGAAATATTAGCTGTATTTCATCAAAAATTCATCACTCATATTGCATTGGATCGGAAATTTCGAAAGGTGTTATTCGTGATATCAAGTATATTTGAACTATATTTTATTCCTTCTGCACCATAGCTTATAAACGTTTGATTTTGTGCATTGATTCATTTTGTGAAAGTATTTCCATTGATTGTGACGATTCCTCCATTTGGAATATCGATATGATAGCTCGTATCAGCATTTATATCATCAAATGTATTATTTTGAATACTGGTTGTTGCAGCTCGGCTTTTTATATGATGACCTGCCTTTGTACTTGTAAAAGTTGAATTCGAAATGGTGAGATTACTAATTTCTCAAACGTACACACCATGGGTGTACCCATCACCATATCCATTATTATCAAAACGTGAATTCTCTATAGTGATTCTCCCAGTCGTGTTACTGGCTGATAAGATTCCTTCTTGGTTTCAGATAAACGAACAATTTTTTACGAGAAGACTTCATGACTGATATCGTACTCCTGCACCATTTCTATCAGATACGGTTGCATTTTCAAACGATATATTTTCGAGAATGGTATCAGCATTGGTAACAATGAAAGCTTTTCCATTTGAAATATTTGAATTCCCAATAATTCGTACTGTTCCGCCATTTCCTATAATATGAACTCTTCGGTTGATAGTTATATCTTCATTATAATATACTCCTGGATCAACATAAATAACATTTCCTTCTCATGAAACATTGACTGCTGACGCTATGGTTCGGTAAGTTCTATTGGTTCATACATATAATACATTTGAGGTATTCACTACCGTTGTGGTAGTTCCATTTGTTGTCGTTTGTGTAGATTGCCCAAATGATGAAGCATAGGAATTGTAATATCGATTATCCAGACTGGTTTCTAGTTTCCAGTTTCCATCCTTTCTTCCCGTGGTACAAAATCCCAGTGTTTTAATCTCTCATGCAAGTAATGTTCGATTCCAACTTTCAGGAGTAATAGAATATCTTCCATTGGAATATGTCCATCTCCCATTCCATCCAGTTATACTATTTCCGAGGTCAAAGGATAGTCTCCAAGATTCGATGAGTCATTTACCTTTATTGATAATTCGGATATTTCGACAGTATCGATCTCCAGATACATCGGATGTAGTAACTTCAACCGTTACATTATGATTGTTCTTTATGGCGAACCCATTTTGGGGGAGATACACCGGAAAACTCATGGAAGGATTTGAGAATGTAATATTGGTAGGTTTTATGTTTCGATTGCTACAGAAACCAAGGGTTATATTCTCGTTTATCCCAAGTGAAATTCCTTGAAGTGGTGTTATTTCATATCCATTTTTTATTCTACTAAAATTTCCATTCCAAGTTTCTCGTAAAGAACTTGCCAAGAGATTGAATCGTATTTTCCAATTTGAGAGAGTGCTATTTGTTGTATTCTTTATGGAAAAAGACATACAGTAGCTATTTGTTCATTGTGAAGTAATTTGTGTAGTGATCATCGGAGTTGTATCTGCATAGATGGCAGAAGTTGAAGTGAACAAGAGGATGCTCACAATAGTGCGAAATAATTTCATAGTGCTTTGAGATAAAAAAATAATTCTTTTCTGAATTGTACAGAAAAGAATTATTTTGTCACGGGAAAAAAGAGGGAAATATCTATCGATCCGTTCTTCCTTCTTTCATAAAGAGAATATTATCAAGTGAGAATTTTTTTCAAGCAATTTCCACTTCAGGAAGGTCTATGTCATCTGTACCTTCAAAGAAATTATTTCTTCCCATTTCCATGTCGGTTGTTACCATGAGTTTAATTTTTCGAATGATTCAGAGCTTCTCCATGACATCATAGACACGGTTTACTCCGTCTATATAGCGTATATCAGTCATACGAACAATTTCTTCGATACGAACTCAGGTTACCCGAATGAGCGTATTATCTACTCGAGTAATCGTACATCGTTTTGGATCATTTTGTCTTGTAAGATCGTAGGTTTTTACTACTTCTGGGATAACAGTAGGAACATCATCTACTTCCATTTTTGGTTTTTCTGGAATCAGTTCAAGTAACACATCCTTAAATGCATCAGTTCCTATAAAGGCTCCAGCAGATAAAGCATAGATTGTTTTTTTTGGAAGGGCTTTTTGAATATGTTTTTTCATTTCATCGAGCATATCCATATCTACGATATCTATTTTTGAGAGAATTATAATCTCATCTTTTGCACCAAGTTCTTCACTCCATGCTTCCAATTCTTTTCTTATGGCGTGGTAATTTTCAAGAGCTGCTTCCTCTCATTGACTAATATCAAGCATATGAACCAAGGTATGAGTGCGTTCTATATGTTTTAGAAACTCAACTCCAAGACCCTTTCATTCACTTGCTCAAGGAATAAGTCCTGGAACATCTTCCAAAACAAGTGAGCGTCCTTTATGTTCCATAACTCCAAGATTTGGAATGATAGTGGTGAAAGGATAATCCGCGATTTTTGGTTTAACATTGGTTAGTGCCTTGATAAGCGTTGATTTTCCTGCATTTGGAAGCCCAACAATTCCTACATCAGCCACAAGTTTCAGTTCAAGTTTTACGGTTTTTTCTTCTCAGCTATCTCAGAGTTCTGCAAAGTTTGGAGCTTGTCGAGTAGAACTACAAAAGTGTGCGTTTCAAAATCCTCCACGCCCTCATTCACAGAGAGAGAAAGTTTGACCAGGAATACTGAGATCAACAATAAAAGAATCATCTTCCGCATCAGTTACTATCGTTCCAACTGGAACTTCTATAATCTGATCTTCACCGTTTCTTCCATGCATAGCCTTTGTACCACCACGCTCTCATTCCTCTGAACGAATTACTTTTGTATGACGAAAATGTATAAGAGTGGTTTCATGAGTAGTGGCACGAAGAATGATATCACCTCATCTTCCTCCATCTCAACCAAATGGTCATCCATTTGGAATATATTTTTCTCGTCTCCATGATATAATTCCATTTCACCCCTTTCAAGCACGGAAGGTAACAACCACCTCATCAATAAACATACGAATTGCAACAAAAAATAAAAACTTTAAGCATGGAGTGTATTCAAATAAAGGAGAAAAGCAATTTTCCTCGAAAGAAAATTTGCCAAATAAAAAATTTCTATATAATCTCTCTCGTTGCTCGGTTTTCTATATTCTCTTTAATTATTCGTATGGCAAAAGGAAAATGCACATATCAAATCGGTAAATCATCAAGTGGTATTTCATGGTATATTTACCCAGTGCAGAAGAAAAATCTTCCTCAAGGTGAAAAGCTTAAGCTTAAAAAGTATGATAAGAAACTTCGAAAGCATGTAGAGTTTACATTTAAGGATGTAAAGTAATCATCGATTTTCTCGAATTTCTCGAAAAAAATCCACTTTCTAGTGGATTTTTTTTAGGTTTTCTTTAAGCAAGACTACAGTCTCGTTCTTTTTCTGGATGAGGCATAATCTCATGAATATAATCACTCATATCTGCTTCGTATTTCTCACATCCATCTCGATATCGTTCATTCAAGGCAGTGATTTTCTTATCAATAATTTCTCGTTCTCCTGGAGAAAGTATAATTTCTGTTACTTCTTCGTATCGATTATGGAATACAGCAAGTTTTTCTTGTACTTTCTGACTCATAATAGCAGGGTCGATAGTTCCGAAGAGAGTATCGAGTATTTTACTTTGTCCTTTGTGTGCCATATAGATATGTGTATTTATGGGTAGAAAGTATTATATTTTTGCAATATTTTTATTAAACAGATCGTCATCTTTATTATATGCCTGAAGATAGGTATTCATTTTTTCAAGCGTTTCAGTAAGGAGGGCACGCTTCTGTTTTTCTATTTCTTCTCGACGGAGTAATATTTTTGTGCTAATTGTACTCCAATTCGCTATTACTTCTCATCTTTTTGATTCGTTGAGGCATTGAAAAATACGAATTACCTCAAGGGCATCATCCGGAATAAGTCACGAGGCTTCTATGAGAGCAATGAGTTGAGTATGAAGCATTGAGTTATTTTTTCGGAAAGTGAACAGTTCATAAGTACAAAAGTATTTTAGCATATTTTTTCTTCCAAACAAAATTATTCCACTGCTTTCTTCTTGTATATTTATTTCTGTGGGTTGTAATAATTATTATGAATGAATAATTTGCTTTTTTATTTTTCTTCCTATAATACCGCCTTGCGTTTTTGTACGCATTTTTTTATATCCTTCTTATCGGAAAAATATCCGGATAAGATGCTAACCCATAGGATACTATGAATACATATGAACTTATGATGATACTCAATCCAGCATTGAGTGAAGCAGATCGTTCGAATCTCGTTTCTGAGATTGAGACTGAGCTCTCAAATCACGGAGCAGTAATTGCAAATGCTGATCACTGGGGAGTTCGCGATCTTGCATACTTGATTAATCGTTCAAGTACTGGTTATTATATTCTCTACACTCTTGAGAGTTCTGGTCGTTCATTTTTTGATGTAACAAAGGACTTTAATATCAAGAAGGATATCTGGCGTTTCATGTTTGTGAAGCTCGAGAAGTAGTTTTTATATTTTTTCTAATTAGTATTTATGAGAACGATCAATAAAGTGATTCTTATCGGAAACGTTACAAAAGATCCTTTTATTAAAACAACAAACGGAGATAAAAAAGTTGCACTTTTTACAGTTGCAACCAATCGTTACTATAAGTCTGCAACTGGTGAGTCACTCAGTGAAGCTGAATACACAAATTGTGTTGCTTGGGGTCCACTTGCTGAACGTTGCGAACAATTCCTTTTAAAAGGAAAATTAGTATATATTGAAGGACGACTAAAAACTCGAGTTATTGATAAGGAAGATGGAACAAAACTTCACAAAACAGAAGTGGTTGTTTCTCAACTTATTTTCTTGAATAAGCGTGAAGATTTTGAAGGTACTGACGAAGTTGTTGATGATATCGAAATAGATGACTTCTCCGATCTTGTGGATACTAAATTTTAATTCCTAGTTTTTACATTTTATGACAATTAAGAAAAAACAAGTTTGCCCAATTGATGAGGCAAAAATCGTAATCGATTACAAAGATACTGAAACTCTCAAAAAGTATCTTACAAAGTTTAATCGTATTATTCCTCGTTACTATTCTGGAGTATCACTCAAGAATCAAAAAGAACTTGCTCGCGCAATTAAGCGTGCACGTTACATGTCACTTCTTCCATATGTTCTTTCATTTAAGAAGCGTCCAGTAACTCTTGAAAAACTCGTTCCTGAAACGGTTGCTCCAATTTCTGATGAAGGAACTGCTGTATAAATTTTCTCTCATTAAAGCTTTAATTTAAAATCTCCTCCTGGTCAGAGGGGATTTTTTTCAATAAAAAGTAGATATTTTTTTGACTTTCATGAATAATAGTGCTATTATTGCTAAGTAATTCATTAATTCATTTTATTTTAACGTATGAATACTCTTTCTAAAATTGGATATTCTGCACTTGGAAGTGCAATCACTGTTTCTCAGACTTTCGCTGCTATTACCTTCGAAGGAAGCAATACAGTAAATGCAGGTCTTAAAGGAACGGATAATACTGCTGATGTTGCAGTTCAGAAGATTATTTCTAACTTCATGATGTTTCTTGCTTTTATCGCTATTGCATATGGTCTTTACGGTGGTTTTCTTATTGTAACGGCTGGTGGTGAAGAAGATAAAGTGAAAAAAGGTCGTACTATTCTTATGCAGATTGCAATTGGTCTTCTTGTGATTTTCCTTGCAAACTCTGTAGTACAATGGGTACTTACAAAGCTTTTGAGTGGTGCGTAGAGCTTCAAGTTCAAAAATCCTCCCTTCTTCTTTTGATGAAGGGATTTTTTTTTGTATTTTTTGTATTTTTGGGTACAGTACATCAATCTATATTTAATACTTCTGTATGCCGTACAATCATAAAGAATTAGAAACCAAGTGGCAAAAATATTGGTCAGAAATGAAAACTTTTAAGACCGAGAATGATTTTTCTCGTCCGAAATTTTATTCACTGGATATGTTTCCATATCCATCAGGTGCAGGACTTCATGTTGGTCACCCGAAGGGATTTGTAGGAAATGATATATTTACCCGTTACAAGCATGCGAAGGGATTTAATGTCCTTCATCCAATGGGATGGGATGCTTTTGGACTTCCTGCTGAAAATTATGCTATAAAAACAGGGACACATCCACGCATTACTACGGATGCAAATATTGTAAACTATAAGCGTCAACTTCAGATTCTTGGTCTTGGATATGATTGGGATCGTGAAATCGATACAACGGATCCAGAATATTACAAATGGACACAATGGATTTTTACGAAGCTTTTTGAAAATGGTCTCGCGTATGAACAGGATCTTCCAATCAACTATTGTCCGAGTTGTAAGACTGGATTGGCAAATGAAGAAGTTCTTTCTGATAATACGTGTGATCGATGTGGGACGCTTGTAGAGAAACGTGCCCTCCGTCAGTGGGTACTTGCGATTACAAAGTATGCTGAACGCCTTATTGCTGATGTTGATGAACTTGATTGGGCAGAAGGAATTAAGGAAATGCAACGAAATTGGATAGGGAAGAGTGAGGGGTGTGAATTTGAGATGAGAAAGTCCGATGATGCCAGTAAATTTATCTCAGTATATACGACACGTATCGACACAGTATATGGTATGACGTATGCAGTGATGGCACCAGATCATCCACGAGTCTATGATTTTGTGAGCGATGAGCAATCATCTGTCTGTGAAGCATATATTACTGAGGCAGCAAGTCGTTCTGACCAGGATAGGACGAATGAAGGAAAAGAAAAAACCGGAGTCTGGACGGGTTCATATGTGATAAATCCATTCAATGGAGAATCAGTTCAACTTTGGATAGGGGATTATGTACTCGGTCATTATGGAACAGGGGCTGTTATGGCAGTTCCAGCACATGATGAGCGGGATTTTGCATTTGCGAAGAGGTATGATTTAGAAATAAAGCAAGTGATTGCTACGTATAATAAACTGACTTGAGAGAGTATTCCAAAGGACTGATTTCCTACTCGTACAAAGCATTGTACTACCTCGATTATTCGACATCCAATAGAAAATAAATTTCTTATAGAAAATTTTTCTAATGGTGAAATTTGCTTATTAGGAGGAGGAATTGAAGAAAACGAAACACCACATGATTGAGCATTGAGAGAAATCCTTGAAGAAAGTGGATTGTCTGATATTAAGAGTATTTCACAGATTTGAATTATGGTTGGACATGGATTCAAGTTACGAAAAAATATAAATTGTAAGGATCCTGATTATATATTTTTTGTTGAATTAAATTCCTTGGACTGATTTCGAGAAAAATGTGAAGAAGATAATATTGAATATATGAATACTTGGTGGACAAAAGAAGAGATTCTTTCTTCTCCAACCCTAAAGAGTCATCATAAAAAGATGTTTGAAATGTATATATGATGAGAAAAGGCATTTTGTGATGATGGAGTTCTTATGAACTCTTGAGATTATACTATGCTTACTTCTTCTGAAGCACGTGAGAAATTCATAGAAAAAGCTGAAGTCGAAGGATTTGGACACAAAAAGGTAAACTATAAGCTCCGTGATTGGCTCTTTTCTCGCCAGAGATACTGGGGTGAACCGATTCCACTCATTCATCTTGCACTCGAAGACTTAAAGAAGCTCCCACATATCATGGATATTTCCCAAGCAACCGATATGAATCTTGCATATATTCTTAAGCGTGATGCACTTCCAGATGAAAATACCGAGGGAGTATCATGTAAGTGTGGACATATTCGTGAACTCATTATCGGAGGAAAAATATATTCAAAGATTTATGATGGAATCAACTCTAAAATTGTGATTGACTCGACTCTCCCATTAGTGCTTCCAGAGGTTGAAAAATATGAACCAGCCGGTGATGGACAATCTCCACTTGCTACTGTTCCAGACTGGGTACATGTAACCCTTGCTTCCAATCTTCCTGGAAAGCGAGAGACGAATACTATGCCTCAATGGGGAGGAAGTTGTTGGTATTATCTCCGATATATGGATCCAAAGAATTCAGAATCATTGGTAGCAAGTGATGTTGTAAAATATTGGGGGGAAGTGGATAATTATGTGGGATGAGCGGAACATGCTGTGCTTCATCTCCTGTATGCACGATTTTGGCATAAGTTTCTCTATGATATCGGAGTTGTTCCTACCAAGGAACCGTTCCATCGTCTTCGAAATCAATGAATGATTCTTGCGTATGCATTTGAACGTGACAATGGTTGATTGGTAGCAGTGGATCTGGTAGAAGAACGAGAAGATGGAAAGTTTTATGAGATTTCAACTGGAAAAGAAGTAAAACGAATTATCTCAAAGATGAGTAAGTCTCTCAAGAATGTGGTAAATCCAGATGATATTGTGGATGAACATGGTGCAGATAGTCTCCGTATGTATGAGATGGCAATTTCTGATTTTAAAGATGCAGCCCCTTGGGATACAAAATGACTCATTGGTATTCGTCGATTTCTCGATAAAACATACATGACTTTTGAAAAATCTGATAGATTTGCCTCTGATGATATGAGGGTAATGAAACTCCTTCATAAGACTATTAAAAAGGTAGGAGAAGATATCGAAGCGTATAAGTTCAATACGGCTATCTCTGCACTTCAGATTTTGCTCAATGAAGGATTGCCGAAAGATAGTGAGTTTCAAAAAGAATGGAAAGAAGTATTTGCTATTCTTCTCCATCCATTTGCTCCACATATGGCCGAAGAATTGTGGAAAAATCTTGGAAATGCACAATCTGTATATTTTGCATCATGGCCAGAATATGATGATTTTATGCTCATCGATGATGAGGTAGTAATTGCAATACAGATAAATGGCAAGCTTCGTGGAACGCTTACTTGTATGAATTGAGTAGCACAGGATGAAGTTTCTGCCCTTGCACATGAAGCTCCAGAAATCACGAAATGGCTCGAAGGAAAACTTCTCGTAAAGGAAATATTTATTCCCAATAAGATGCTTTCAATAGTAGTAAAAGATGTATAAAATAAGAATCCCCCAATTTCGGGGGATTCTTATTTTATTCGAGTCAAATGTGGTTTTTTTGGTGATATCTTTTGAGGAGCTCCCTCAATAATTATTTCTACCATCATATGAACATGTTCAAGATTTTGTATAGCACGTTTTATATCCATGAAGTAAGTTCCACGAATAAGGAGAGAAAGAGTGCTAACAACTCAAAGCATTTTGTCATCATCCCATCCATGTTCTTTTTCATGCTGTTTGAGACGAATATACATGTCACTTTCGAGTCTTTCAAGGAATATTTCATCTCCTTCAGTTATATGAAGTATAGGGAGTTGTGGGTATTTGACATGAAAATAGTCACGAGCTGTATTGATTTCTTCTTTGAGAAGAGTTCTGGTGTAATGCATTTCTTCTTCCATAGATGTTTCAGGAGTATTGCGCATAGATTATTTATCAAGAAATATGGATGGCGTTTGGCCAGTTTTTACAGAATATACTTCACATTCAGGATGGTGTCATTCTCATAATATGCTATTGAATATGTCATGCATAATACTCGGTTCATCTATTTGAGAGATATGTGCATCGATTATGGTATGAAATCGTATAATTTCATGAAGAGGTATATATACAATCCACATATTTCTGTTTGTAAGTCATTTTCTATCATTACGAGATCGACAAAAAGCAATCTTTTCTTGTATACGCGTCTTATTAGAAGTAAAATCGACCGCATACTGCATTTTCCCAATTTGGCAAAATGCATCAATTCCATGTGAAATATCATCAGACCAAGAGGCAAGTTGAATATGAATTGGCTTTTCAGGAAAGAATGAATGAAGGTATCATTCGAGAATACATCCTTGAATATATTCACGTTCTTTTTGGCGCATAAAACTTGTAAAACCCTCTTGCTGTTGACGAAGTATTCCTTCCATAGCACGAAAAGTACTATGTCACACCGTTATTCGTAATGTTTCTACTCATGCTGAGCAATGCGTAAATTCCGTATCTTCAATATTTCGAAGAATACGTTCAGCCAGGGGCGATATAGAGGCTTCTCATGTGAGTGTGTATTCTTCCCGAGCGTTCATAGTAGAGTGTATATTCTTTAACTATAAAGAATATTAATTATATGTCAATAATATTACTTAATCCAACCAGTAATTATATCATCCAGTACACGGATGAGTTTATTTGGATCATGTCGCGCATAGTCGGTATTGCTTACTAGGTCACGTTCAATCAGTTTGTAATTCTTTCCTAGAAATAGTGAAAGATCTTTGATTTTAAGTGGTTTTTTGTTCTCTTCTTTTTTATATCGCTCGACAATATCATCATCGATGGTACCATTATTTACGATGACATAGTCAAGGGATGATTTCCCGCTATAACGTTCAATGACATCAATAAAATCAATAACTTCCATATTAGTCGTTTCTCAACGCTTCGTCATGATATTACAGACATAGATGATTTTTGCTGAGGTATTTTCCAGTGCTTCCTGCATTCAGATGGAAAGAAGATTCGGTACAATGCTTGTATAGAGATCTCCAGGACTGATAATAATATAATCAGAGTTTAAAATTGCTTCACGAGCATGTGGATTGATTTCTCATTTTCCTCATACCAAGAAAGCATCAGTAATATTTTGATCTGGATTATGGGTACGTTCGCCAGGATTTTTATCTGAGATATCAATATTTTTTTCTCCTATCACTTCTGTACCATCTTCAAATCGGACTCATAGATGAATATCATCAAGTGTAACAGGTATGATTCTTCATTTTACATCAAACATATCAGCGAGTGTATTAATAGCTCGTTCAAAATCCCCGGTAATGTCTACAAGAGCAGTGAGAAGTATATTCCCAATTTTATTTCATCCGATAACTCATGATTCATTAAATTGATATTCGAACAATTGTCGAACCATATCTGAATTTTTTGAGAGAGCTACGATGGCTCTTCTAATATCTCCTGGAGGAAGAATACCAAATTGATCTCTAATCGCACCGGTTGTGCCACCATTGTCTGCGACCGATACAATAGCGGAAATATTGTATTCTTTACTTCGTTTCAATCCTGTAAGTACATTGAAAGTTCCAGTTCCTCATCAAATTGTTGTAATGTTAAGAGACATATGTTTGATTCTGTAAATAAAAGTGGTACAATTATACTGTTTTTACTATTTAATCAATATTTCTATGCCAGGCTTTTGAACTCTTATAGTCCTCATCATTGCTTTTACTATTATTGTACCGATGTTTATTCGGAAAATAAGTCAATGAGAGGTAGGTCTTCGTGAATTTCTCGGTAAGTATACTGATACAGTTGATCCTGGTATTGTGTTCCTTATTCCTGGTGTTCATACACTTCGAAAGGTTGATATACGTGAACAAGTCGTAAATGTTCCTGAGCAGCAAATTATTACAAAAGATAATGTAGGAGTTGCGGTAGATGGAATAGTGTATGTTCAAATTACTGACCCATACAAAGCACAATATGAAATATCAAATGTCTTTATGGCAGTGGTAAATCTTGCTCAAACAAATCTTCGTAGTGTACTTGGTACTATGTCACTTGATGAGACACTTTCCAATCGTGAGCTTATTAATGGTCGACTTCTTGAATCATTGGATCGTGAAACAGGAAAATGGGGAATTAAGGTTATGCGTGTTGAAATTAAACGACTAGATCCTCCTCATGATATTCAGGAATCTATGAGTAAACAAATGAAAGCAGAACGAGAAAAGCGAGCTTTTATATTGGAAGCAGAATGATATAAACAATCTCAAATCACAAAAAATGAGGGTGATAAGCAAGCAAAAATTCTTCAAGCAGAATGAGATAGGGAATCACAGATTCTTCAAGCAGAATGAAAGGCTCAAGCAACTATTGCAATCGCACAAGCTGAGGCAAAAAAACTTGAATTAGAATCTCTTGCTGCTCAGCAATTCTTTCAATGAGCTGCAATTACAAAAGAACAATTAAAGGTAATTGAATGAGCATTGGGGCAGAATACGAAGTATATCCTCGATAGTGATATACTGGCTGGTGTCTCCAAGATGTTCTGATCGGCAAAATAATTATTTATATATAGAATATGGTTTCACTTTTGTACATTTGGTTATCAGTTTGAGTGTTTTTTCTCATTATAGAAATGCTCACTGCAACATTTTATGGATTATCTCTTTCAGTTGCTGGCTTTCTAGTTGCACTCTATGTTTGGATGGTAGGGGATATTAGTATTACACTTACTCAGTCTATTTTATTTGCAGTGATTTGAGGAGGTTGTGCATTTTTATTACCAAAATTTCTAAAACCATCATGAGATGATGTCCCACAGGGCTTGACTCGCTATATTGGAAAAAAGACAAAACTGAAAAAGGTTTGAGATGATTGGAAGATTCTCCTTGATTGAGTTGAATACCTTGTAAGTGATGAATGTGCTGACATCAGTAAATTTAAAGATAATGAGACGGTATTTGTACAATCTCAAGAGAATGCAATTTTTACAGTATCCGTGAAAAAAGTATAGTTAACGCTTCTGAAAAAACCTCCACCATATGGTTGAGGTTTTTTTTGATGGTTTGATTTTTTATCTCTTTTTGCTATAGTGATTATATATAATATACTTGTATGCGAAAGATTGATCAAAGAAAAATCCATGTTCTTAAAATTATTGTTGAAGAATATATAAAAACTTGAGATATTACGGGGTCAAAATCCCTTCTTAAGAAATATGATCTTCAAGTTTCTTCGGCTACTGTCCGAAGTGATATGGCTCATCTTGAAAAAATGTGACTCATATTCCAACCATATAATTCGGCTTGAAGACTTCCTACTACTCGTTGATTACGAGTTTTTGTTGATTATCTCATGGAAACAATGCCTGCAATTTTTATTGAAGCTGAACAACAATCAGATACGTATTTTCGCGATGAAAAAATAGATGATATTCTCTATAATCTGGTATGTCGTCTTACAAAAATTACAAAGGAAATAACATTTGCCACTATCCCTTCATTGGGTGCTTCCTATTATTTGGGCTTATCTCGTTTTCTTGAACAATGAGAATGATTTTCCTGAAAAGACATCTATAATGCCGTAAAAGTTCTCGAGAATAAACATACGTTTATTCAACTTTTGAAAAATCTTTCCATAGAGCAACGAGTGTCTGTATTTATTGGTGAGGAAAATATTATTCCAGAATTAGAAAGCTCTACCATGATTGTTAAGAAAATAAAAATTGATGGATTTGATGGATATATTTGAGTACTTGGATCATTGAAAATGGATTATGCATTTAATATTGCCACACTGAGACAAGTGCTGTAAAAAGAATTTGCTTTCCCAAAGGAATTCTCTATAATCCGAATCACTATATACCTGGTGTATTTTCCGGATATATATCTTTTATTCTATAAAAATACGTAATATATGGAACGACAAGCTAAAAAATCCATCATGGAACAGTTCGCTACTCATAAGGGTGATACTGGATCTCCTGAAGTTCAAGTTGCTATCTTGACTGATCGTATTGAACACCTTAAGGGTCACTTAGAAGAGCATAAAAAGGATAACCATTCTCGACGATGAATTGTTATTATGGTAGCAAAGCGTAGAAAGCTTCTTGATTATCTCAAGAGAAAAGAACTTGCTCGATATGAGGTTCTTATTGAGAAACTCGGTCTTCGCAAATAATCTTGGATTCTTACTAAAATATCATATAATCCTCCTAATATTATTTAGGGGGATTATTTTTATGTCTTATCGAATAGAACGTTTTGGGATTTTCGGAATACTGTTTATTTTAGCAGCTTGTATTGGCTATTTATTTTTTCTATCGAGCCAGTCCCCATGGCTTCAATCTGTTAAAATCCAATATGATACTGTTACGTTTGCAGGTGAACAGGTTCCTTTTGATGGGTTGTACAAAGAGATAAACCGTGAGAAGCTCGAAAGGGAGATTATTAATCTTCGATTTAGCTATGAAAAGATTCAAATCTATCACAAGAGAGAGTTATTGTATATCCCGTATATTCGTGAAAAGCTTCGAAGTGCAAATATACCTGAGGATTTTATCTATCTTGTTATTGCAGAGAGTGCATTAAAAAATGGTGCCTATTCATCAGCAGGAGCAGCAGGTATTTGGCAGTTTATGCCTGATACAGCACGACACTACGGACTCCGAGTAGATAAAGAAATTGATGAACGTTATAATTTTGAAAAAGCAACCGATGCTGCTATAACCTATCTCAAGAAAATATATGACGATTTAGGAAATTGGACACTTACAGCTGCTGCATATAATAGATGAGAAAATGGAATACGAAGAGATTTAAAAGAGCAATGAGTGAGTTCATACTATGATCTGGATTTGAATTCGGAAACTTCAAGATATATATGGAGGATTCTAGCAATTAAATATATAATGGAACAGAGATATAATTTGTATGAACAAGATATACTAGGAGAGCAGTTTATTGCGCCAATGTATCTATTTCAGGAAGTAGAATGATCTGGAATAAGTATATACGACCTGGCTAAACAATATGGACAAACCCCGGCAGTTATGAAGGAAACAAATGCTTGGATTCTGTGAGATAGTATTCCCGAATGAAAGTGGATAATTAAAATTATTAAACCATAAATTAACTATATATTTAATATTAAATCATATTATGAAAATATTATTTGGATTTCTAAATATAAAATACTATTCACATGTATTCATACTGATTTCGTGTACTGTCTCTTTTTTAGCGTGGTATGTATATCCTCAGTTCATGAATTATGGAATATCCCGATATTATGTATATCTTGGATGATATCTAACCTTTCTTCTTCAGATAATATTTTATCAATTTCTCCATTGAAACCTTCTCCATCTTTTATTTAATAGTTATTTTCTGTATCAAATTTGACCTGAGGTTGAGTCTCGAATGAAACGTGATGAGTTTATGGTTTTCTTTTTAATGAATACTCTATTTGTGGCTTTATCACTCCTTGCTTTAGCACCGAATTCTGTTACAGTAGGAATTAGTTGATTTGCAATGGCACTATTATCATATCTCTTTATAGATCTTTACTCTGTTCGTCATTCTATGGCATGACAACTTGGATTTTGGTTGTTTTTGAATGTACTTACTGGATTTTTTGGAAACATCAGCCTTGTATGACATGTTTCCGGTGCGGTTTTTTGAATCCTCTGGTGGTACCTAAAAAAACGTATCTTTTAAGATGCGTTTTTTTGAATTCTCTCTATAGCTTTATATGCTTGATTACTTGCTTCAATATTTCTCTGAATAAGAAGATAGGAAATTTCAAGGTTTATATATTGTTGTATAATTGAGCTTTTTTCTTGTCTATTTCTGCAAAATAAAATCTGAACAACAAAATTTCTGTATTCATCTGTTGTCATACCAATTCGTTCAGCGGTTTTATGAGATTCTAAAATATCGCTGGATCATTGCATAAAAGCAATAGCCTCATGCTCAAGATGTTCAATTAGTTTTTGATAATGTGGATTAGACATGAGAAGAAGTGCTACATCATTCTATCAGTTCTTCTTCAAACATTCGAATTCACTCAAGAGTTTTTGGAAATTTGCTAACATCAGGAAAATCAAGTGCTTCAATTTTTTGTATAACTGCAATAATAAGCTTCTTTGTTCTTTCGATTTCTCCTTGCTGAATGTATTCAAATACGCGATGAAACCGATCTTCCTCTCGATTTTTTTCTACGAAAAAAAGTTCATATTGCTTCTTTGAATACATTTTCCATCGAGGGGAATGTTCAAAAAGAATTGCATAAAAACAGAGTTGTAGTCGATATTTCCATTGTTTTATCTTCTCGTATTCTGCTCATCGTCCATCAAATATATCAAAACCACCACCCGTCTTATAATCAGTAATTATAAGAGAATCATCAGGGAGTTTCTCGATACGATCGATTTTACCAGTAAGTTGTATTGCATTTTCTTCATTGACCGGAAGAAATGTTCCCCCATGTGCAGTACGGAAGTCATATTCTAAGAATAATTCACCATATGTTTTTCCAGTAATTTCAGTATAGATTGCTTCAAGATTTTCTCGTCCTCTTTCCAAGTATGTTGTCTCAGTATTGATATCAAATCATTCTTTTTTTAAACTTTCCTCGAAAGAATCAAAGAGAATTTGTTTCTTGTAGCTTTTATTTCCACTATAGTCGGATAAAAAATCTTCCAAGGCCTTATGAATAGCCGACCCATATGATGCTGCTATATTTTTCGCTTGTGGAAAACGAAGAAGGGTATTGGATACAAAATATTCTGGACCTGCATCGGCAATATTTAGAAAACCTTGGAGTGCAGTTGCATTCATAACAAAATTCTTCTCAATCCGTTCACGTAAAAAGTCTTTTTCCCCTCAGAGATAGTGGAGTGAAAAGAGTTCTTTCTTTTCAGCTTCAAGAGTTTCCGTGAGGGATACAAGAGGAATACATATGTCCTCTTCCCATGAATCATTTTCAGCTCAAATACAAGCGAGAGGTTCTAAAGATTTTTCATCGAGTGTAACTGCTGAGTAGGAAATAGTAAGTGTGTCTTTTGCACGAGTGTATGCAGTGTATACTAATCGCTCTATATCATCATCTCCATCTTTATCTGCTTCTAGTGGAAGATTTTTCGGAAGACTACTTCCTGCAATTTTCCCAAGTTTATATTCCTTTTTGTGAATACAAGGCACATATACATGTTCCCACTCCAGTCATTTTGCCTTATATACTGTAATAAGCTCCACTGCTTGTCATTCATTTCCGATAATATGAGAAGTAGTTATATCAAGATCGTATTTTTCAATGAGTCGAATAATTTCGATAGAATCAATGAGTGTGATAAAACTCTTCCCATTCTTATAGCTTCGTACTGATTCAATAAATTGTCGTATATTCGTAAGATGACGAGCATAATGAATGTTTCATGACTCACTTATTCCTCCAGCGAAGAAGTAGTTATAAATAGGAGAGATAAAATCCTTGCGTTCTCATGAGAACATGTCTATCTGAAGAGGATTGCTTTTTCCATCTTCATCGTAATCATCAGGGAGATGAAGCTCATTTGCGCCAGTAATATAATCAATAATATCCTCTAAACGTTCTGTATATGCTCGTATAGAAAGTTCTTTTAGAAAATTTCAAATATTACGAATAGTCTCATCTTCATGTTTAGTAAGTGTTTCTATCCAGGATTTTGTTGTCTCTTTTCGTGCATGATAAATATTTTTTGATATATTCCAGAAAATAAGACGATGGATTTTGAAGCAAGGATGTGAAAGTATTGAAACTAAGAGTTCTGCATTTTCCTCTTTATAATCAGCATGGGTGGAATGAAGAAATTTGAGAATATTTAATATAAGAATGATAACATCATTATCAAAAATAGATTCCGTTTTCGAAAGATGAATGTTTATTCCTTTTTCAAGGAGTCATTTGCCAATCAGTTCGAGAGTTTTATTTTTCTTAGTAATAACAGCTATATCATGAGGATTGACTCCAAATGAAATCTTTTCGGCAATGTCATGAATAATCCAAGATAGTTCTTCTAATTCATTTTTAAATCGTTTTTTTCGTACCAATCATCCAGTTTGACGAATAGCATCAAACTTTTTATTGGCTCATGGAAAAATATTTCCAATATTATTTGATTCAGATTGAATAATTGCTCTTGATTCCGTAATAATTTCATGCTTTGATCGATAATTCTTTTCGAGAATAATAAGTCGTGTATCAGTGTATATATCATGAAAATCTCGAATACTTTTCGTATTTGCTCATTGAAATTTGTAAATAGACTGATCATCATCTCAGACAGCAAATATATTTGCTCACTCCATATTTACACTCAATATGCTATTGATCAGCTGCATTTGTGCTTCATTGGTATCTTGAAACTCATCAATCATGATAAATTGGTATGTTTCAGCAAGAGTCATACGAACGACATCATTTGTTTTAATAAGCCTGAGTGTCTCAAGAATCATATCGTTAAAATCTATAAGTCCTCGTTTTTTCAATTCTGATTGATATTTCGTAAAAATATCAATCAGTGCTTCTTGCTTCATGATTTTTGCAGTTTCTTTGAGTTCTCGTTTTCCTTGATAATTTTTACTTGTCCAAGCATCTCTCCATGCCGTGAGAAACTTCGTACCCCCATCTCATTCATACGATTCCCATGAAATTTCTAATTCTCTTATAAAAAGGACTCAAAAGTTTTCATAACTCTCAAATCATTGATTAATAAAGTTCAATTCTTGAACCTTATTTGTAAATTCTTTAAATAATGAAATCTTTTTCTCTTTATCTTCTTTTTTTTGTCAGAGAGAATCAATTCATCACCAATACTGTTCTATAAGAGGGTTGAGGAGAGAAATGATTTCTTTATTGGAATCAAGAATAGTCTTATAGAGTTCAGGTGTAATTCCTCATTTCTTAAGATTTCCAATATTTCCAAGCACTTCTTTGATAGTATCACTTGCTCGGAATCAAGGCCTATATGGATTATCCCAAGGAAGTTCAAGGAGAATTCCATCAAGAATTTTTGATGATTCTATACTATCAACTGGCTTTGCATCGTTGTATTCACGTGCAAGATATCGAAAACGATTTAATATATCATTTCCGAAGCTATGAAAGGTATGAATTGCTACCTTATAAGCATCTTGTCAAATAATGCTTGCGAGACGTTCTCTCATATTTTTTGCAGCATTTTCGGTAAATGTAAGACAGAGAATATTAGAAGGGAGATAATCAGTAGTTGCAAGAATATGAGCAATACGAGCTGAAAGGAGTTGAGTTTTTCCACTTCATGGTCATGCAATGACTAAAACGCTTCCATAGATAGTATCTACTGCTTCTTGTTGTTTCTCATTAAGCGATTGATATACAGATGTGAATTTTTCAAGATTAAGCGCCATATATATTGGAAAATAGAGATAGGATGATTGTATTCGTATTCGCTGATGTGCAAGTTTTTTAGAAAAGAATTATTTTGATTTTTACTTTTGGTTTGAGTCGAATATACTTCCAACTGTATCTTTTTACTTTTCGTGTATGAATTTTCGAAATAGCATTCTTTTCTTCTTGTGTATTTTTTTATTCTCATCGCTTGTTGTCTCTGCTTGAGAATCAAAAACCGCTGATATTACCTCTTTTCGTAGTGATACAAAGTGACAATTGAGTAATATCCAAAATCCTACGGTACGATGATATCTTTCAACCGTTCTTTCTCAAGCAAATGCTACCCTTACACAAATAGCAAATGTATTACGAAATTGAAATACGCATAATACTCCAGCATTCATCGAGCATAAAAAAAATCTTATAAAATCATATAGAGAATATGTAGCAACGGTTCTTTCCTCAAATAATACTATTCCTCTTCGAAATTCTGAAAAATTACAAGTCGAACAGGGAATTGTTTCTCTTCAAAAAGGATTTATTCATACTTTTAAGCAATATCTTGATCGTTTTCAGACTCAAGACTATATGCAGAGTGGAAATATGCACTTTGAATTTACTGGTAAAGATTTTGGTGGAGTATTTTCTATTGCACCACATACTTCTATTGCATCAGTACTTGCCAATTCTCAGAAGCTTACAATGGATATGTCATTCTCTGGTTTTCTAAAAAAAGATACTGATATCATTTCAGGACATGCGTCGGTTCGTCTTGATATTGCTATTTTTTCATGAGAAGTATTTTTACAGCTTTCTTCTTTTACAGGGGTATATTCTGATTCTGGTGTTATGAATATGATTTCATGAGCTATTTCCCCATATCTTGATACACAATGGCGTATCCCTTTCCCAGCTGGGTATAATTCAATGAGCTCAAATGATTCTATACAGATGGTACAGAAACTTCTTACCCTTCTTGAATCAGAACCTCTCTTTACTCCGTATTTACGTGCTGGGTCTGGTTATGTTCTTACGATTAAGAAAGAAACAGTAAATACGATTGCACGTCTATTATTACTCCCTCCTCCTTCAAAGTTGGAATGGAAACGAACCGAAAAAGATATCTTAAAGAGTCGACTTCAGTATCAAAATGGCAGTATTGTACTTCCTGGTTTTGATTATGATGCTACATACATGTTCCGTGCTTATACGTATAATACCACTATGACTCAGATGTCTTTTATATGAAATGACTTGGAAGCATCCTTTTCTGTTCTTTTCTCTCCGGAATTATGCAAAATTGATATTACCGATAAAAAGAATACAACTTCTTTTCATCTTACGAGTGATGTATGGACTCGATTAGAAATGTTGTATACACAAAGCGGAAGTATTCTTCTAAAATGATCAGTTGTACCAGAAAACACTCCAGGTACTTGGAAATATAATTTTGAAGGAACTCTCCCATATTATGATGTTATGATGAAAATATACGGTGATATTTCAGAAGAGTGGGGGCAATTTTCTATTGTACGTCCTGAAATTTACAAAGAAATAGATGGAAAGTTTATTCCACCTATGATTCCATTTGAAACGATGATCCCTTAATAATCTATAATAAAAGCCCCTTCAAGGGGCTTTTATTATAGATTATAATATTTTCGAACGAATTTTTCAAGTATATAACTCGATGGATTTCATTCGGACATATTTGAGAGTTCTGTAAGTATTTGATTCACATTTAGGCCCTCCTCAATAATTTGTTGTTTCATAAGCTTTACGAGAAAAGCGGTGAACTCTGGGGTAAACTCGGGATGAAATTGCATACCAGTTGCATTTTCATATTGAATCATTTGTATAGGAGAATTTCTAAGATCTTCACCACTTCCTATTATTGTGGCATTTCCAGAATCTGTCACAGTCTGCTTATGAGACCAGAGAGATACTATATCTTCTTTTCCTGTCACAGTTTTTCATTTTCCAATTTTCCGTTTCTGCATCCAATCAACCTTTCCTCCAACAGCAGTTGCAAGAACTTGATGTCAAAAGCAGATACCAAGAAGTGGTTTTCATTTTCCAATTTCATTTTCCACGAATCGAACTAATCGATCAATCCATTCTTTTTGTTCTCTTTCAGTTACCATAGCTGGAGATCCGCCTAATATATAGGCATCTGCACTATAATTTTTTGGAATTCCATCCATCGCTCGTATTACCTCGATTTGTACTTTTTGTTCAAGATTCGGAATACCGATAGCATCCAGAAATACTTGTTTTTCATTCTTGAGAGCGTCTGTCTTTTCTTCTGGAGTAAATCCAAAATCAGGATTTTGAGCAATTGAGGAAAAAATTCCAGGCTGTACTGAGGAAATAATTGCAAGTTTTTGCATAATGGAGAGAAGTTATAAGTACATTATTAATTATAATGTACTTTAATATTAAGTCAATACGATTTATACATCGTGTTCATCAAGTTCTCAGATAGTAAGAACTTGTATTCTTCCGTATTCTTCAAGAGGAGCTATGCAAAGCGGGAAGAGTCCATATTCTCACTTTTCTTTAATGGATATATTGATGTATTCTTGATATGTACTTGCTATTCCCTCATGTGTAATATATTTCCAAGAGGTAGAAAGTGAATTTGTAAGAAGAAAACTACTCATAGCAGGATAGGTTGCCCCAGTGAAGCGTGCATTTACCTCTGTGGCGTATACCTTTTTATCAGTACTTATCATAAAATCAATTCCTCAGAATCCAACATATCATGTTTGAATTATATACTGTATAATAGACTCTGATTGTCGGAGACATTCCTCAGTTATCTCTTTGTCTGTAGAGAAATATATACTTGGAGATTTATTTCCAAGATAGTGCTGTCCTCCCTCAAGAATTTGATCGGTAAATCCAAAAATAATTGCCTTTTTTTCTGCTCAATAGATACAAAATTGAATACTTGGCGAACTCTCTTTTTCTATAACTTGCTCGATGATAAGCTCCTTTCAGTTATATCCATGTAATATCTCATCGAGAGTATTCTT
Organism: uncultured Candidatus Altimarinota bacterium; assembly: GCA_936941205.1. Taxonomy (GTDB): domain Bacteria; phylum Patescibacteriota; class Gracilibacteria; order BD1-5; family UBA2023; genus SSGK01. The sequence continues at coordinate 34,154 of CAKZJF010000042.1, read as the reverse complement.
CTGATTACTCCAAAAACCATATCCAGAAACTCCCTGTGGAGATTTGAAAAAATAGTGCTCTTTTTTATGAAAATATTGGGTAATAATGTCCTTATTGTTCGTAAAAATCCCCTCAACCGTTGGGAGTCATGTTTCTATGAGGTATTGTTTTAAGAGGAGTTTATTGTTTGCTTTTTCTGATATCTCAGAACTTACTATACATTCTGCGCCTATTTCTTTGGCTAATTTTTCAACTCGAGCATCTATAGAGAAATTTATAATTTTTTTGAAGGATTTTTCACGAAGTGTTTTAAGAAAATCAGGAGTATTGAGTATGTTTTCTGTTAGAGAGATATCTGGATTATTTTGAATACCAAGTATATTTACTCATTGAGAAAGTCCGAGTTTTTGAAAATATTCGAGCGTCCCATTGTTGGTTGGTTCTGAAAATACTACATGTGTATTTGAAAGTATAGGAAGAATCCTTTGATCATAACCCCCGACAAACGGAATATGAGGGATTACCTCAGGAATTATAAGGAGTCGAGTATCGTTTAATACAAGGGTTTCTGGATTAAAAAAATATCAAAGAACCTCAGGAATTTCCTTTTCAAGGACATTTGAGTGATGTATGAAATTTAAAATCATAAAAATAGTAGATTAGAGGATATCTTGTAAAATAATTTCACTGTCTTTCTTTTCTTTTTCTTCTTGTTCCTTTATCGATAGAGTAATCTTCTCAACTTGGCTATAGGCATGTTGTATTTTTTGGAGTTGCTTCTTTGTGAGTGGTTTCTTTGTATGATTTCACCCTGATGGGGTATAATCTCAGTATCACATAAGTTGATAGTACGTTATATAGTTTTAATAGATGCTCAAAGTTTCCCAAGCTTCCCAATAATATCCTCATATCCTCGTTCAATATATTCTACATTCGTAATAAAAGTATCTCCATCACTAATCATTCCAGCAATTATCATAGCTACTCCGGCACGAAGATCCCAACTTGAAACGGTAGATCATCTGAGCGGGGTTTTTCAGAACACTAAAGCTTCATGTGGATTCATAATGGCAACATGTCATTTCATTTTCTCGATTTCTACTAACCAATTGAGTCGTCCTTCAAAGAGAACCTCATGTATTCGTGATATCCCTTCTGCTTGTGTCAGTAGAATAGCAAATGGAGATTGAAGATCCGTTGGGAATCCAGGAAAGATATTGGTTTGAATAGCTATACTCTTGAGTGTTTCGCGTGAATTATGCACACGGAGTGTATCGTCTCAAAGGTCCTCCCATCGTACTCATGCTTCACTGCACTTAAATAAAAATGCCCGAAGATCTTCTATTCTTGCATGATGAATATCAATATATGGATTACTTGCCAGTGCTCAAAATATGACGAAAGTACCACTTTCTATATAGTCATGAATCACACTCCCATGACTTTTCATTGGCTTTTCCTGTACTCATATAATCGTGATAACATGATTATATTCTACTGTTATATTTGCTCCTGTTTGTTGAAAAAAATGAATAAGATTGAGTACATGTGGTTCTATCGCTGCAAGTTCAATGGTTGTTTTCCCAGGACGAAATACATTTGCAATAATCATATTCTCCGTTGCCGTAACTGCAAATCCAGCAGAAAGACTGATTGATTCTTCTGAGTATTTTCCTGTAAATTTTACAATATCATCATAGGATTCATTCGTATATCCCATTTTTTCAAATCAATGAATATGTTCATCAATTGGTCGTTTTCCGATATTGCATCCACCTGGAAATGGGATTTCTACCTTTCCAAATCGTTCTAGAAGTATAGGAATAAGAAATATTCCTACGCGAATTTTTTTGATAAGACACAAATCAAGGGTATCTATGGACATATTTTCTGTATCCATTGTAAGGGTATTTCCACTAAAATTCACCTTTACCCCAAGTGATTCTATAATCTTAAGAAATGTAAAAACATCTCCAATTCTTGGGACATTTTCTAAAACAGATTCTTTAAAATACAGAGAAGAAGCAATGAGCGGAAGTGCAGCATTCTTAGATCCTGAGATGGATACATCTCAGGAAAGTTGTTGAGGTCAATGAAGGGTAAGCATAGAAAAACAAAAAAAGCCCCAGCATTCTATGGAGCTTCCTTCTATTGGCAAATTTATTATCCTTCTGATGGAAGGGAAATGCGATATCCAATTCCTCGGATAGTCTCGATTTCTATAGCGCCATCTACTTTCTTTCGAAGATTTTTTATATGAGTATCGATAGTTCGATCGTATAAATAGTTGTCGTACCCTATGATATCTTTCATGAGTGCATCGCGTTTTACGACTCATTTAGCATTTTTTATAAGGTATTCAAGAATAGAAAACTCTGTCTTTGTGAGTTTTATTTCTTTCTCATTCAGGAGGCAGATATGGTTTTTGTTATCTATACTAATAGTTCCAAAAGAAAGAAGTTTTGTATTTTTTGGTTCTTTTTGTTGATCAATACGTTTTGTAATAGCATGAATACGTGCTATGAGTTCACGAGGAGAGAATGGCTTTGCGAGATAATCATCTGCTCATAAATCAAGAAGTTCTACCTTGTCGTCTTCACTTTCTCGTGCAGAAAGTATTATTATTGGAGTTTTTGATGTTGTACGAATTTCTCTACATATTTCAATTCCATTTTTTCACGGGAGATTAAGATCAAGTATGATAAGTGCAGGTTTCTCGGTTTTAAAAACATCTACTGCACGTCACCCATCCATACAAACAGAAACCTCAAATCATGAATTCTCAAGATAGAGTTTTAGCGGAGTAATGATTCACTCATCATCTTCGATTAGGAGAATATGCATAGGAAAATACAGAAAAATAAGCGACTTGTTTCATTGTATGTAAATATAGGGAAATGCAATATACTACAACACATTATCTCTTTTTATTTGCAAGTGAAAATGATTGATTTTTCCTCTATTGTATGGTATCTTTTGAAGGTTAGATGAAGAAGATATTCCTCCCTATTCTTTCACATAAAATTTACACAAATATTTTATTCTTATGTTTCAAAATTTCACAGATGAGTATAAGCAGCTTATGCTTGATACTGAGGCTCGAGTAAAGCAACACGGATATAAAGAAATTCTTCCAGAAGATGTATTTATACAGATGACTTATATTGTACAGGGATGAATATTTGAAATATTTTCAAGCTTTTGAGTAAATAAAGAAATTGTAATTGATGTTCTTTCGCGTCCTCCATTTAATGCATATCAATCTTGAAGAGTTGGTGAGTATGCTGGCATCTCTCAACGATTAAAGGATCTTATTGTTATGAGCATGAAAATTGCTGCTTGATTCCAGAAATCGAAAGCAGGAGTAGAAGATTTTCTTCTTGCTATGTTTCGCATTCAAACCGAGAATTGGTTTTATCAATTGCTTGATTTTATAGGAATTAGTCCAAAAGATTTTGAATGACAAATTCTTGAGGCAAGCAAATTGGCTCAATCAAAAACAGGAGCAACAGGAGATATTTTTGGACCGATTGATAATATTATGGAAATGTTAGAGCAGGGTTTTTCTTGATCTGAGAATCCTGCGAATCCTCAACAACCAGGAAATCCTTTTTCAATCAATAAGCCACAAGAAGGAAAAAAAGAATCTCCAACCCCTGCTATTGATTTTTTTGGAACGGATTTAACAGCAGAAGCACGAATTTGAAAAATCGACCCGATTATTGGCCGAGATACAGAAATAGATCGTCTCATTTCTGTATTAAATCGAAAAACGAAAAACAATCCATGTCTCGTAGGTGATCCATGAGTTGGAAAGACTGCTATTGTTGAATGATTAGCCCTCCGTATTGCTCAAGGAAAGATTCCTTTTGCTATGCAATGAAAGCGAGTAATTGCTCTTGATATGTCTTCGATGGTTGCAGGAACAAAATATCGTGGGGAATTTGAGGCGCGCATTAAGCAAGTGATTGATGAAGCATCTAAGATGGAAAATGAAATTATTCTTTTCATCGATGAAATCCATACTATCATTGGGGCTGGAGGATGAGAAGGGGGATTGGATGCTGCTAATATTTTAAAACCAGCGATGAGTCGAGGAAAGATTTGTCTAATTGGAGCAACAACACTTTCTGAATATCAAAAACATATAGAAAAAGATAGTGCCCTTGAGCGTCGTTTTCAGAAAATAGATGCAGCAGAACCAGATATCGCAACAACTACAGAGGTGATTAAGGGGATTCGAGAAAGTTTTGAGGATTTTCATAATCTCATCATCGATGATGATGCAATTGAAGATGCTATTGCTCTTTCCGTGCGATATCTTACTGATCGGTTTCTTCCTGATAAGGCAATTGATCTTATTGATGAGGCATGTAGTACAAAAAGTATGACATATAATTTTGATTCCAAAGAAATTACTGATTTAAAAGCAAAAATGCAGGAAATTCAAAAAGATATTGAAAATTTTGTCATCTCTCAGCAATATCAAAAAGCCATGACAGCAAAAAAACGATTGGAAGAAATTGGAAAAGAAATCGATGAAAAGAAACGAAAGCGAGTCATTCCACGTGAAGAACGACTTCATATAACTACCCATGATGTACAACGAGTTATTCATCAAATGACGGGTGTTCCACTGAAAAATCTTGAATCTGAAGATATATCTCGACTTCGAATTTTATCAAATTCTCTTAAAAAACGTATTCTTGGACAAGACGATGCTGTGGATGCCATAGTTTCTTCTCTCAAACGAAATCGAGTTGGTATATCCAATCAAAATCGTCCAATTGGTTCTTTCTTATTCCTTGGTCCAACTGGAGTAGGAAAGACAGAACTCGTAAAAGTCCTTGCAGAAGAATTTTTTGGGGATTCTAAGGCACTTGTAAAGATCGACATGAGTGAATATCAGGATAAATCATCTGCATCAAAGCTTATTGGAACGACTGCTGGATATGTTGGATATGAAGAAGGATGACTTCTTACTGAGAAAGTTCGTCGAAAACCGTATTCTATTGTTTTGTTTGATGAAATTGAAAAAGGAAATTTTGATATCTATAATCTCCTTCTTCAGATCCTTGAAGATGGAACGGTTACAGATGGAAAAGGAAGAAAGGTAAACTTCAAAAATACAATCATTATCATGACCTCGAATATAGGAAGTGATGAATTTAACTCGAAAGCAAGACAGATTGGATTTAGTGTTTCTGAATCTGAAGAAGCAAAGATTATTCATGATTATGCAGCTATTCGTGAGAAAATTCTTGGGCAGTTAAATGAATATTTTGCTCCAGAATTCATTAATCGTATCGACAAGATTGTTACATTCAATCCTCTTGATAAATGAGTTATGAAAAAAATCATTACGCTTCAACTCGATGAATTAATTTATCGCATGAAGTCAGTAAAGATAACATTGACCTATGATATGAAAACAGTGAATTTTCTCTTAAAAGAAACCTATAACCCTGAATTCTGAGCTCGTCCTGTACGCCGTTTTATTCAGGATTCTATAGAAGATAGTATTGCCGATGCAATGATTGAAAAGAAATTAAAAGATTCCATTCAAATTACTGTTTGAAAAAAATGACTCGAATTTCAGTATAACTAAAATAATAATACCTGCTGCCAGTATAAAAATTCTCCACTCTTATTTTGGAGGATTTTTTATTTGTATAGAAAAATTCCTCATTTTCTTTCAATTCTTGATTTTTCTTGGATTATTTGCTACGATATACAGGTACTCTATAAATCATTCATTATGTCACTCCAACCAGAAAATCTATATATCTTTGACGGTCTCTCTGAAGATGAGATTGCATACTTCATCATGATGGGTGAAAAAGCAAGTAAAAACCTCGGTGAATATATTATAAAACAATGAGAAGAATCCGATGGGTCGGCATATTTTATAGCATCATGATCTGTAAAGGTACTTCATAATGATCAAGAAATGGCGATTATCGGTCCTGGAGGTTTTTTTGGAGAAATTGCGCTTATGTTTGATGAGCCAAGAACCGCAACCGTGATAGCAATTGATCCAGTAGAACTCCTTGTCTTCCATAAAGATGAATTTGTTATGCTACTGAAAAAAAATCAAGATGCCCATATGAAAGAGGAAATCATGCGACGTATCCGAGCGAATGCTCAAGCATAGAAAATAAGGTCACAAAAAACTCCAGAAAGAATCTGGAGTTTTTTGTATTTTAGTCGGTATATTAGTACATTCCACCCATACCTCCCATTCCACCCATACCTCCCATTCATCCACCTGGAGGCATAGCTGGTTCATCCTTTTTTGGAGCATCAACTATGAGCGCTTCCGTTGTAAGGAACATTCCTGCAATAGAAATAGAATTCTCAAGAGCGCATCGTTCTACTTTTGTTGGATCAATAATTCCCGCCTTTACGAGATCTTTATATTCGTCAAGAGCAGCATCATATCCGTAGTGAGGATCGCTATTCTTCATAATTTCATTTACAATAACTGCACCTTCTTTTCCAGCATTATCAGCAATCTGACGTACTGGGTAGGTGAGTGCACGAGCAACGATATCAGCTCATACTTTTTCTTCTCGTGAAAATATTGCTGTTTCCAGTACTTTTGAAGCCTTTAGGAGTGCAACTCAACCTCCTGCGACGATACCTTCATCGACTGCTGCCTTTGTGGCATTGAGTGCATCTTCGATTCGAAGTTTCTTTTCTTTCATCTCAACCTCGCTTGCTGCTCCTACTTTGATAACAGCAATTCCTCCTGCAAGTTTTGCAACGCGTTCTGCAAGTTTTTCTTTGTCATAGTCGGATTTTGTGAGTTCAATCTGATTTCGAATTTCATTCACTCGTACATCAATAAGATGTTTATCTCCACCTCCTCCGATAATAGTAGTATTATCTTTGGTTGAGACGACCGCTTTTGCATGACCGAGGTGTTCAATAGAGGCATGTTCGAGTTTGTAACCAGTTTCTTCAGTTATAAGAGTTGCTCCTGTAAGAATAGAGAGATCCTTCAACATTTCTTTCTTTCTATCTCCAAATCCTGGAGCTTTGATACCAAGTACAGTGAGAACTCCCTTGAGTTTATTGAGGATAATACCAGTGAGTGCCTCTCCATCGATATCATCCGCGATAATAACAAGTTCACGTTTTCCACTTCCTGCGAGGGACTCAAGAACCCCAAGAATATCTTTGAGTGATGAGATCTTCTTGTCTGTAATAAGGATGGCAGCATCATTGATACGTCATTCCATTTTTTCTCCATCTGTAATCATATAAGGAGAAATATAACCATTATCGAATTTCATTCATTCAGTTACTTCAACTTCAAGTCCAAATGTTTTCCCTTCCTCTACGGTAATTACTCCATCCTTCCCTACCTTTTCCATTGCATCAGCGATAATTTTTCCGACTTCGCTATCTTGAGCAGATATAGTAGCTACTTGTTCGATTTCTTCCTGAGTATTCAACGTTTTACTCATATTTTCAAGTTCTGCAACAACCAGATTTCAGGCTTTTTTCATGCCATTCTTCAGTTCTATAGCATTGATACCAGAACGAATTTCTCGAAGTCATTCTTTTACCATTGCATAGGTAAGAAGGGTAGCGGTCGATGTTCCATCACCAGCTGCATCGTTTGTGCGACTTGCTGCTTCCTTGATAAGCTCAGCACCCATATTCTCGATCTTATCTTCGAGTTCGATTTCCTTGGCTATCGTGACGCCGTCATTCGTTACCTGTGGTGCACCGTATGACTTGGAGAAGATGACATTGCGACCCTTTGGTCCAATAGTCGCAACAACCGTTTTTGCAACTTTTTCCATACCGGCGAACATTTTGAGACGAGCTTCGTCTCCGAAGTGAATTTGCTTTGACATAGTTATAAATTGTTATTTTTCTAAAAATTATGCAATCTTTGCAAGAATATACTCAAACGCTACAATCTTATACGTTGTATCGCCGACTTTTACATCATCACCAGAGTATTGACCACTGATAACACGGTCTCATTTTACGAGATCTATGGTAACTTGTTGACCATTTTTATCAATCTTTCCTGGGCCAACAGAAATAACTTCATAGAGAGAAGGACGCTCTTTATTGGCGCTATCAGGAATAATAATTCCAGATGCAGTAATTTTATCTGCTTCAACTGGTTTCAAAAGAACACGGTCTGAGAGGGGAGTAATCTGCCCGATCATGTCATGAGAAAGAGACATAGGTAAAATAGATAAGAAATTAATAAAAAGTGTATCTCATATATATGATATGAGATTATTGAAAATTTGCTAATTATATAAACTAGCATGTAGATTATATACGTGCTAACTTTATAGTCAAACTATTTCATTCTTTTTTATGAAAAATAATATTGACAAATATATAAAATAGTATATAAAAATTATATCAACAGGTTTTCTTCAAAATAAAGAAGCGAGTTATGTATTAAAAATATAAAATTGACAAAGTTCCCAATCTTTCCATACTACTTTTCTTACTTTTCTCTTATGTCTATTCATACTTCCGATATTCATGATGAACATTCAGAATGATCTAAAAGTTCTATTCGAACTCTCATTGCTGCCATATCCCTTGCTGTCGCTAGTGGTTGTGCAACAAGACAATATGAACCCCCAGTTGATTATCGTTTAGATGCTCGATGAGATAAATACGAAACAATGTATGTTTACAATGATCGCTCAGGGAGATGTGAAGAAATTCAAAAGAAAAATGGGGTAGTACATTCTATAAAGGGAATGTCATGTAATAGTTCAAAATTTCGAAGATACTAATACTATGAGTTTTACTGATGTGATATCGAGTGAATCTGCTATTTTTTCACCAGAATTATCATCTTCCGGAAGACCGTCTATGGATATTTCTCCATATAGATTGGTTCATTCATTAGAGGTGCGATTTCCAGATGCTATGGTAGTCTATTTTTCAGATACTATGAAGCTTGCACAAATAGAAATTCTTCATCATCTTGCGAGTAACCAAGGAAAATTTCTCTATGTTATTCTCTCTCAGTCGCTTCATCCAAGAATTGGACAAAATGCAAAAGAGATGCTTCCAGAAGGGAGTATTCATGAAAGGCTCTGAAAGTTGCTTTATACGGTTCGGAAAAATATGGATGCTATTCATATCTAATTAAATCTTCGATATCTCATCGAGGATTTTTTTTGGGAGTTTCCAATTTTGACTTACGATATATGCCTCTATGAGTGATATATTTTTTTGTCGTTGTTTCTCTCTTTTTCTCTTTGAAGTGTTGGTATGAAAATGAAAATTCATAATCAGAGAAAGTGTAAAGAGCCAGTAGCTTTCTGGAGATATATCTTTTTTCCCAATCGTTTGAAGTTCTTCAAGATATTTTGCAGAACGTTCAAATGAGTCCTTTCTTCCGAGATTATCAAGGTCAGCATCTTGAATAATTTGTTCCTGAAGGCTATTGGTAGGAGAAAAAAGAACAGTTGCCATAATTATGTGGATAATAATCTCTATTTTTTCTTCATTACACCCTTGTTCAATGAGCCAATCACGGGCAATTTCTGCTCAAAGAAATTCATTGTTACTATATTGTTTTGTAAAGCCAGCATCATGAAATAGGGCAGCAATCTCAAGATTCTCGAGAGTCTCACCTTCAAGTCATTCTTTTTTTCCAATTTCTCTACTTCTTTCCCATACGTCGAGGGTGTGTGAGAGATTATGAAATGGGTATGTTTCACAGGGCTTTAAGAATGTAAGTATAAATGTGTGTGCTGCTTCAACAAGTGGGGACATGAAAAAAGTATCTTACGAATGATATCAGGATAACAGAAATTGTGAATTCTTGCAAAAATAGCGTTTTTATTTGCAAAACACCCCCTTTTTTTTATAATCCGCTTGATTTATACCGTTTTGTTTTATTTTTTATGAAAAATCTTAAGAATCGTATTTCTTTTATTGTTGTTTTAACAATTCTATCTGCACTTTACATTTTCCCTTGGGCAAAGTTTGGATACACATTTCCAATCGAGTTCTTTAATAGTAACTATAAACTTGGACTTGATCTTCATGGTTGAGTTGAACTGGATTATAAGGTGGATCTTGATAATGCCAAAATGATGAGTGGTCAAGCTATGCAAGCAAATGATGTTATCGAAGGGATAAAATCAGTAGTAGAAAGAAGAGTAAACAGTCTTGGTCTTGCGGAACCTACTATCCATACTGCTCAATATGGTCCAAATGAGTCACATATTATTGTCCAGATTCCAACCCAGAATTATGCACAAATAATGACAGAACAAGAGAGAAATAAAAAGAATTCGGAAGATATTGCACGTGCAAAAGAAACAATTTGAAAAGTTGTTAAGCTTGAATTTAGAGAACAAAAGAATGAAATTACTCTTGTTGATAAGGCTGAACGAAAAGAACTTGCTGATAAGGTTGGTCAAGATATTGCTGGAGGATTACCATTTTCTGTAGCGGGTGCAAAATACCGTGATAATTATGAAAATGTTGTCTATGCTTCGGCAAATTGAGTACTTCCAAAAGAGGCACAGGTAAGTGGTATTGATTCACTTACACGGTTTCCATATATTTCTGAAGTTGCTCTTACTCATAAGGAAGGGACATATGATCTTTCTGGAAATGTAACTCTGTGAGATGCTGGATATGCGGTTGTATATTTAAAATCAAAAGGTCAGAGTGGTACGTACGATTATGAGTATATTTTTGTAAATGAAAAACCGAGTGAATGGGCTCCTGCAAAAACAGTGGATGGAAAGATATTAAACGATCAATATCTTGAACGCGCAAGTGTTGTGTTTTCTGATTTTGGCGCACCACAAGTTCAACTTTTATTCGATTCAGAAGGAGCTAAGATATTCGGAGAATTAACAAGTCGACTTATTAACAAGCCAATTGCGATATATGTAGGTTGAACTTTACTCACTGCTCCAACAGTTCAAGCTAAAATTACCGATGGGCGTGCAGTTATTACAGGAAATTACTCAGTCGTAGAGGCAAAACAACTCGCGAATAATATTAATACCGGTATTGTTCCTGCACCAATCTATCTCACAAGTGAACGTACAATTGATGCAAAAATTGGTGGAGATTCTCTCGGAGTAATTTTATATGCAGGGTTTCTTGGATTGCTTGCAATCATAGTTTTTCTTGTATATTTCTATCATATTAGTTGACTTCTTGCAGGATTAGCACTTGTTATCTACGGTATTCTTCTTATTGCTATTGTTAAATCTTTCGGAATTGTTCTTACCCTTGCTTCTATCGCTGGTATTATCCTTTCTATTGGTCTTGCTATTGATGCAAATATATTGATTTTTGAACGCATGAAGGAAGCTCTTCGTTCTGGAGACTCAATGGAAAAGGCTATTGCGGTTGGCTTTGATCGTTCTTGGACTGCAATTTGGGATTCACACATTACCTCACTTACTTCTGCAGTAATTCTTTATATTTTTGGTATCTCACTTATCAAGGGATTTGGACTTATGCTCGGTCTTGGTATTGTCCTTTCTCTTTTTACCGCAATGTGGATTAGTCGAATATTAATTGCTTTCTTTGGTAGAAATCTTCACACGAGTGATGCGAGAAAATTTGTTGGTCTTAAAAAATAAAATTCTTTATATAAAAAGCAGGAAATTCCTGCTTTTTTCTTCTTCATATGATAGGTTTTTTTGATAGTTGAAAATGATGATTATTGGTTATGCAGGAATTTCAATCGTATTTTCCAAATATTCCAATGATTATTGAGATGGATATAGAAAACTGTCCTTATGGAAATAAGGATACATCTGAAATTCGCTCTTTGACAAAGGCTTGAGTAGATCGGTTATTTGCGCGATGAGCGAGTGTTGTTATCCTTGCTTGTAACACAGCAAGTGTTCATGCGCTCCGTTGGTTACAGCAAGAAATATACCCTGATAAACATATATTGGGAGTAATGATTCCAGGTGCTGAGAAAATTATTGAAATGGGATATAAGCGAATATGAGTTCTTGCTACCGAGGCAACCGTGCGTATACGAGCGTATAAAGAACGAGTTCATTTCCTTGATGATTCTATTTATATTGAGGAAGTTTGAGCTCCTGAACTTGTACCCCTTATCGAATCTTGAATATATTCACAAGAATTACTTCATACTCATTTATCATCGTATATTGCTTCATTTTCACCCGATATAGAAGCTCTTATTCTTGGTTGTACCCATTTTCCATATATCAAAAGTGATATTATTCATATATGGAATTCTACTCATAATACACCAACTCCAGTTATTATAGATCCAGGAAAGGAATCGGCTAAAAAATTTCAACAATGGATTACTCGACATAGCATAGTATTAAAATAGCTTGCCTTGTTTTGGGGAATTTCCTTCTTGTATTGATTCTATATGATTGAGTATTTTAGATACTTTTTTTCGTATAGGTTCTGCATATATATCTCTAAACGCATCAATTCCATATATACTTACGGGATGAGTTTTGGAGAGTGTTTCCAGTCGTTGTTTCTTTTCATATTGATCATGATGTGCTCATGAACTTCTATCGCACTCTGCTTTTATATAGTTTTCAAGAGTATAGATTTGTATCTCTACAAGAAGGTTATAAGGGGGCTTATTGCTTAATTGTTGAGCAAATTGTTTAATTCATTTGTTTCAGCCTGCATTTCGGCGTATTTTTTTTGCTGCGTCTTTTAATCCTTTTACCTTGTGTGGAATTCGAAGAACTCATTTTACACAACTATATGATTCCCCTGAGTGAGAATTGGAGATTCATTCAGCGGGAGGCTCAGCCCATCCACTTCGAAGTGTCGATAGTTCATTCTCAACCAGTTTTATAAGAAAAGGAATTTCTTTTTTATCAGATACGACAAATATAAATCATTTCTTATCAAGTATTTCTTCCATACTAATGAGATTTTTTCGTATTGCTTTAGCAACTCAACGTTCATCATTTTTGTTATCTCGAAAACTTGCATGAAGGAGCTGGACTGTCTTGGTATTTTCATCAGAATCTCGAAATTTTCCGTATAAATTCATTCATTCGAGTGTTGCTGATCAGTGCTTTCATTCACGAAATGGTTTTTCTGAGTCAAAGAAATAACCTCAATGTGGATTTTTTTTCCAATATAAAGTATGTGATTTTGTCGCATTATACAAGGGATTATCACTTTCATTTATCTCTTCATTTGTTAATGTTCTTCATCAGAGTTCTGCAACTTTTCGTATTAGAAAAGTTCTATCATCTTCAAGGGTATGATTTGAATGACTATGCTTCCAATTTAGAAGAAGCTTTGCATAGGTGAGTACTCGAATAATCTCATAGAGAGCTATATTTATAGCCTTTCTTCTTGGTAGTGCACTTTTATCAAGTGAACGAATTTCATGAGAATATTTATAAAAAAGTTTTAAGAGTTCTCTTGGTGACTTTTCACTATGAATTCTCTCAAAATGAGGAGATCTAAAATCTCATCAGAGCCCTAAAATCTCATGATCCTCACGAACCATATTTTGAGCACGATGAATATAGTCTGATATAAGATCTTCAGCATCCTCCACCGTAATTTTATCATATATTTCATTTGGAAGAAGAAGCTTCTTTCCTATCCATCGAACATAGTTTGCATTTCTTTTTTCCTGAGAAATTTTCGAAGGCATTGCACCTATATCCATAATTGTTTTCCACCACTCATCTCGTACAGATCATGTTTTATAAAATTTTGTATTTAATTCTTCATGAATTGGTCGTGCCTGGAGATAAGATTGTAAGAAAAATTCTGGAAGCCACTCTTTGGTAAAATCCTCCATTTTATCAGGAGTGATTTCTCAGTTTTGTACTTGCTCTAAAATACTTGATGCTCTGGCGTAGTATTGTTTTGTCCACAATGGCAATCGTGGAGATTCAAGAGATACTTGTTCTGATTGATATGAAAAATTTCTTTGTATCAGTGGCATGATGCTTTATATTATTATAATATATATTATATATCATTTTAATTAAATGTCTATTTTAAAAAGACTTCTCAATTTATGAGAAGTCTTTTTAAAAGAAGAATACGTTTATTTTACTCGAAAGAGTGCAAACCATCCATGGGTTATATATTTTTGAAAAATTCCAATGACCTCATCCTGAGTAAGATTTTGTTTTTCCTTAAGAGCATTCATGACTGGTATAAGGTATGAATAATTTTCATTTGTGATTTTATTTTCCTTTATCATGTTAAGGATGTAATTGTAGCAACCAACTTGCTTTTGTCATCGATAAATAGTTCATCAACTTGCAGGGTAGGATTCATAATTTACTCAACCAAGTTCAAGATATGCACTTTCATTAATAAGTCATCTTTTATTTTCATCAATAGCAAGACGAAGACAAACACTATCAGTATCTATAAGTTCTAGATTGGTTGATCGAAAGGTTCTAAGAAGATTTTCGAATCGACGAGTAAGATTATGTCGGGGGTCTTTATCGATAGTTGCTGCATTGAGATCGGTAAGAAAATAATTTAACCCAAGTGTTTTCATTCTATTTGAAGTAATTTCTGGATTTGAGTTATAGAGATATTGATCAAAAGCAAAGACAAGACTATCATCAAAGTATCTTTCACGATTTTTATGAATAAAATAGGTCATAAAAGTTCCTATTCTATAAATTCATCATGTATTTGCGATTTCTGCTTTAGGATAGAGTACTTGATCAAAAAAAAGTTTTTGTAGCTTTTCAGTATCAGATTTTAGATTTTTATTCCCAATAATAATCAGTGACTCGGTAAGTTCAGGATTTTCTTTCATTATATTCATGATGAAAGCCTTGATTTGTTCAGTATTTCCGTAGCGAATTCATTGGGTGATTCTATATAATTCCATCGCTGTAACATCTTTTTGGAAGGTTGCTAACAGAATAGGATTATTAATTTTTACAACGGCATCATGTATAGTTTTTGAAACATCTGAAAGATTGAGCTCAGCTAAAACTGAAAGATAATCCGGGTGTGATTCAAAAATAGCTGTTTCCTGATCTACTAGACCTGCCTTGAATGTGGGAAATCCAGATTGCCGAAGATTATTCCAACCATGTGGAAATGATGAGCGTATAAAATACGTACTAATTACTATAAAAAATAGTATACTCAAAAGAATTTTAATGGTCATAAGTGATTCATTTTTTTCTTCTTCGTCTGTATAAGAAATGAAAGTGAGAGCTGACAATCCTGCTAATATCAGAAAAGAAAAGTATACGGCGATTCCATACCAAACAATACCAAATGCAGATATTGCGAATATAAACGAATAGAGTGCAGTGAATAATGCTATTCAACGAACTTTTCTGTTGCGCTCAGTAGGGGTTAATACAAGATCAAAACTAATAACTCAGAAAAGAAAAAATCATAGTATATAGATATATCCATATGGAATATTAATCTGTCAGAAAAATTCATTAATTGCGGTATAAATATTTCCTGTAAAAGATAATTTATTTCAAAAATAATAAAGAAAACAGCTGATAACTACTCAGAAAATAACAAAAGAAAATATACTTTTTCTTGAAAGAAGGAAGCTAAATATTATTGGTATAAGAGCTAGAAATATATAAGTAATATCAGTATATTCTCCTGATTGATTTTTTTGGAAACTAAGATTTGCAGGAAGTTTAAGATAATTGTTTATACCATTATCATATCAGAAGTATCTTCCAAGATCCTCATCAGATACTTGTCATCATGATGACATAAGGCTTCTTTGTTGTGAATTTATGGTTGTTAATTCATCTTTCGAATAGATGCTTGAGTAGTCTATTACTTTTGTTCCTCCAGATCACCAAAGCATGGATGAGACTGATATTTTTTCAGATTCTACGATATTTTTCCCAACCCATGGAAGGAGGGGGAGGAGAATTCCTATTGATAATGCGAGTACTCAATATATAGTATGAAGTCATCGAGTTTTCCCATGACGCCAAATAGCAATTCAAAATGTAAATATTGAAAATAATAGAAATCAGAGAGTAATGCTTTGTACAAGATCTGGATTATCCTTTGGATAGACAACATTTAACATATCCCAAAGATGAAGTCCAGTAAAACTTCCAATGAAGAGAAAAGTGAACCCAAGGAAGCCAAGTAATCAAATGGTTCTATAACATATAAATGCAATAGCTGCAAGTATAGTCATGAGAGTTGTGATTTTTACTACAAAAGCAAAACCAAGGAGGATTCATATTATTCCAAGAAAAATATAGTTTTCCTTGGTTTGCATTGGACGTTCTGTTTCATGGTGTTCGTGAGAAAAGTATGAGAAGAAGCGTTTATATGGAATTTTTTCATGCTTCCAACCATACCAAAGTGCTGTAATTCCAGTGATACTAAAAAAGAGTAATGCTGGATCAAGTTTCATGTCCTTTGCTTGTTGAAATACAATCATAGGCATGGCGTATATTATTCCAGCAAGTATGATGGGAAGTGAAAGGAGTTGTTTTCGTAATGTTACCTTTCCATCTTGGTTTACGTATCGTTCTTCAAGTAAAAGGGAAGCACTGAGTATTATCCCTAGTATCATAAGAATTCATCCAATTTGATTAATGAAGAAGGCCTGTGGAGCACTATGTCAAAATAAAAACCCACTTGCAGTAATCATTTGCCAAGCATAAAAACCAGCTCACTGAAGTGTTTCGCCAGTTAATGCTATCATTTTAGGCCAATTCATATAGACTCACAAATCATCCCATCATATTGGCATTGGTCTTGCAATACTTATAAAGTTCACACTTATAAGAAAAGTGATAATGAGGAACATCCATTCTGTTGAAAGGAGTCTTGGATTAATGAGATCAATAAATGAATCTGAGTTCTTATGATTTGAATATAGAATATTTGTTGAATTTACATCACCCCAATTTATTTTCCATCCAGGAACACTGATGATAGTAAGAATCAATAGGGCAATGCTAATTCCGGTGAATGTAAATATTCAAAGGAGTCAGAGAAAAAGAAATATTGTTGAAATAATACAGAAGCCTATTCATGATTCTACGAGTAAACGTAATCGAATATCTTCAAGATTCCATTTATTAAGAAAATTGATGAGTATGCTATATCCGAGTGCACGAGATAAAAGAATAAGAAAGAATGGATATATGAGATATCCAATTATTTGTATAAAAAGAACAACTCATCAACGCAATCCTTGTGCTTCTGGGAGTGTAAAGTAGGAGATACACATGATAAAGAGATGAAGCAGAAAATATCCAAGTATTTTCCAAAATCCAAATCGAATTTCTTGAGAGCGAGAAATAAACAATTGCCAAGCTTTATATGCAAAGTATACCCCAATTATAGCCAAAAGGTATCAACTATAAGAACTCGTTGCCTCTATATGACTTGGTCCTCCATAGGATCATGAATAATAGGTAGTTATTATAAAAATACTCCAGACAAAGAAAAGGAAACCAGAAATGATGAGTGAGGTCATAAAGAAATATACATTATAAAATAGGACTTCTTTGGTATTTATTTTTATTTATTACCTATTTTTTCTATCGCTTAAGAGTTTTCTAAGGAATCTAAGTTCAGAAATATTTATCAATGGAAATATAATCATACTTACCAAAATAGCAAAAAAAATAGCTGGTATATTTGATATTGTACATCCTATATTGAATGTACTCAAATTATATTCAATACCATGACAATAATACCAAGATATTAAAAATATTGAACTCGAAAGTACCGCGATACTTCATAGAAGATTATAAATTATTGATTTCCAATCAATTTTTCAGGTAATATATGTCTTAATGGCACGATAACTCATCCACCAGAGCGGTATCCAAGAAAGTCATACAGCAAGTGCAGATCAACGACTTCACATATGAAGAATAAGAATGGCAATAAGATTGAGTATAAGGTTGATTGGAATCGTTATAAGGAGAATTTTTGCTCTATCACGTATTCTTCCAGTTCCAGCAAGAATTTGAAAATTTATCTGCAGAAGAAAATTAAAAATTAAGAATGGAGTAGAATATATGAGAATTCTCCCTGATTCGTGAAATTGTTCTCAAAAAAGTGCTACAGCAAATATTTCTCCAAACAATATAAAAAATATACTCACCCAAATTGCAATGATGGTGAAATATTTTGATGCTGTTGCGTAAATTATTCCAATCTTATCGATAGAATTTTTACTATATAATTCCGAAATAACAGGGAATAGAAAACCTATAATTGGACTTAAGAGCATGAATGGTATTCCAATGATTGATAGATAGTTAGAATAGTATCATACTTCTTTAGGTCATAAGAAATATATAATAAGTTGCATATCTATCTGATGTAAGAACATTCCAATATTACTGGTTACAAGAGTAGCAAGTGAATATTTGTAGAAATCCCGTTTTAATATCGGATCATAGATGATGGATGTATTTGCAAGATAGGGCTTATAGTATGAAATAAATCCTGCAACATTTGCAAAGAATACTCAAACTCCCAAACCAATAATCCACACCCATGTGTAGTTTAGTATATTTCCTGTATCAGAAAAAAATAAAATACTTATTCAGATGAGAGTTGTTGTCAGTCGTATAAGTTCATATCACTTTTGATATATTATGTTTTGAGTTGCAGAAAAGAGATTTCAATGAATGTGAAGAAGATTATTTCAAACAAAGAATAAGCTCATTATTTGTAAAATTTCCATTGAAAGCTTCAAATATTCTGGATGATTTCTACTAAAATAATTTTCAGCTATCCATCATGCTGAAAGATAGAGTCATCACCCAATAAGTATACTTGTACATATAAGTACCATTCATGTAAGAAAAAGAAGGTACTTTACCCTTCAATAGTCTTTACTTAGAAAATATCGAGGAAGAAAAAAATTTAAACTCTCAGAAAGTCAAAAATCACTGTAAGTGCTAAGTATTCATATGAGAGAAATGACTCCATATAATACTCAAACTTCTTCAACTGAAAGATCTCTTGATATCATTACTTTCGCGATGTACCCTAGGGGTGCAATAACAAAAGTGAATATATACATCCACGTTCCTTTTGTTATAAATTTCTCTGAAAGACTTTCATTTTCTTTAATCATTTTTTCCTATAAACAGTAAATGCCTTCTTTTTGGTCTGATACAATCTCTCCATCTCGAAATGCAATAACTCGTTTTTTAAGAGCATTCACAATTCTATCATCATGAGTTGCTATAATGATAGTTTTTCCATTCTTATTAAGATCAATAAGAATATCGATAATTTCTTTTGCATTTTTTGGATCAAGGTTTCCAGTTGGTTCATCCCCAATAATAATTTCAGGATTATGGATGAGTGCTCGAGCAATACTTACTCGTTGCACTTCTCCTCATGAAAGAGCTTCAATAAATTTATCTTTTTTTGCGAGAAGTCCTACTTGAGATAGAATTTCAGGAACTTTTTCATGTATGATGGTATCAGAATATCAACATACTTCCATTGCAAATGCAACATTTTCCCGTACTGTTTTATTATGAAGAAGTTTGAAGTCTTGAAATACGATACCAATCTTTCTTCGATATGAGAGAAGCTCTTTTTTTGATAATTGATAGAGATTCTTTTCAAAAAATCCTGTTTGTAACGTACCATGTTTTGGGTTTAGATCACCAATAAAAGTCTTTATGAGACTTGTTTTTCCACTTCCAGATCAGCCAATGAGAAATACAAAGTCTCCAGAGTGGATCTGTATATTTGCATGCTTTAAGATATTTCTATTTCAATATCATAAGGTTATATCCTTCGCTTCCAGCATTAATTTCATAGAGGTATATTATCGTTTTAGAACAGTAAAGAGAACCGTCTTTTCAGCTTGTCTAAAGAGTTCATCAGTTACTCGGATAGTGATTTTATGAGATCATGGTTGAATGGTACCATCCGAATTAATTGGAAGCGTAAAAACATCTCATTCGGTATAATTTTTATAATTTATTCAGTCTATAAGAACAGAAACTTCTTTTGTTGCTGTTGCTATAGTGGTTGAGAATCGAAGATTGAAAAATGATTTCTCATAAATACTAATAACCTGATCTCATTCTTTTGGGTTTATCATGACTATTTTTGGAGCACTTTGATTATTTATAACGGTTAATGTTTCTGATTGAGTATATTTGAATCAGAAACTATCGATAATTTCGGCAGTAAGTATATTACTCGATTCATCAATATTTATAGCTGCCCGTTGTACACCAATTTCTTTCATACCAGAAGCATACAGCGTTTCAAACTTCAACATGTCTCATTGACGTATTCTGAGTGTTTGTATTGGACGATTTCATGTGTAAGAAACCTCAATAAGTCTTCGTCCAGTAGTAGTGCCAGTTCCTCATCCAATAACACGAAGTTTGATAATAACATCTCCAGGACCAGTTGGACGTTCACAGATATCTGTTTTATATTCAACGGTTGATCCTGTACCTTCTCAACCTTCGATATATCACAAATTTCAAAATCCTGGAATTGATTTTACCCAATCTTTTTTGTATCCATCAATTACCGGGTAGCTTGTTTGAATAAAAATATTTCAGATTGCTTCCTCAGGAGTATTTGGACCAACACTTCAATTACAGAGTGTATCTATTTGTAAGCTCTTTGGTGGAGTGTCAAATTCAAGTTTTTCTAAATCAGTAGCAATAATTGTTTTGATTTTGAGAGAATCTGGGAGATTCTCAGGTGCTCTTTTTCCAGATAGTCGAGATATATATACTTCTTGTATTCAATCCGGTTTTATGAATTCTTCTTTTGGAAGTTTAATATGGGCAAAATCCATAAAGTCATGCCAAATTGGTCAGGCACAATTAATTCCATCACAATTTCCCTTTGTTTCTCTTCCGTCAACATTACCAGCCCAAACAACTGTAGTAATTTGTGGAGTATATCAGGCGGTCCATAGATCACGAGGAAGAATCTTTTTTTCCTTTCCTGTTGAAACATCTTTATTGGATGTTCCAGTTTTTGCTGCAGAAAATCTCCCTTTTAATTCTAAACGTTTTCCCCAAGCTGGTCTTGATTCATTGTCAGAAAGTATTTTGGAAAGTATATAACTTGCTCATGCTGAGAATACCTGTTTTGGTTTTTGAATATTGTTATGTTCTTCAAGTATATTTCCATCTGAATCTTCTATCTTTAAAATAGAAGTAATTGGTTGGAGTTTTCATTGATTCGCAAATACGCTATATCATTGCATAAGTTCAATTGGCTTAAGTTCAGCAGTACCGATAGAGAGTGGTGCTCAATAATCCATGTTTTGTTTCAGTGAATTTATTCCAATGCTATTTCCAAAATTTACAATTTCTTTTTCCTCTCAAGCAAGATAATACATCTTAATAGCTGGAATATTTCGTGAATGATCTAACGCTGTTTTTACCATCATTTTCCCTTCAAATTGTTGATCGTAGTTTTCTGGTTCCCACTTTCAGAATTTTGTATCAACATCATAGATAGGAGTTTCTGGTCCGATTGGATTTTTTGAAATTGCCAAAGCATATACAATTGGCTTGAAAGATGATCCAGGCTGTCTTTTTGCTGTGATCATATTATTATTTCCTCAGTTTTCCTCATCAAAATAATCAGGTCATCCTACCATAGCAAGAATTTCCCCAGTCTTATTATCCATACTCACAAGAGCAGCACTTCATGCTCCATAATTTTTTTTATTAATTTCGGTTTGTTTTTTTACGAGTTCTTCAGCCTTATCTTGAAGTTTTGGATCTATAGTAGTATATACTCGCAGCCCATTCATAATATCAAGATCTTTCCCATAGGTTTCTTCTAGGTATTCTTTTACGTAGAATACAAAATAAGGATAGCGAATATTCTCGGCATATCGCTTAAACTCAAATTCAAGTCCATCATAGACAACTTTATGGAGATCTTCTCAGTTTATTTTTCCATCTTCTAGAAGATTTGAGGCAACAAGATCTTTTCTTCCTGCTTCATATTCTAATTTATAATCATGACTTCATGATTGAGAAGGATTTTTCCCAGATATGACTATACCATTCAGGAAAGACATCATACTTGAACTTTCTTTGCTTGTAGTAATACATTCATCATCTCATATAGAGAAACGACCGGGTTTCATATATGATTCCTGAACATGACATATACGAATATTTCATCCTTCATCTTCAAAGGTTAAACCAGAAAGATAATTTTTAAAGGTTTTATACAGTTGCTCATACTTTTTTCTCGATTCAACCGAATCGAGCGTAATTTTTTCATCAGGTGAATCTGATTGATATACATAAGCATATCCCATGAGTCTATCCCTATGAGCATAGGGGGAATAAAATGTTGGACCCTTTGGAAGGGAAGTAAGTATTGTAGCTCAGAGGAGTCATACATCTTTAGCTCACTTTCAAAAATATGTATGAGCTGCCTCTTCTATTCCATAGGCATTATTTCCGAATGAAATTGTATTGAGATATAATTCCAATATTTTCTCTTTAGAATATCGACTATTAAGTCTATATGAAAGATAAATTTCTTTTATTTTACGTGAAAAAGAACGTTCATTTGAGATAATACTATTCCTTATAAGTTGTTGTGAAATAGTAGAAGTTCCTTTGATTTGTGCTGTTTTTCCAATTGCAAAATTTACTCATGCTCGAATGATTCCAAGTATATCTACTCATGGATTTGTAAAAAATGACTTATCCTCAGTACTTACTATTGCATTTTTTATATCTTCAGCGATATCAATGTAAGGAACGTATGTTCTTTTTTCATTTTTATACAGCTTATAAAGTTCTTTTCCTTCTCGATCATAAAATATGGTGCTTTCTGAAAGATCTCGTGTTTCAATGGTTTCGATTGATGGGAGATTGTGTAAATAAAGCGTATATATAATAAATAATCCAATTGCTCAGATAAAGAATAATCCTCCTAAAAATAAGATTGCTATTTTTTTATAAATATTTCACTGAGAAAGTTGGACATATTTCCTAATAAAATTTTTATGTTGTTGAATTTTTCTCGGGGAGCGGTGCATATTATATACGTAAAATACTGGATAAATTTACTGAAAGAGAGCATTGCTTATTGTTTCGGTTTCTTGATCTATTTGAGAAGTATTCGTTTCGGTTGCTGTTCATTTTTTTGGAACTGATACATTCGTTTTGTTGAGAATATCAGGTGAAGTTTTTTTAATTTTTTCTGTAGTACCAGATCATAATTTTGTTGGTACCTTATTTATACTTCCACTTCAAAGAAAAGATTCCTTCTCTTCTTTTTTTTCTTCAGGCGATGGACCAGTAAAGGCGTATGTAGAGAATCGGATAAATGGAAGCATATCTTTATAGTCCTTTCCAAGAATGATTTCTATCTTAGGACCATCATCGGTTACATAGAGATTTCATCATGAGTGAGTGATGAAATCCTTTCCAACGAGAAGTTCAAGAGCCTTATAAGTATCGCTTATTGGATTAATTCCAATGGAAGTTTCTTCATCCCAATATACATGAATTCGTGTTTTCTCAAGTATTCAGCCTGTATAGCTGATAAGGGGTTTTTTTCGTGAAAGTGTAAATCCAAGTTTCTTAAGAGCAATTCCTGCAAGATTTCCAATTCATTCCTGTTTTGTTCCATTAATGATAGTTATTTCATTTTTATCGAGTAAATATCAAGGATAATTGAAGCCAAGCGAGGTAAGTCGCTGAGTATTATTATATTTTTCTTCTTTCTTTCCTCATTGTATTCATTCGACCAGAAGGACAGAAGCTCATCAAAAGAAATCTCTATTTGGACTATAAAGATAAGCCCCCATCTGACAGTTATTATGAGATGTTCAGCAGGAATTATTTAAATTAAAAGAGAGCATTCGGTTGCTTGGTATATCTTTCATACTCAATGCAAGGCTCAATATGTTTGTATTTCATAGGTCCGTTTCAAAATGAGATTCTATTTCTTTTATAACTCAAAATATTTTATCAGCATCACTTATGAATCCAAGTTGAAGAAATTTTTCTTTAATAGCTCCTATGATTAGCTGTTGTCGTTGTGATCTACTAAAATCACTCGTGGAATGGCGGCTTCTTGCATATTTAAGAGCAGTATCTCAATTAAATGTTTGGAGTCATTTTCTCACTGCAAATGTTGAATATTGCCAATTGATGGTTGGATATTCTCGGTCTATTAAATCCTCTGGAACCTCGACCTCTATGCCACCGAGAATATCTACTACTTTTTTAAATCCTGTAAAATCAATAATACCATAGTATGCTATTTTCTCACCAGTAATTTCTGTTACTTTATCTTTTAGATATTGCATACCAACTCATTGTTTTTTTCCAAAAGAATAGAGTTCATTAATCCTCCCTTCGGTGCCTCCTGGGTAACTTACCCATAAATCACGAGGTATAGATAAAAGTGATACCGTCTTTTTTTCTGTGTTGAGTGATGCAAGTAATATAGAATCAGTGAGTTCTCATCAATCATGTCATTTTCCTCAGATACCAACTAATAATATATTTGTTTTTGTTCATTCTGATTTTGTAAGTGTCTTAACAGCTTGAATAGTATTATTAATTATTCAACTGCCATCTGTTACTTTTGATGCCAACTCATTTACTCAATCAATTCAACCCAATATTCGAATTCATACAGCTAAAACAAATCATATACCGAAAATTCCGAGAATGATACTTACAAAGATTTTTATTATCCAAGATCGTGGGCTTAATAGTTTCTTTTTTTCGTTTATATTTTTTGTCTTAAATGAAGTCATGGAGATAAATGTAAAGAAGTGAATATTTTGCAGAATTATAGAAAAAGATGTGCGTTTTGCAAACGCAAAACTTACATTTATCTTGATTTTTTTAACAATTATAGCCACAAAGGTTAAAAAATTGTCTATTTCTTTTATATACAATTTTTCTAAAAAATTATACAATAGATTTGTCAATACTTTCTCTTTTCTTTTCCCTATTTTCCTTTGACAACATATAAAAAAGAAATAGAGTAATTAACGTGTTCTGTACCTTGAATTTTTAACATTTTTTTAACATTTTTGTGTATCATATTTCAGTGCTTCGTGATGAGCTCGTAAAGAGTCTTAATTTTGAAAACAATCGAAACATAATCGTTGATGCAACGATTGGACTTGGTTGACATGCCTGAGAGGTTATTAAAAAAATGAAAAAATGAGATATATTCATAGGTATTGATCGCGATAGCGAGAATCTTCTTAAAGCAGAAAAACAGATTCGTACAGAAATTCTTTCAGGAAAATGAGAATTTCCTACTTGTATTTTTATACACTCAAGTTTTGCTCGTTTGAAGGAAATTCTTTCAGAGAATCAAATCCATACTATTACCGGGATTATTTATGATCTTTGAGTAAGTAGTGTTCATTTTGATGAATGAGAAAGAGGATTTTCTTTTCGTTCGGATGGCCCATTGGATATGCGATTTGATAGAATGAGCTGAGAAAAAACAGCATCAGAACTCATTGCGTATACTCCAGAAAGGGAATTGTTTGAAATTTTTAGAAAATACGGGGAAGAGCCAAAAGCTTTTTTTATAGCACAGGCAATTGCTTCTCAAAGAAAACAGAAACCAATAAACACAACACAAGAACTTGCAGCGATAATAGAATGAGCCAGTTTTGATCCGAAATCAACTCTACGAGTTTTCCAAGCTATTCGAATTGCACTCAATCAGGAATTTGATCACATCATTCAATCTCTTGAGCAAGCTATTGAACTTCTAGAATCGAATGGTACCATTGGAGTTATTAGTTTTCATTCGTTAGAAGATAGACTTATAAAACAAACGTTTGCAAGATTTGAAAAAGGCACTATAGATGAAATAACCGGGCAAACAACAATTCCTGCACTTCTTAAGAAAATAAACAAAAAACCAATTCTTCCTTCTGAGGATGAAATTCATACAAATCCTCGATCAAGAAGTGCAAAACTTCGAATTGTCTCTAAACAATCTATTCATTAATTTGAAATAATCCATGAACGCAGCAAACGTTCTTGTCATGAAAAAAGGGCACTTTGGTTTCTTTTCCGAAAGAAAAGCTGCCCGTGAAGAATATAAGATGTCTTTTACTCAGGCATATATTTGATCTCTGACAATAATTGCATTCTTATGAGTATATTATGTACTTCAATTAAATATTAACGCAACAAAAGGATATTCGATACGTACATTAGAAATTGAACAACGAAAACTTACATTTGAGGAAAACTTGGTAGATATTAAGATTGCAGAAGCTGAATCACTCTCGTCTATAACAACAGATCAACATATAATTAACATGCCAAATGTGGCGAATCCAACTTTTCTTGTAGTTGTTGATGTGCCACTTACCTTTAATAAATAATAATCTTTCTCGCTTTATATATTATGCCTGAAACCCTCAAGCGATTGATTGATATTATTGCATTTCTTCCTTGAATTGGTGAAAAGACTGCTATTAAACTTGCTTTCTTTTTGCTGAAAGCAAATAGTGCTTATGTAAAAAATTTCTCGAAAATCCTTCAAGATGTTCAGAATGAAATTATTGAATGCTCATCATGTCACGGCATGACCGACAGGAGTAATCATTTATGTAAAATATGTAGTGATGAAACACGAGACAACTCTATTCTCTGTATCGTTGAAGATTATCTTGATATGCTCTCTATAGAAAGAGTGGGAATTTATCGTTGAAGATACCATGTATTAGGTTGATCTATATCACCTATTCAATGAACTATGCCTAAGGATTTGACGATTACTCATCTTTTTGAAAGAGTCAGGAGTGATGTTTTAATTCATGAGATGATACTTGCTACCAATCCAAATATCGAATGAGAGGCCACATCTCTCTATATCCGTGAAAATATTCCACGGAAGAATTTACATATATCTCGTCTCTCAAAGGGGCTTCCACATGCAGGAAGTATTGAATATGCTGATGAGATTACGCTCCTTAATGCCTTCAAGGGGAGGGGATAGGAAAAATTGACTTATATATAAAATGCAGTATATAGTATATATAACTGGATTTTATATATGGAGACATCTTCAATGATTACATTATTTCATGCCTTCTCCGATGCGGAGAAGGCAGTTAAAGAGCGTTTTTATTGATTTGATGCCTTGAATAGTATCATCGAATCTACAAATGCAACGAAATGACAAATAAGAAAAGCATATATAGATGTTCTTATTTGAGAACTTCCAATTACTGAACAGAATGAACTCCACTTTCAAATTCGTTATCTTCTTGATGAAAAGAGGGTTGCATGTAATCAAATTCTTGAATTTTCAGAAGCAAAGTTTCCATATATTGAAGATGTATTTCTTTTACAGGTGAAAGAAACATGAATTCTCCGGGCGGAATATGATGACATAGTAGCCGCTCTTCAAAAACAACAAATCTTAAAAATTTGTTGTTCCGTATCTTTTACTCGAGAGCGTTTTTTTATTTTTGATTTTTCTCAGGGAGTGAATGATAAGATATTTTCCGTACTAGATGAACTTATTTATTTCTATCAAGAACGGATTGAACACGGTGATTTTATTGCAATCGATGTAGCACATTAAAAATCCCTAAGAAAATTCTTAGGGATTTTTAATGTTCCGTTGTTGTATATGATTAGATTGAGCTAAGGTCAAGCTTGATACCAGGACCCATAGCATTACAAACATAAATACTTTCAATAAATGCTGCACCACCTTTTAATCCAGTAGGACGAGAACTTTTAAGAGTATTTATAAAATATGTAAGATTTTCTTTGAGTTTTGCATTTCCAAATGAAAGCTTACCAACGATAGAGTGAACATTTCCTTGTTTGTCATTTTTAAATTCAAAACGACCTTTATTAATTTCAGTAGCGATTGCTATAAGATCTTCACCAACCGTTCCTGCCTTTGGATTTGGCATAAGACCCTTTGGTCCAAGAACTTTTGCAACCTTACCCATTTTTTTCATCATTCCAGGAGTAGCAATTGCAATATCGAAATCAATTTTTCCATGAAGTACAGAATCAATAAGATCATCTCCACCAGCTATAAGTACTCCTATAGCGTTTAATTCTTTTTCATTCCCAATATCAGTAAATGCACCAATTCTTTTTGTTTTTCCTGTACCATTTGGAAGAGTAATAGTCGCACGAACCATTTGGTCTGCTTGACGTGGATCAATTCCAAGATTAAAGTGAATTTCTATTGTAGGGTCAAATTTAACAGTATTTGTTCTTTCAAGAAGATCAACTGCTTCATCAAGTGAGTAAGCACGTTCAGCTTCAACAAGTGAGACTGCTTGGTTGTATTTTTTTCCGTGAGTTTTCATAAATAGTATAAATGAATTAATAAATGGTCCAGACGATTTTTCAAAGAAAAATCTCCCATTTTTCTCAGATAATGTAGTGAAACATAAATGACCAATCTATATTTCATGCGATTGTAAGAGAATTTGGACCATCCAATTGTAGTGAATATATTAAAAAAGCAAATATATTTCTTAAATTCATTCTGGTATTTTAAATAAAAAATTGGAATCAACAATCCATAAGTCATTTTAATTAACCAAAAAATTGGACTCTAGTGAGTTCATGACTATGAACCAAAAGATATATATAATATTTCTAGTATTGTTTTAAACACTCATCAATCCGTGCTCAAATATCAGTTATACTCAATACAAGTTTTTTTCATCAGTTACTATCGTGTACCATGATATTTTCTGGCTTTACCTCAAATCCTCCTGAGGTAGACACTCATCTATTTCTTAATAGATCCTTGACTCGATTTACGATTTTTATTCTTTCTATATCACTTCAGTATGCTGATAGATTTACTCATTCAACTTTTGGAAGAACGACGAGAATCCCATCTTCATTTTCTATAATAGTGAACTTATCTGAATGAGTAGGATCAAGTACCTGTACCTCTATTTCGTTATCTACTATAGTTCATGATTTTTGGGAAATTTCACTTTGAATTTGATAATATCTTTCAACCTGTCCATAATTCAAGGGATCATATAATTTCAGTATCACTGAAGAATCTGCTTTATCTATAAATACTGTGCTGTCCCATCATTGAGTGATGAGTTGAAATCATGGACTTAATAAATATGTATCATAACTGTATTCTTTCATTTGTAAATTATACTATATATTTATATGTATAACAAATATATTTTATGCTATATCATTATTTTGGTTAATAATTTATTTATAATTTGTATCAAGAAATCATCCTTTTTTTGAGCTTTCTTTTTATAAAGTAAAGAATTTTATTTTTCCATTGATTTAAGTATCGAAGACGGAGAAAAATCAGGAGTGCAATAGATCAGTTTATACATGCAATATATATCCAAAAAAGATTCCCTGCAATACTGAAATGCTCGATGGATAATAATAAAAATATTTGTGATAATGACGTTGTTATCCATATGCTTATATCTTCTGAATCAGGTGTATCCCAAATCTTTCGAATAGTCGGAATGAGTACAAGAATATCAATACATATGCTTGGGATAATTGCATGAGAGATTCCAAATATTGCTGCAATTCAGATAATTAGCCCTGCTCATAGGAGTGCAATCTTATCATAGATATGAATTGATATTTTTTTTATAAAATACCATCAGATTATAGCTCATATTATAAGTACTAGAGTACGAATAATTGGAAGAAAGAGAGTAATTGATATTCATTCTTCATGGAACAGTCCAATGGTATTTACTATTGTTAATACTGACCAAACAGTCCAGCTATATGGATGTGGAATAACTTTTCCATAGAGTGAGTGATACATGTAAGGTATGACTCAGATAATGTATATTATTGAACTCAAAACTGCAAAAAAAATATTCATAGTATTTTATTGGCTAATTTTAGGAATGCTTGTTACCTTGATATTACAAAATTCATGAAATCCCCATTTTCCGTGTTCTCTTCCAATTCATGAGTTTTTATATCCTCAAAATGGATTTTCAGGAATACAGTAATTGAGTGTATTCATTTGTATCATGCCACTCTTTAATCTTTTTGATATACTTTTAAAGGTCTCTATATTTTCTGTAAATACGTAAGCTCCGAGTCAATATTCAGTATCATTTGCAAGTTCAATAGCTTCTTCTATATTATCAAAAGTTATAATAGGAAGGATTGGTCAAAATACTTCCTCATTCCATACTCTCATATCTTTCGTTATATTTCCAAGAAGAGTTGGAGGAAAAAAATTTCCTTCTTTTGGAATAAGTTTTTCATCTATTTGGGAGAGTACTTTCGCTCATTTCTCGAGTGCATCGTTATATTGCTCAGATAAGTAAGTTTGTTGTTTTTCTGAAACAAGTGGTCATATATCAGTTTTTTCATCGAGAGCATTTCATATTCTTTTTGTTATTATAATATCTCCAAGTTTGCTTACAACTTCGTTGTATCTTTCTTTCTGAACAATAAGACGTTTGAGTCCATCACACATTTGTCCACAGTTTGAATATCTTAGAAAATATATGGTTTCAATAACGGAATCAATATTGCTATCTGAGCAGATAATTCACGGAGCAGAACCTCCTAGCTCCATTACACATCAAATTCCTTTTTCAACAGCAGTTTTTGCAATATTTTTTCACACTTGTGTGCTTCCTGTAAATGTTACAAAATCAATATCTTCTTCTAGGAGAATTCAGCCTATCGTACCATCTCCATATATTTCTGTCCAAACTGCTTTTGGAAGTGAACTTTCTGAAATGATATCAGCAATTATTTTTCCTGTAAGTATAACATCTTTTGAGATTTTGAATACAACAACATTCCCAACAAGAAGAGCCTGTATACATGTCCAAACAAACATAGAAAAAGGATAATTCCATGGAGCTATAGCAGCAACAACTCATCGAGCTTCATATTCAACCATATGAATTTCTTGATTATTCTCACGAGTAATTTCTGGTGTAATGTATTGTTCTGCATTTTCGAGATACCAAGCATAATAGGTTAATCCATATTGTACTTCATCTCTTGCTTGTCGTATGGGCATTCCCATTTCAGCTGAGATGCTTTGAGCAATAATTTCTTTTTTTTGAGTAAAATCATCATATAGCTCTTTCAGATAAATGATACGTTCGTCTATGCTCCTATTACTCCATAACTCCTGACTTCTTTTTGCCTCTTGTACAGATTTGTGAATTTCTTCATTTGAAGTTGAAATTATAGTTCAGAGGATTGAATTGTTAGATGGATTAGTTGAAATTATTTTTGTCATACTGCAAATTTATGGTGTACTCTTCTGATTCTATCATCTTTTTTATCTTTATACAAATATGATGAAATTTGCTTTAAAAATGAGATGCTGATAGCATAGTGGAGTTATATAAATATTTGTTATGGATTTTTCAACCCACGAGATTGTTGCATACATTGCCTCTTTTATAGCAGTTCTTGTAGAGTGAAGATATATTTATACGATTCTTACTAAGAAAACAATTCCCAATTTCACTGGTTGGTTTATTATGGCTGTATCAATGAGTATTGTATTTTTTTCTTCTCTTTCAGCCTGAGCAAAAGAGTCCATATATCTTATCGGAGTTTTGGCCTCTCTCCATATAGTTGAAGCAACTTTAGCATTTTTTTATGGAAAATTCTATATTACAAAATTTGAGATTATAATTTTGATCATCTCATGTATAAGTATTCTTATATGGATGTGAACGGATAATCCACTGTATGCGATTATTATTAATACAATAGTGGACGCCTTCTGAATGCTTTCTATCTCATATAAATTATTTCGTTTTCCAGAAACGGAAGATAAGATAGCGTGGATAGTTTCAGACTGTATGTATATAATAAACCTTTTTTCTATATCTGTTTGGAATATAGAAAATGCTCTTTTTGTTGTAGTTAATGTTATCACTGGGACGATTATAGTATTTCTTACGTTTCGTAAGATGCCATTTTTACAGAAAATTGATTTCCAGTTTAAGCAACTCATTTGAATGCGATTATAATACCCAATGCCTGTGAATAGATTGATTTTTCTTCTCTTTATTATAAGATGGTAAAAATTTCTTATTCCCTTTTAGTATGTATTATTATCGAAATCAATGGAAGAAATATCTTTCCTTTTCATTTCTTATTCTTGGAGTTTTTGGGGTCGTATATTCTGCTTATTTTCATAGTGATTCAATCAATACGTCTTCTTCAGTTGTCTCGAGTGAAGTGATTATACCAAAATATTCTTCTGAAAATTGTCGATGAATCCAATGTTTATTGGTAAGAGATTTAGAATATCCCGTTCGTATACTTACAGAAGATGTAATCTCCTCTTTACAAGATGCTCTTTTATGAGAGTATTATCTTAATGCGTATTATCTTCGTTCTTTACAAGAATTTCCGCTTCGGAGACCATTTGTGATGATTGTTCGTCAACAAGAAATAAGAACTTCCGAGCTTTCAGGACTCTTTGATAAATATGGACTTGATATTCCTGTAAACCCATATACTGCAAGTGGAAAAATTAGTTTCCCTAAAGAATCTACTGGTTCTCTTGATCCAAATGCTTTTTATAAAGAGGTTTGTAAAGGGGCAATGGATTTGGAAATTAAACGCTTTGCATTGTATGAAAGACAAATATTTCCAATCATCAAAGAATATAGTGATATGGCAGTACTTATTTCCGAGATAATGACAGACTCACAAGAAGGATATTTACCATCAGTTACTCTTTGTTCTCATTAGATATGGAAATTACGATTGATGGAACGGCATTTTCCGATGTATCTTCATTTTATCAATACTTGAGTCTTCTTTTTGGATTTCCAGAATGGTTTTGATGAAATCTTGATGCACTCTATGATATTCTCTCAGATACGAATATATCTTATAAAATTATTTGGGAAAATGCTGCAATTTCCAAAAAAAACCTATCATATGAATTTGTAGAGAGGGTTCTATCTGTTTTCCATGATCTTGATAATATTGAGCTTATAGTCTTAGAGTAGTGTATATTTTACAAATCCCTCCATTCCGCAAGCTTCCCATTTTCATCAAATATTGCTTCTGATAAAATAGTTTCACCTTGTAGCATTCTAGGCAGCCAAAATGGATCATCTTCCCACATGGAATCAAATGGAATATCATGAATTGAAAACCACTTTGGATTCATTTCTTCTGTTTCTATAGGTTCTTCTCACTGATAATTTGGTATTGAATAGATATATACAATCTGATTCCAATCTTCTTTTCATTGAAAAATAAATTGTATAGTTCAATGAAAGGCAAGTTGATTCTCTGTAATGATAATTCCACTTTCTTCAGCAATTTCACGTACCGCAGAGGCTTCAATAGTTTCGTGTGGTTCTTTTTTTCATCAGAGGCCATTCCATTTTCCCATTCCAAATCAACGCTTCTTCATACCGAGGAGAATTTCTCATTGTTCATTCAATGGAAATATAAGGGTACATTGTTTCATAAAATTATTTGGTTACTTGTAAATAGTTATTCCAGTTTACACCACTATCAGTTTGTGAATTTTGAGTTCATGAGAAAGAAGAATTGTTATTTTTTAGAGAAATGAGATATTCAAAAAACGAAGGAAGGGTACTATCACTTATGCGATATCGATTAATATCGTATTTTGTTTTACTTTTCTCATATGAAATTCAGAAATTTGTGGTAAATGCATACGTATATCCACATTCTTTTGCAATTTCTTGTGAAGATGCAGACATTCTTCCTGCAGGATAGATAAAAGTATTTATAGGTTTTTGAGTAAGGGATTCTAGGATGTTTTTTGAATCACACATTTCTTGTTTCTCTGTTTCTCTTGGGATTTTCCCTTGATCAAGATGATTTATAGAATGTGACATTATGGAAAAGAGTGGATTTTTGATAAGCTCTTTTAATTGTGTAGTAGTTATAAAACCAGGCACATCAAGTTTTCCACTAATAATACTAAACGAAAAAGGAATTTTATATTCACGGGCTATTGGTGCAAGTATATCATAAGTATCAGACCATCCATCATCAGCTGTAAAGACAAATATATTTTTATGCGTGTAGCAATGATTTTTTTCCATTTTTTCCACTTCTGAAAGATTATGGATGGCAATAATATCTTTTAAAACAAGTTCGTGTGCTTTTTTCATTTGTTCTCGGAATGGTCCAATTGGAACAGATAAGCGAGCTACAATATTAGAATCTCG
>CAKZJF010000041.1 GCA_936941205.1 uncultured Candidatus Altimarinota bacterium | reverse complement strand
CGATCATTAAAATCGATGAAGACGATGGAGTTATGATGATTGTGAAAAATGAAAATTTGAACATATAAATTTTGGCTTAATAGTCATTTTTAGGTGGCTATTATCTTGGGTTTTCTTCATAATAGAGCGGTTTATCCGCTCTATTTTAATTTTATGAATAAAATCTGCCCAAAATGTCATAGTTTTCTCGTAAAGAAAGATGGTCAAAGAAACGGTCGTCAAAGTTATAGATGTAAAGAATGTAAACATGTCTTCTATAGTAACCGACAAGAAGGAAAAGAAGACAAACGCTTACTACATTCCTATTCTGTTCACAAACAAACTCTTAGAGAACTCACAGAAACAACAGGTTACTCACTTTCGACTGTGCATAGAAAGATCAAAAGAGCACTTGTTTCAAAAGATAATATGAAACTTCGTCTCAATCCTAATCTCTCATCATACATCTCCTCCGTCCTCATTCTCGATGCAACCTTCTTCGGAAAGAAGGGCTCAGATACTCAGTGGTGAATACTTGTAGCTCAAGATGGAATCACTGGAGATATACTTGCATCGAAACACATCTTCCAAGAAACTCTGGAGGACTATCGAATTCTCCTTCGGACAATGAGGCAAGAAAGATATCCAAAGCCTCATTTTGCAGTGATTGACGGAAGAAACGGAGTGGAATGAGTCATCTGTGATTTCTATGATATTCCAGTGCAAATTTGTCAGTCTCACAAGATTGCAACCATCGATAGATATCTCCTAAAACATCCGAGGATAGAATCGTATCGGGAATTAAAGAAAATCGCTCACGAAATGATTAAAACAGACAAAGTAACCTTCATTTGGTGGTTGGAAGAATTCAAAAGAAAGTACATCAAGGATTTCGAGATCCGAGAACTTGATACAAAGACTCTTAGATATCGTTATGTTCATCCCAGACTTCTTCATGCTTACAAGTCATTACTGAGAGATATTGATCGATTATTCGTCTCTCTCAGTTTTATTCAAACAATCGGTCGAAATATCAATACAAGTAATCGGATTGAATGTGAATTCTCCCATCTGAAACCGAAAGTAAAACTCCATAGATGACTCAGTAAAGAAAGAAGACTCAGTTTAGCACTGAGTCTTCTTTGGAGAGATTAATTTAATTTGGAAAACCTACCAGATTTTGTCTATTAAGCCTATTTTTTTCATCAAGTTTGGTGCATTTTAGTTTAGAATCTAGGTACTAATATTTGACATTTATTTTTATATA
>CAKZJF010000040.1 GCA_936941205.1 uncultured Candidatus Altimarinota bacterium | reverse complement strand
ATCCGTTTTATTTTGTCCAATTACCATCTGTTTGCAGTGAAAGTGCTCCATTCCCAACTGCAACATTTTGATATCCGGTTGATGGAGTTCATGTAATCCCATAAAGGGCTTGGTATCAGATTGCTACATTATCATAGGCAGTATTGGCTGATGCTGTTCCAGATCAACCATAGAGAGCTTGGTATCAAAGAGCAGTATTGGGCTGAGTTCAACCGGTTGTTACAATTTGAAATGCTGACTGATATCAAATAGCAGTATGATTTGATCAATTTGTATTTCGATAAAGACTTGATAATCCCATGGCAACATTTCATGATCCTCCTAAATTTCCAGCAAGAGATGAAGCTCATACAGCCGTGTTTCGATATCATGTGGTTGTTTGATATAAACTACTGTCGCCCAGTGCAGTATTTTCACTTGATCATGTTTGAGTTCGTAATGCAGCAAATCCGACAGCCACATTCCGATACCCACTTGTATTTCTTCGAAGAGCTAGCGATCAAACTGCGGCATTATAGTATCCACTTGTGTTATCTTCAAGACTATTATTTCATAGTGTACTATTATTATATCATGTTGATCAAATTCCATTTAATCAATGCATAGAAAGATATCCTATAGCCACATTGTCATAGGCAGTATTATTTGTATAAGTAACTGCATCTCCTCCTTGGAGGGCTTGGTATCCTACAGATACATTTGGTTGTGTTCAACCATTGGAATTCATATACTTACTCGATTCAAACCCAAGTGCTGTATGGTTTGAGCCAATCGTATTTTCTCGGAGAGCATTTCTTCAAAAAGCAACATTTGAATCCCCTGTAGTATTATTTCTCATTGCCTGATTTCCAAATGCGGAATTATAGTAACCGGTCGTATTTAAAAATAATGATACATATCCTAAAGTGGAATTTTCATACCCTGCTGTATTAGTATAGAGGGCGTCTCTTCATACTGCTGTATTATAACTTCCTGTCGTATTTAACATGAGTGCTTCACTTCATAACGCAGTATTTCTCGTTCAAATTGTATTCTCCATAAGAGAATTATGTCAGATTGCTGTATTATAAAAACCAGATGTGTTTTTTAAAAGCGTACTATTCCCCACTGCAACATTCTGATATCCAGTTGATGGAGTTCCTGTGGTTCCATAAAGAGCACGATATCCAACTGCTACATTATCATATGCAGTATTGGCTGACGGAGTGAATATTCACCCATAGAGCGCTTGATATCAAATAGATGTATTTGGTTGAGTTCAGCCAGTGGCTACAATATTAACCATTGTTTCATATCAAATGGCTACATGATTTGAACCGGATATATTATTATACAATGCTCATTGACCATATGCTGAATTTGAATTACCAGTTGTATTATTTCAAAGTGCTGATGGACCATATGCTGAATTTGAAATACCGGTTGTATTTGACTGAAGGGTTTGAAATCAATTGGAGGTATTATAATATCAGGTACTATTCTGTTGAAGAGAGTTATGTCATATGGCTGTATTACTATATCAGGAAATATTATTGGATAAAGAACTCATACCCACTCCAACATTAAAGTAACCGGTTGTATTATTTCAAAGTGAATTATATCAGAAGACCGTATTACCAATTCCTGTTGTATTATCAGAAAGAGCATAGACTCCAATAGCCGTATTTGAGTCAAAATTACCACTCCCATTTCCAATATCTATGCTATTCACCACTATATCACCAGCATAAGAATCAGTCCATCCAGTTCATGTCCAGCGAATGGTATTTCCTACCTGTGTACCATTCGGAAGAGATCATCCAACTTGATTCCATGCTGACTTACAGTCTCAGTTGATACAAAGTCCAGATGAGGAGTTGATATATCATCTTTGTACATCGAGTTTATAGACTCATGAAGATGATGCTCCGGAACCAATCACCACTTGTATATCAGAGGTAGCTCAGTTGATTCCATTGACGGAACCAAGAACCATAGTATTGGAAGCAGAGACAAGAGAATTCGCTCAGAGAGCGGTTGAGTTATTAAGATTACCAGTGGAAGTATTTGAATAATGACCAATAAAGGAATTTGATGATCCTATAGTATTTCCACAACCAGACCGATATCAATTAGCAGTGTTATAGTCACCAGTAGTATTAGAATAAAGCGCAAATG
Source organism: uncultured Candidatus Altimarinota bacterium (assembly GCA_936941205.1). Lineage (GTDB taxonomy): Bacteria > Patescibacteriota > Gracilibacteria > BD1-5 > UBA2023 > SSGK01. Next base: position 883 of record CAKZJF010000040.1, on the reverse strand, counting down.
CTCCATTTGCATTATTATTAGAACCATGTGTATTTGAGTACATTACCCTATCACCATTTGCAATATTAGAATTTCATGAAATATTATTAACTAATGCCTGAATTCAATTTGCAACATTATAACTTCCTGTTTGATTTGAATATAAAGCCTGAAATCAATTCGCTGTATTGTAGTTTCCAGTAGTATTATAATAGAGCGCAAGGGTCCCAAATGCTGAATTCCAATATCCAGAAGTATTTCTTAAAAGGGCCCCATTCCCTACTGCTACATTTGCGTATCAAGTTGATGGTGTTCCTGTAGTTCCATAGAGGGCCTGGTATCAGATTGCTACATTATCATAGGCAGTATTGGCAGATGGAGTTCATGATCCTCCATAGAGAGCCTGATATCAGATAGCTGTATTTGGAGTGGTTCAACCGGTAGCAATTATTTGGTATGCGGAATATGCACCAAGAGTTGTATGGTTTGAACCTCAAGAATTATATCGAAGAGATTCATATCCGTTGGCAGTATTATTATATCCAGTAGTATTCCGATAAAGCGCATTATATCAAAGTGCAGTATTTTGATATCCAGTAGTATTATATAACAAAGAGAAGTTTCCATTTGCGGTATTATAATATCCTGTAGTATTAAAGGAGAGTGAAGAATTCCCTACGGCAACATTATTATACCCGGTAATATTAGAGGAGAGTGAATAATTCCCTATTGCTACATTTTGAAATCCAGTAGTATTCCAAATGAGTGAAGAATGACCAAATCAAACATTATAATTACCAGTAGTATTATTATAAAGGCTTTGATATCAATTTGCAGTATTATAATTACCAGTAGTATTATTTTTAAATGATCAATTTACTACTGCTACATTCTGGTAACAAGT
>CAKZJF010000039.1 GCA_936941205.1 uncultured Candidatus Altimarinota bacterium | reverse complement strand
CTCCCAGCAGATGCAGTAAAATGGAATAGTATTCTCACTACAATGAGACAGTCAGGTCTTGAATGACTCGTATCAAGCATTTGACAAAAGTTCCCAAATCTATACGATGCTCTGTATAAAGGACTTACTCTTCGATGAGAAGTTCCAACTACTCCATCACCTACTCCACAATGAACTGGAACTGGAAACCTACCGATATCACAGGTAGTACAACAATCAGCTGAGATACCAACATCGACAACTCCGATAACTGAACCATACACTCCACAGAAATGGACTGAATTGAAACAGAATTGGAAATGAGCATTCGGGGCGCAACCTCAAACATCTTCTCGAACTATGAAAGAACCGAAATTGAAGAAGACGAGCTTGAGTGAGATGCTGGCGAAGAGTCGTCAATCGAAGAAGTAATCGACAATGCCTGAGCAACAGATACCAAAATTGCAAAAGAACTTTGGTATCTTGCTCAGAATTGAGAGAAAGCAATATCGACTTGAGATGGGTGATACATTATGGCTCCGAGTGATACGATAAAAATGGATGCATTGAAAACATTAGCAAAAATGAAAGGTCACTTCGAAACGAAGAGGAAGAAAAAATTCAACAACAAACAAATCAAGTACATACTTATACGTGATACACAAAAAAATCCCCTGTTATAGGGGATTTTATGTCTCAGAGATGGCTTGTTTAAGCCACATCGCATTCTTTTGACGATAGCGAAGAGATTATTTCTTTTAGGATATCTGCATCGGAAATTTGTTTTTCTACATACTCATTTTCTGGGACAACTTCGAATCATTGCATAATCGAATCTTCTTGGATGAATTTTTCCATAATAGATTCATCAAGGTGTCCAGAAAGTCATGCAATGAGGTTATCTATCCCTGACATTTTACTGAATTCCTTTCTATCTTTCTTCGGCATAGAAACATTAAACAGTTGGTCGATGATTGCAAAGATTGGAACATATGCTTTACATGGAAGTTTCAATGCCTCCACTGGAAACTCTCAAAACTTCTGTCAGTTGAAGAGAATAATAAATTTGTTAACACCAGTTATAACTGGGATGGTGTCGTTTGGTTTCATGGTGTAAAAGAATCTCTGATATAAGTAAGTTGGTCTGCTCAGAGAAGTAAAGCAGTTGTCATATCTGTTCCACATTCAATTCATCCTGTTCGTACATTGTAGTCGGAATCAATTACTGAGTGCATGAGAAGAACTTTAAATCCATTCTCTTCTGCGATAAATGCGAGTCGTGCTTCATACTCAGCAATCTTATCTTCAAATTCGTCTAGTGTCATTTTCAATTTTGTTATAATATAATTCAAACACTTCCTCCCAATACTTAGCTATCTTAGTTATCTCTTTTTCTAACTGTTTACCGTGCTCTTCTCTATTCATATAATTATTGTTTAGTAAATAATTAGTTATTCTTAATATAGGAAAATATATGTGCTACTACATCTACAGTCCATCCATTTCAAATTGTTTTATACCGTTGAGTGTTTGATATTCATTCCGTGTAATCGTCTTGAATTGTTTGCAATCTTTCACATTCTATTGGTGTGAGTTTTCGTATTATCGGAGAAACTTCATATAGTCCAGTTTTTGCCCCCCTTCATCCACCGTTCGCGGATAGTGAAACGGATTTTCATTCTATTGAATATACTCTATCGCCTTGTCCGCCCGAATTGAATTGTCATACTCTTATTGAAATCATTGAATCCGTTCGAACTGTTGTCATTGCGTTCGCTTTTTCGATATTATTATATTCTGGCTTTTTTCATTCTCAACGGTTTCTCATTGCAACTCATTGAACCTCATATTTTTCATCAACTTTATCCTCAATTATGTCTTTCAAATATATTCACTTATCCTCAGGGATTATCACTCCTGGAATATTTGTCCAATAAAGCCTCTTGCGATTCTGAGCTGATACGAGTGCTGAGTTTATCAGATAGCATTGTACATCAGGATATATCTCTGTCAATATACGAGTAATTTCTTCCTTATCTGATTTCTTCATAGAAGCTACATTTTCCAATAGAAAATATTTTGGCTTCACTTCTTTTAAAATTCGGACATATTCAAAGAAGAGTCAAGACCTTTCTCACTGTAATCATTTTCAGTTTGCCTTTGCGATAGATAAGTCTTGACATGGGCTTCATCAGATAATCATATCAATAGTTGTTATTGGAAAAGCATTTCAATCTGAATATAGTAATCCTTTTCAATTCCTCTTTCATCTCCCACATACAGACATACCTACTCATGTTACACATCAAATATGTACAATATCTGGATAATTCTTTTTTGATACCTGTATAGCGTACCTATCTATTTCTGATGCGAAATATTTATCAACTTTTATTCCTGCACGTTCAAGAGCTATTCGCCCACAAGATATTCAATCGAACAAAGATAGTATATTCATGTTGTTATTGTTTAGTAAATAATTTAACTCATCCTTGTTCATTCTGGTGTGCCTTCAGATATTCATAGGTTCATACCCAATAGTCTCATACTGCTTGTGAGTATATCATGACATATGCTTCGTTTCTATGCATAAGCATATATTCAAGGAGTCGTATTTGGTTTGGTTCGAACTTGTTCAAGTTGTATGTATATCATTCTACTTGCTTGAACTCGATACAGAATATTCTTCAATCAGGAGAAAAGATTATTTCATCCAGGAGTTTCGTACCAAGTCAACTATCAGGAACATGGAATCGTTCGTATCACTTGGATATCAAATGAGCACATACTTCTTTTTCGAACTGCCATTCAACGTCATTAAATTTGGCTGACTTCTTTTTCTTGTACTCCTTTTTCACAGGAATTCATATAAGGTTTTTATCCATGCTATTTTTGCTTAATAGTTTTCTTTCCTTGTGCTACCTTGTTCTTATAGTCATCCATCAACTTCTCGTACCGTGTATCACATTTATAGTTCTGTACAATCTGTCATTCCACTACTATAAAGAATGGTTCTGAGTTGTGGTCTCTATGGTTCAATGCAAATCGTGAGAAGTCATCGTATACACTATCATCGTGTACTACTGGTTTTTTTATTGCCATAAATTAATCACGGTTAATTGCTATTTTGTATTCACTGAAAAGTTCTGGATTGGATAGGAGCTCTTTTGGGAGCTTACTCGTTCTTATACGAACCCCATCAATCATAGTCTTTCAGCTTCTATTAAAATCATTCTTTGTTTCAACCTCGAAGAAGTCAGATTCGAATCAATATTCAATCAGTTGACTCCTATAAGAATCAAGACTATTATCAAGAACCTTTCGATTCTTCTCACAAAACTCGATGATGTCATTCCAGTTG
>CAKZJF010000038.1 GCA_936941205.1 uncultured Candidatus Altimarinota bacterium | reverse complement strand
AAGCGAGCTCTTCTTTTTAAACGTACTTTCACTGAGGAGATAGATGAAATTTTTTAGAATTGTTTCGATGAACTTCCTGTCCATTTCTATATTCCCATAGTCTACACCGACTCTCACAACAAGTTTCCCATCAGCAAAATACGGATCTATCACATATTTGTACTGCTTTTTTATATCATGCACCAAAAATTGCCGCTGATCATCTTGGGAACAGGAAGAATATCCATATCCTTTATATTTGACGCTGAAATCATCAGAGGAATTATTCAAGACAATCGAGATTTCTTCCAATGCTTTTTGAGTTACGGAGAGTTCTTTTTCCATAGGAATGGTAATCTCCAGGTATTTTGCATCGAGCATAACCAGGTCCGCATCTTTCAGTTCGAGCAATTCACGGATCTGTGCGCTATTTATAGCATTTTGTTCATTCACCAGGTACTCGTTCAAAAAAACCCGCTCAAAAAAATCTCGGATCGATTCCATATCGGCAGCTTTTAAAGTACTGACGATTTCCACGGAAAACCCTCCATTGAATCAATATGCCGAATCCAGATGTATTATGATATTCCCGATTCGGATCTTACTTTCGTCCACGATATGAACATTTTTATCTTTCAACGATTCTTGGATGAGTATTTTCGGAATCGATGCCTCGTTCTTGAACTTTCCAGGTATTTTCGCAACAATCTTTTTCGAATTGTATTCAGAAATACTGATTGCCGGTGTTGGTATTCCTGTATTTTTTCTAATGAGCTCCATGAGAAAATATCGGATAGTCTGCGAATCGTTCCCTTCAATCACTTCATCCACTTTCTTCTGCACCGATGACGAGAGGAGAATGGGGGCCGAGGTTTCCTCTAGGACTACAACAGGGGGAATAAGTGCTTCTTGGGGAACTATTTCCGATTGCTCCTGTCTCTCTGGAACAACTATTGTCGAGGACACCTTTCTACTACCAGGCATATAACTCTTCAAAGTATCCAGAATACCATTTCCGCCCATACGCAAA
>CAKZJF010000037.1 GCA_936941205.1 uncultured Candidatus Altimarinota bacterium | reverse complement strand
GGCTGAACATATCAAGACACTTCTTGAGCGTATCGATCTCCGTGATTTTATTGCCGAACATCAGACTGAACTCAAGACAGCACCAAAAAGTAAACAGAAGAAAATTCTTCAAAAACTCAAGCTTGCATCTTCTCTTTTCAAGAGTGGACAACGACCTGAGAACTTTATCCTTGATGCTCTTCAGATTCTCCCTCCTGATCTTCGTCCGATGATTCAATTGGATGGTGGACGTTACGCATCAAGTGACCTCAATGATCTCTATCGTCGTGTTATCAATCGTAACAATCGTCTTCGTAAGCTTTCTGAACTTGGAGCTCCTGAGGTTATCCTCAAGAATGAAAAGCGTATGCTTCAAGAAGCGGTTGATATGTTGGTAAATGGTGATGTTCGTTCAAACCGACCAGGTTATACAACTGCAACCAAGAAAAAACTCAAGTCACTGGCTGATGTTCTAAAGGGGAAACAAGGACGTTTCCGTCAGAACCTTCTCGGAAAGCGTGTTGACTACTCTGGACGTAGTGTTATCGTCGTTGGTCCTGGTCTTAAGATGAATGAGTGTGGTCTTCCAAAATCTATGGCATTGACACTTTTCAAGCCATTCGTTATTGGTGGATTGATTGCTCGTGAAATTGCATACAATGTAAAACAAGCAGAAAAAATTATTGAAGAACGCGGAAAAGAAGTTTGGGACGTTCTGGATGAGGTAATCGAATGAAAATATGTACTTCTCAATCGTGCTCCAACACTTCACCGTCTTGGTATTCAAGCATTCCGACCAGTATTGATTGATGGTAAGGCTATTCGTCTTCATCCACTTTGTTGTACTGCGTTTAATGCCGATTTCGACTGAGATCAGATGGCAGTACACGTTCCTCTTACGATGGAAGCACAAAACGAAGCAGCTAACCTCATGGTTACTTCTAAGAATATGCTGAATCCATCCAATGGAGAACCAATCGTTGCACCTTCTCAGGATATGATTCTTGGATGTTACTACCTCACTCGTATGGACGAGGGTGAATTCCAATATGCATATGCAAGTGGTGATGATGCGATGATGGCATATGACAATGATGTTATCAAACTTCATACTCCGATTCGTCTCCGTACGCCAGAAGGAATTATCGAAACTACCTATGGACGTTACCTATTCAATCAAGTACTTCCTGAAAATCTTCGCTTTGTAAATGAAACTATTGGTAAGAGTGCTGCAAAACGTCTCCTTTCTCGTGCTTTTGATGTACTTGGAGGAGAAGAAACAGCATACCTTGCTGATGCTATCAAGAATCTTGGATTTAAGTATGCAACCCTCTCTGGGTTGACGGTTTCCATGGCAGATATGATTATTCCAGATGAAAAACAAGACTTTGTAAAAGAAGGGGAAGATAAAATCAAGGAAATCCAAAAAGCGTTCTGGAAAGGGTATATCACAGAAGAAGAACGATATGTACAATCACTTCAAGTTTGGTCTGCAGTGAAGATTCGTATCGAAAAAGAGATGAAAAAATACTTTAAACCTTCCAATCCAATCTACTCACTCGTGGATTCAGGAGCCCGAGGTAACTGGTGAAACGTTACTCAGTTATGTGGTATGAAGGGTCTCGTAGTATCGCCTACTGGTAAAACTATCGAACTTCCAATCAAATCCAACCTCAAAGAAGGATTCTCTACACTTGAATACTTTATTGCAACACACGGATGACGTAAAGGAAAGGCTGATACGGCTCTTAAGACTGCCCAATCAGGATACTTGACGAGACGTCTCGTTGATGCATCACAAAATATTATCGTACGTGAAAATGATTGTGGAACTCTTCATTTTGATGAAGTTGATCGGAATAATGCAAAAACACTCTTCGGTGATACTTTTGAAAATAAGATTTATGGTAAATTTACTGCCAAGGATGTAGTTTCTGCAGACGGAGTTGTTATTGCTCCAGCAAATACACTCGTAGATAAGGTAGTATTAAAAGATATCATGGACTCATCTGCTACTATCGTGTGTGTACGTTCTGTACTCACTTGTGAAACAGAAGAAGGAGTATGTCAAAAATGTTATGGTCTTGATCTTGCATCAAGCCGAATGGCAAATATTGGTATTCCAGTTGGTATTATTGCTGCTCAGTCTATCGGTGAACCAGGTACTCAGTTGACGATGCGTACATTCCACTCGGGATGAGTTGCGTCAGCAGGTGGTGATATTACGGCAGGTCTCTCTCGTGTGGAAGAACTCTTTGAAGCTCGTGTACCAAAATACCTTGCTCAAGTTGCTCCATTCGATGGAAAGGTTGCAAGCATAGAACATATGAATGCATACCTTGATGTTACTATTGAAGCTACAAATCTTGAACTTCGAGAGTACTATCTTCTTGATGAAACTATGATCCCTACTATCAAGAAGGGTGATACCGTAGAAGAGAAACAAATTGTTGCTCGTTCAAAAGAAACTCGACAGAAAATTCAAGTAACAAAGGCTGGTATTGTAATGAAGATTGATAATGGTGTTATCTCTGTTCGAGATCTCAACCCTGAAGTTGTTACCTACCAAGTACCTCATGGACGAAATGTTCTTGTAAAAGAAGGGGATGCAGTGAAGACAGGTATGAAACTAACAGAAGGACATATTGATATTCATACACTCATGGATGTTGCTGGTCCACTCAAGACACAACTCTATATCGTAAATGATATTAAGGAAATCTACTCTTCACAGGGACAAACGGTAAATGCGAAACATATCGAACTTATCGTTCGTCAGATGTTCTCAAAGGTAAAAATTACCAATGCCGGTGACTCTTCTTTCTTTCCTGGTGATATCGTTGATGTTATCCGATTCAAGAAAGAAAATCGAGTACTTGCAAAAACTGGAGAAAAAGAGGCAATTGGTACTCAGCTCCTCCTTGGTCTTACCAAGATTTCACTCTTTACAGAATCATGGCTCTCAGCTGCATCGTTCCAAGAAACGGTTCGTGTGCTTGTGGAAGCTTCTGTTTCTCGAAAGATTGATCACCTGGATGGACTCAAGGAAAACGTTATTATCGGACGTTTGATTCCTACTCTCAAATACTTCGAAAACAATCGAAATGTTGGAGAATTCTTCGCTCATGAACATGATGGAGATGAGGATATGAATCATCAACATGAATTCATCGAGATGAATACAGAAAGTACAAGTCTTGTATAATAATACAAGAAGGATTCCTAAAAATCCCCAACCCGAAAGGGAAGGGGATTTTTTATACTATTCTACGTAAGGGGAGAATGAAATATTTGAATAAAATATATTGACAATATACAAAATATAAGTATTAATATCTAATCCTTGAAAGGAGGAAAATAGGATGTCATATCAGACATACTTGATTATGATATCTACTATTCTATTGGTGGGTATCCTTTTGTCTCTCATTGTTCTCGTTATTTTATCTTTTAGGAGAAAGAAAATGTACACGGATGATCTCAATAAGCTTCTCGGTGATGTTGACTGGAATAAACAAATTCCTGATACGCTTCCGCCTGGACTCAGGCAGCATGTACTCAATGTAGTTGATGCAGCCAGTTCTCAGGTGAGGGCGATTCATGAAGCAGCTTTTGCTGCGGCATGCAATCATATTACCGCTATCAGCAAAGATGTCGGTGTTCCTCCCCCTTCTCCTGGAAAGCCCTCTGATCCATCACTTCTTGCGACGGAACAGTCGAAAATCTCGGCCTCAGAAGCTTCAGTAGCTCCACAGGCTGAATCAGGAAGCACTCCTGCATCTGCGGAACAGCAAAATACGGTTTCGACGATTCATGAAGGTACTGATGGGGGTCAGGAAGTTACGGCCAATACTGAGGTTCCAACCCAAGAGACGAGCGCGCCTTCTCCTGAAACTTCGACGGTTCATTCTCTCGATGCTGCAAGGGCTGAAGGTTCACCTGGATTTTTTACCTTTCGGCGAAAGCCCCTTCTTGACGTTTGGAAAGAAGGACTTCCGAAAAATCGAAAGACAGGCTGAAGCTCCACCAAGGAACATTAGACCGGCTTCGTGCCGGTCTTTTTTAATTATATTGACAAAATAGATTATAATTGTATATATACTATATATGGAATTTGCTAACTCATTATTTATGGCACAAGATACCCTCCCGCTCAAAGGAAAAGATGTTGCTCCTGATAGATCACTTGTCCTTCGTGACCTTATGGAGGCAAAGGAGCCAGTTTCTGACCAGCTCAAGATGACATTTAAGTCAATATTGGATGATGGTATAACCGTTCGTGATACTACAACATTTCAAGCACTGAATGGTTTAATTGGTCAATATACTGATGCAAAACTATGCTCATACACTGATATAATTCAAGATCAAAGTGGTCAATACGACCTCTCGAAAGGATTTACCATTTCAAAAGATCCATCCAATAATCGGGTATATTTTTATCCACTCGAAACTGGATTATTTTCCACAGCATTTTGATATGCAGAAAATGGCAAATTTCATTTACGTTCTTTTCCAGAACGAATACATCAATTTGATAGTCCAGACAATAATACCGCCTTTACCTATGTACCACCTTTGAGAGTTCCAGTTGCACCAGAGGCTGATGAAATAATAGTACCAAACGACCTGAATTACAAGGTAGTAAAATGAGATACGCTCTGGAAAATAGTCAAAGAACAGTATGGACTTACGAATTCGCGTGATATCGCGAATGCTATAAATTCTCTTGTACGAGAGAATGTTTCTATACGATGAATCAAGCAAGATATTGCTCCACAAGATAAGATATACTGAGATATACTCAGGGCCAATGCAACACTTCATATTCCAGGAATATTAAAGGTATTAGGAAAAGAAGTCCTAAGAAAGCATACATAATAAAAAATGGAGTAACAAGTACTCCATTTTTTATGTTGTATTTTTGAAATGAATGTATTAATACATTACATATATTGGATATTCAAGCCAAGTTCCTTGATAATTTGCTTTATATTCAGCTTGAAATGAATCCCATTGACTCTGTATAGCTGGGGAGGTTATTGGGAATGCAATAGATGAATATCAGTATCGAGTCATAAAGGCTCTTGATAATCAGAGACCTTGCTCTCTGAAGTCCTGTTCTGATCTATTAAATCTAGTATAATCTTCAGCTGAATATTGAGCAACCCAATTATAGGTTAATCCTGAATAAAAATAATATTCTGGGGTAAGAAATATTTGTCCTGGCTTGAGTGAAACTCAATAATTTGTGCTTGTACGTACTGTGAGATTACAAGGCCTTGCAACTCAGCTATTTGGATACCAAGTAGCTCCATTGGTAGTAATAGGGGCTCCAGCAGATGGATCACCAATACAGGTATATGTGGTAGTACAGGCAGTGAGTCATTGATTTGGATAGTATCCACTCTGGCAAGTCCAACCACACGAGTTTCTATTATATTCCCATACTTCATTTGATGCTGAAGGTGCTGATGGTCCAGCTACTGTTGGATTTGCATTATAATACGTCGGTATAGTATTTGCTGGAAGTGTTCATCTACACGTTACTTGTGTTTCGCCTCATTGGCTTGTTGTAGTAGATCCTCCATTTCCATTTGGAGTTGAACCTCACTGATTCGCCGTAGAAGATCAACTTCCTGTAAGAAGTCTAAATTCAGCTACCGTTGTATTGGTACCATTTTGTCATGTACGAGCATATCATCGGTATGTTCAACTTGGGAATCCAGTTGAAATAAGAAGTCATGTACGAAGTTCTATTCGTTCCGTTGCATTGTTTTTTTGCCAACCATCAGCTACCCCATTTACTGGAGCGGTTAATCTTCGAAATCATGCCGTTGTGGAACAATTATTCGGTGCATTTGGAGACTCAAGACAAGCCCAAGTATTATTCGGATTTCATCATACAACATATCCATATAATGTCTCTCAATAGTTATATGCTATCTTCGTTCCTGAAAGAGAACTATCCGTCCAGACGGTCACTGGATTAGAAATATTCGTTAATCGCATACATCCATTTCCTGCGGTATTTTTAATATAGTTTGGTGCACACGTCCAAGTACATGCAGCACCAAGATTAGTACTTGTAGAATTTGTAGTATTTGGTGTATATGTCCAAGATGTATTCTGAACACCTCATACTATTGAAGAGCTCCGTATGACACCAAGTCCGATTGGATCTGTTCCACCACATGATATTCCAGTATTTGAATTATTTGATTGATACGTATTCGAGTTGCCATTTCCTGCTGTTGTTCCTGATGGTGCATTGATATTTCTCATCGCACTACAAGATACCCTTTCTCATCCATTTCTTCCAAAACATCTCCAATTCCATGGACCATTTCCTGATACAACCCTTGCTGTTTCATTCACACATAAGCCAGCCGTAGGTCGTGTAGAAAATGTATTTCCATTTGCAGCTCAACACTGTCCATTGACTGCCGTTGGACATGAAGCAAGTGTACAAGAAACACTTGGAAGTGGTTTTATTCAAGAACAAAAAGCATCAGGAACTATTCTTCCGTCATTTCTCTTACAATTTACTACACGTGTTCTTCTTGCACTTGTACAACTTCCCATACATGAAGAGTATTGTCATTCATTCCATGAATACATACTATATCAATCATTATTGCTTCCTGTATAGCCGTATCATTGACTCGTATTTCCTCATGTATAACTATATCAATCGTTATTACTTCCTGTATACATATATCATGTATTTGAATATCAATCGTTATTACTTCAAGTATAGATATATCCTGTATTCGTATGTGTTGAATTCAGATTTTGTGGAATAGGCGGTCTCAGTCGGTTTACCTTACAGGTATTAATACTTTTTACAAAACCAGGAGCACACGTCCATTTGCAACTCGCTCATAAATCAGTATTTGTCGAACGAGTAGTATTGGCAACATATCGCCATATTCTATCTCGAACTCACATTCGTGTATTGGTAGTAAGTATTACTCCAGATCATGATGGTTCTATACCATTACAAAGGGATCATGAATATCCATATCATGTATCATTCACTACCGCTTGTACACGTAAAAACCCAAATCCAGCAATACTAATCAATACAATTCCTAGGAGAAAAGGAATAAAACGATGAGCCATATAATAAAAGTAAATTATTAAAACGGACAGATTGGTATCTATTTGTATAAAAAGTCCAAAAAACGAGTTTGGTATTCTTTTTAAAGTGTATGATAGAATAGGGTAAATTCAAGAACATTCTATTTTTTCAATTTACAATTATAAATAATAGTATAGAACTATTTCAATAGTATATATCCCCTATACTACGCTGTATATTTACTGACGTATGGTTGTATAACTGGACATGAATTCTCTCCTTGAGGGATGACTTCTCTACCTGCTATTATGAGACGAGAATATAATCCTCATTTTCCTCATTGTTGTACTTCCATACGGGAATTTTATTTCATAGAACTGGATTTTTTCATATTTTCTCTATAATCAGACCTAAAGATATTATTTTTCATCATATGCAGACAATTATTATCACTGGCTGAGCTGGCTTTATTGGTTCAAATTTTCTTTCGAAGTATGTGCTTTTATTTCCCCATATTCGATTTGTTAATATTGATGCACTTACCTATGCTGGCAATATAGAAAAGATTTCGCTTGAGGCAAGAAATGCACCAAATTATAGCTTTGAGCATGGAGATATTTGCGATATTGATTTCCTTCGGAGTGTGTATGAGAAATATAATCCAACTGATGTTATTCATTTTGCTGCAGAATCACATGTTGATAATTCTATTAAGAATCCGAGACTTTTTACAGAAGTAAATGCTCTTGGTACACAGAATCTTCTCGATCTTCATCGTACCTATAAGTTGAATCGATTCCACTATATTTCTACCGATGAAGTATATGGGGATATCCCAGAATCTGGTTTTTTCACGGAAGAAACACACTTAGAACCATCATCTCCATATTCCGCTTCGAAGGCAGCATGAGATATGCTTACACAGGCATATGGACGTACCTTCTGAATCGATTATACGATTACACGATGCTCCAATAACTATGGAAAAAATCAGAATTTCATCTCTTTGATTCCACTTTTTATTTCTAAGATACAAAAAGGCGAAAAGGTACCACTCTATGGAGATGGCTCCAATATACGTGACTGGCTCTATGTAGAGGATCATTGTGATGCTATCTGGGAAGTTTTTACTCGAGCAAAAACAGGAAGTGTGTATAATGTCGGTGGGAATAATGAGTATACCAATTTAGAGATTACCAAGATTCTTCTTGAATCTATGTGAAAATGAGTTGAACTGATATCTTTTGTTCCTGACCGTCCTGGTCATGATAAGCGATATGCGATCGATGCAACAAAAATAAAAAATGAACTTGGCTGGAGTCCAAAAGTTCGATTTGAAGAAGGTATACAACGGACTATCAACGATTATCTCGGAGCATAATTACTCTCTCAATTTTACCTATATCATTATGAAATGAATTATTCTCGCATGAGGTTCTTGAAGTCGTCTTTATCCGATTACGATGGCTATTTCCAAACAGCTCATGCCCATCTACGATAAGCCGATGATCTACTATCCACTTTCCACTCTTTTGTTAGCAGGTATTCGTGAGATACTCATCATCACAACACAAGAAGATCAAGCGGGATTTAAGCGATTATTGGGTACTGGAGCGCAATGGGGAATAGATCTTACCTATGCTATACAGCCCTCTCCAGATGGACTCGCACAGGCTTTTCTTATCGGGAAAGATTTTATCGGAACAGATGATGTATGTCTTGTCTTATGAGATAATATATTCTATGGAGATGGTCTTTCACAACTTCTTCAAGAGAGTGTAGCAACGGTTACGAAAGAACGGAAGTCTATCGTGTTTTGATATGAAGTATCTGATCCTGAACGCTATGGAGTGGTCGAGTTTGATAGTGAACGGAACGCACTCTCTATAGAAGAGAAACCGCACGAACCAAAATCAAATTTTGCTGTAGTTGGATTGTATTTTTATACCAATGATGTCGTCGAAATAGCAAAAAATATAGAACCAAGTGAACGTGGAGAGCTTGAGATTACATCGGTAAATGCACAATATCTGAAACAGAATAATCTAAAAGTAGAGATTATGAACCGTTGATACGCCTGGCTTGATACGGGTACGCATGATAGTATGATGGATGCTGCAAATTTTATTTCTATACTTCAGAAGCGCCAGTGACTTCAGGTCTGATGTCCTGAAGAGATTGCATATCGTATGGGTTGGATCTCTCCCGAAGATATTCGAATACTTGCAAAGCCCATGATGAAAAATGAATATGGAAAATATCTTATATCACTTATTCAATAGGTATGGCTTTTAAAAAATCAAATACAACATTACAGGATTGTTTTCTTATAGAACCACAGGTATTTTGAGATGAGAGAGGTTTTTTTATGGAAACATATTCGACCGTAGAATTTGAAAAAATTGGAATCTCATCGCTCTTTGTTCAAGATAACCACTCGAAAAGTAATAAATGAGTTCTCCGTGGTCTCCATTTTCAAACTCAGAAACCACAAGCAAAACTTGTACGAGTTGCGGCTGGATCAGTATATGATGTTGTTGTTGATTTGAGAAAAGATTCCACCACATATGGGAAATGGGAAGGATTCCTCCTATCAGGGGATAATAAGAATATGTTATTTGTCCCGCGTGGTTTTGCCCATGGCTTTCTCACTCTGGAAGACGATACAGAATTTTTGTATAAGTGTGATGATATATATGATCCGAGCAATGAAAGTGGGATCATATGGAATGATTCAGCTCTCTCTATCGACTGGAATAAGTATCTTACCATTATAACAGAAATTTCTAAAAAAGATAGAATCCTTCCAGATTTTGCTTCGTATAACCGTAATCCGATTTTCTAATGCAGAAAAAAACTCTCCTCATAACTGGCTGAAATGGTATGCTTGCATATGATTTTATAAAAACTCAAAGTGAGGATTATACCATTATTGCACTGGATAAAACAGCATGTGATATCACATCATATAGTCATATCGAGCAAGTTCTGAAACAGTATACACCAGATATCGTTCTGAACTGTGCAGCCTATACAGCCGTTGATGATGCTGAAGATATTGGTATGAAGCTCTGCTATGATATCAATACTCTATGATCATATAATCTCGCTCGCGCAACATCATACTCTTGAATTGATTTTGTGACACTCTCTACGGATTATGTATTTGATGGGACAAAAGAACATTGATATCTTCCAGAAGATGCCTGTAATCCACTTGGGGTCTATGGTATGAGTAAATACCTTTCTGAGCAGCTAGTGAAAAGAGAGAACCCAATGAGTGTTATTATTCGTACGAGTTGGCTCTATGGAGGAGAGAAATATGGTGAGAATTCTGGTGTGTATAAGAATTTTGTAAATACTATGCTCCGATTGTCAGAAACGAGAAATGAACTCCGAGTGGTATCAGATCAGTATGGTATACCGACCTCTTGTGTTGATCTTTCTCATGCTCTTTCTCAGGTTATACAATCCATCCAGTCATTCCGAGGAGATATTATTCATTTTTCCAATTCTTCTCTTTCTGGAGGTATTCATTGGGCAGACTTTGCTCGTGAAATATATACATTGAATGGAAAGAATACATCTATTCAAGAATGTTCTACTCAAGAATATCCCCTGAAAGCAGTTCGACCACAGTGGAGTATTCTACTCAATCCATCAACTATTCAACTCCCAGATTGGAAAGATGCACTCAAAAGATACCTCACTTCATCCCATCAATAATTCATATGCAAACAACTCTTCTCTTAACCTGAGCCACCGGATATATCGGATCTCATGCAGTCGTCGCTTTCGAACAAGCAGGATATAAGACGGTTATTATCGATAATCTGTCGAACTCTTCAAAGGATTCACTCGATGGAATAGAACACATCCTCTGATATAAGCCTGACTTTTTCGAAGGAGATATCCGGGATAAGGATTTTTTGCGGTCCGTATTTTCAAGATATACCTTCGATGGAGTTATACACTTTGCTGGACTCAAGGCAGTAGGGGAGAGTTGTACTCTCCCACTTCACTACCATGATAACAATATAGGAGGGAGTATAGCACTTTTCCAAGTTATGGAGGAATACAGTGTTCGTAAAATAGTATTTTCCTCTTCGGCAACCGTCTATCGAGCAGATAATATTTCTCCACTCACCGAAGATATGCCACTTGGAACGACCAATCCATATGGAACGACGAAGCTTGTTATCGAAGAGCTCCTCGAAGACCTTGCTCGACTCGGTACTTGGTCTGTCATCCCACTTCGCTACTTCAATCCTATCTGAGCACATCCATCGGGTCATATCGGAGAACTCCCGAATGGTATTCCGAATAATCTCCTTCCGTATGTGCTCGATGTTGCGATCGGGAAACGGAAAAAGGTATCGGTCTATGGAGATGATTATCCAACCCATGATGGAACTGGAGTTCGAGACTATATAGATGTATGTGATCTCGTAGATGCCCATCTTGCCGCGTATAAACATCTCGCACTCTGATATACTCCCATCAATATATGAACCGGAAAGGGAAGCAGTGTACTCGATATGATATCACTCGTTGAGAAAGTTACAGGAGTAACGGTCCCCTATGAGATTACCACTCGGAGACCCTGAGACCTTGCGACCTGTTTCGCGAGTGCAACTCGAGCCAGAGAACTCCTCGGATGGCAAGCAACTCGTACCCTCGAAACATCGCTTGAAAATGGATGGAAGTTTCTCCAGAATCAATTAAAAGGATACAGTGAGCCAGTATAGTTCTCCATGGTATTCTCACTCTTGACTTCATACGATTCATCGGTATATTCATTCTATAATTTCATAGGAACATGATAGGATTTTTTCT
>CAKZJF010000036.1 GCA_936941205.1 uncultured Candidatus Altimarinota bacterium | reverse complement strand
AAAATATCGTACCGGTAGCAGCTCATGCCTTATTCGCGGTTCAAACAAAGAAAACAGTAAGCGCAGCATTAGTTGGAAGAGCAAGGTTAGTGAGTACTGATTGGAAGTAACCACCTCCTGTAAATGAAACAGCAGGATTGAAATTTCGATCGTTTGCAATATATGTATTTTTTCCAAATGCAACTATTCGTCGATTATTTGGTGAATTATCCCCCCATGATGATACTCCAGTACCAGTTATAGTTGTTCCCGAATTTGCTTTATACCAAAAGAGGAGCCCAGTAGAAACCCCTGAAGCATTAATAATAAATGTACTTGCTCCACATGTATAAAATGTTACCACTCATCCAGAACCAACCGTAGCGGTACTTCCAGGAACGGTTGATGTCCCATCATTATTACAAGTAGCTGTTGAATCCACAGAAAGTCCTGAAATATTAAACTCACTATCTCCTTCATGTTTTACTGAAAGCTCAATATTTGATCCCTCAGGAAGTGATGTGGTAACGAGAAGCTTTACTGGTTTAGAAAAAATAAGAGGAGTTCCAGGAATTCAAAGTTCAAAAGCCTTTTTTACTGTCTCGTGATCCACTTCTGTTGGAATCTGACTTCCAGTTAACCCATCGAGTGAGAAATTTTCAATAACTACCTCTCCGCTCAATTGGCGATTACGGATAATAGTTCCCGTTTCAATCTCGGCAGTAATTCCAAAAATATTTTCTGTAATTGTTGCATCTTCAGAAATTTTTACTTCTTTCACTTCTCATGATTCCATGAGAACATCAGAAAGAATTTCTTCATTTTCAATTTGAACCATCATGTCTTCAATAATGGTTGGAAGATTTTCACCCGTTCCAATATTTATAATTTCTCAAGTATTCGTGTTTAGAATATTTCCTGAAAAAAATATTTCACCCGTTCCAATATTTTCAAGATTACCGGAAGATGAAATTTCTCCAGAAGCAGATAATAGATTTTCTCCAGTTCCAATATTTTCAATATTTCCTGAAGATGAAATTTCTCATGTCCCATTAAGCATATTTTCTCCAGACCCGATTTCAATTCAAGAACCGGTAAATAATTCTCCCGAGGAACTGAGACTTAATTCTTCTCATGTCATGGAAATAATATCCTCAAGACTTCCAGAGTTTACTGATCAAGATTCATCAATAATAGTGACCGGTATTTCTTCAATATCTAATGGAGTAATGATTACTTCTCATGAAGTATTCATTTCTTCCGGCATCATCGCATAAGGATGAAGGATATTAGTCACTATGAGGACAACCATCAAGATTCTTGATATGTAATCAACAAGATGAGCTTTGAGGTCTATATAACGTTTCATATGGGTATTTGTAAGATAAGCGGTCTAATACCGGAATATACTACCATAATTCACATCATACTTTCAAAAGTGCAAGTATTTACATTTTAATAATAATATTTATAAGAAGTTTAAATATTTTAGTAGATTATACTGGATATTAAATATTAATAGAAATAAATCTATTTTGTATTCTTATTCTTTTTCATAAAATAAAAAGGAATTATTCTCATCTATGAAAAAATATAATATCATCGTTATTCTTGCTCTCATTGCCCTCGTTAATGCGGCATATCTTAGCTACAAAGCATATCTACTCACTTGGTGAGCAGATCCACTCATGGCACCATCTTTTTGTGACATTAATGCCGTATTTTCTTGTACGAATGCCCTATCAAATCCTGCCACACTCGTCTTTGGAATACCGTTTCCGATGATTGCACTTGTGGTATATCCTATTATTCTCATTCTTGCACTCATAGGAATAAGAAAACAATCCAAAAAACCTGCACAAATCCTATTCTGGATGTCACTTGGAGGAATAGGGTTCAATGGTTATATTATTTCTCAAGAATACCTTTTCGTTCATTCGTATTGTATTTTATGCCTTATTTGTACAGCAATAATAATCAGTATTCATCTTTTAACATGGGGAATTCTTAAAAATAAAAAATCCAACTAAAAAAATCCAACCTGATTCATATATATTTGACTAATATTTAATATAAATTATAATACCATTATAACAATAATATAAGTAGGCAATATTCTATCATATCTTTTATAGATATATTATAAATGATATATACTATACTTTTAGTGATATTAAAAATATAATTTGATTATTAATTGAGTATAACTATAATAATAGTATAAATTTCGTATAACTATAATTATACTATAATAGTTTATAAATACTACTTTATGTTAAAAAGAGATATTACTGAACAGATTCATAGTCAATTTGAATCCCGTGACATCATTTTAATCACTGGGCCGAGGTCTGCAGGAAAAAGTACTCTTCTTCAGTCGATTAAAAATGAATTAAAGTATGCTGGGAAAGCAGTGATTACACTTTCGCTCGACGATGAAAAAGATGCATGGAATTTTCGTTCATCTATCGGGTTTACCCAGTATATTGCATCACAAGTTGGAAATGGAACGGTTTATATCTGCATAGATAACGCTGAATCCCATAGTGAAACAGCTGAAATACTTCGGGATATATATGATTCCAATTTTCCATACCACTTTATTATCACTTGTACAGGAGACAGATCTGTAAAAGAACACTATGAGTCTATTTTAAATACTCGACTCAAGACTTTTACACTCAAAAGTGCTTCTTTTAAAGAATTTCTTCACTTTAAAACACAATATCATCATTCCAATACCCTTCTTAATTATTTCAAGAATCATTCTTCACCTACTCAAGAGCTCGTATTGGAATATATGGCATATGGTTGATATCCTCAAGTCATAGAAAAGCATACAGTAGAGGAAAAACGCAATGCTATAAAGGAAATATATTCGAATCATATCATGCGTGATATATCTGGACATATATGAATTCGACGAACCGACGCTTATAAAAGTACACTTGTGTCACTGGCAAAACGAGTATGAACTGCTATTACACTGAAAGAAATTGCATTGGAATGATCTATTACCTTTCCAACACTCAAACAATATATTGAGGTTATGGAGCGAACCTATGGGGTTCGGATGATTCCTCCGTATTCTGGAGGAGAAAAAAATACCAATGAAATTACTAAATCTCCAATTCCATACTTTGAAGATATTGGAATACGGCACTATCTTACTCATGCCTTTTGAGATTTTCACCGCATTACTGATGATGTCCATGCATTTCGAAATTTAGTAGCCAATATTCTTATTGATATAGCTGATAAGAACAAAAAAACACTCCATTATTGGCAAACAAAGCAATGAGCAAGTATTGATTTTGTAATAAATAACGGGGTGAATATTCCACCTCTCCCAATTGAAATTACACAACATGCACGAACCAATGGAGACATTACCCGATCTATGCGAAGCTTTATAGATCGTTATAATCCTCCTCTCGCTTGGATTATAACTCCAAAGTATGAATGAATCATTCAAATACAGAAAACCACAGTACGTTTTATGCCCTATTGGTACTTATTTCTTCTCGATTAAGAAAACAAAATAGACTCTATGGAACCAGAAAAATTTCCCATTTTTCCGTGGAAAATACTTATTCATTGGCATAAGAAATCCGGTAGAGACTATCTGCCATGGAGAGATTATTCCATACAAGAAAATGAACTTATCTATCGAGTTTGGCTTTCTGAGATTCTTCTTCAACAAACACAAGTCAATCGAGTAATAGAATTTTATAACAGAATGATTCATAGATTTCCAACTATTCATCATCTTGCAAAGGCTTCTTATGATGAGTTTTTTCCATATTATGATGGACTTGGATACTATTCACGAGCAAGAAATCTTCTAAAAACCGCTTGAATAATAAGCCAAAAACGAAATGGTATATTTCCAAAAGATTCTAAAGAATTAATGAGTCTTCCTTGAATAGGATCATACACAGCAGAAGCCATACGTTCTTTTTGATTTTGCATACCAACACTGGCATGGGATACAAATCTTGAAAAGGTTTTTTCCCGGTTTTATCACGGAACAAAATATATCCGTATTTCTCAATCTGAAAAAGAAGAAATTCAAAAAGATCTCTTCTTGTATCTAACAAATAATCCACACATTACGAGCCGAAATATTAATTCTGCTTTAATGGATTTTGCAAATGAAGTAGACCTAAAAAATACTTCTCAAATACAATGGGATACCTATCTTTTTCAAGATGGAGAGTTTTTCAGAACACAGGGGAAAAAAGAAGTACAGGAAGAAAAAAAGAAGTTATTCTTCCCTATTCCAGATGCAGAAATTATCATAGTACTTCATGAAAACCATAAGACATATTATTCGGAAAATAAAGATAAGTATGCACCTTTTATTATTTCTCCAATTGGACACCGAGATATCCGTTGAGCTATAAAAAAATACTTTCAGGAAAAATATAATCTCACCCTTTCTATTCGTCCACCCAAGAGACAGTGGCTCAAGAATGATGAGAAGCCAACTATTCTTTGTTTTGCACAAATACAAGCAGGACATCAAAATTTTATATCCTATGAAAGAACTCAGTTTAAAAAACATAACTTTGAATACTAAAAAATCCAGCAAATATTTGCTGGATTTTTTAGTATAAATTATGATTTATCAATACGAGTATAGAGGGGTTCTCATTTTTCAGCTATAGTATACTGACTACTCCCTTGAATAATCTGATTGAAGAGATCTTCTACAGATATATGCAGACCAATTCGTCCGAGTAATTCTTTCATTTTTTCTTCAAAAAATGGGAGCAAAAGCAAAGCAATCGTTTCTAGTCCTCTTCCAACGGTAAAAAGAATATTTGATAATTTTTGAATCGTTTCATCATTCATATCTTTTAAAGTCCATGGCTTTGTTTCATCTATATAACGATTGAGTACATCAGAAAAGAAAAATACCTGTTGTAATACTTCCTTTATATCATGTTGAGCATATAACTTTTGTACAGAAAGAATACTCTTTACTCTTTCTGTTGCCACTATATCATCTTCTAATCCATTTACTTGTCCTCCTATTTTTAAACTGAGAACGAGAAATCGATTCAATAAATTTCAAAGATTATTTGCCAACTTTGCATTATAGATAAGAATTGCTTTTTCTAAAGAAAAATCTCCATCTTCCCCCACAGGAAAAGCCGTCAATAAATATAATACCATCATATCTCGTGAATATTCTTGGCAAAAATCAACAGGATTAATTACATTTCAAATACTTTTTGACATCTTTTGACCATCAACCGTAAAATGCCCGGTCGATAGGAGCTGTTTGGGGAGTGAATATCCTGCACTCATAAGCATTGCTGGCCAATATATACCATGAAAACGAATAATATCTTTTCAGACAATATGAAGATTTGCTGGCCAAAAATCCTCATCTCCATCCTGACATACGGTCAAATAATTAAACAACGCATCATACCATACATATGTAACTTGTGTAGAATCAAATGGAAGTGGTATACCAAAACGATTCGTTTCTCGAGAAACAGAAAAATCTTCCAGACCTCATTTTACAAACTCAATAACCTCACGAAAACGATTTTCTGGAATAATCCAAGATGGATTATTTGTATAAAAATCACTCAGTTGCTGTTCGTATTTAGAAAGTCGGAAAAAATAATTCTTCTCTTTTAATACCTGTATTGGTTTATTTGGATGATCATTACAACGTCCATCTTCTGTAAGATCACTGTCTTTTTTAAAAGCCTCACATCCAACACAGTACTTCCCCTCATACATCCCTTCATAAATATCTCAATTATCGAATGATTTTTGGAGAACTTCTTGTACAAATTGTTTATGTCGTGATTCGGTGGTTCGTATAAAATCAGTATAAGAAATTCCAAGCCCATCCCATACTGCTTGATGTTTTGATGCCATGATATCAGCATATTGCATGACGCTCATACCAGCTTCTTCAGCTGTTTCGACTACTTTTTGAGAATTCTCATCAACTCACGTAGAAAATTTTACATCCTCTCCAAGTAGGCGATGATATTTTGCGATAATATCTGCTATAATTGAGGCATACGCATGTCCAATATGTGGAACTCCATTGGAGTAGTATATAGGTGTGGTAACAAAGAACTTTTGAGACATAGGAAAAGATAGGAGATTTTAGTGTAAAGAAAAAAAATATTTGGTCAAATTATGTTTCCTCGGTAATAGGATGAAACTCATCCCAAGAATATAATTCAGGATATTCTTTCCAAGGACCTTCACATACAGAGTTTTTTAAACAAGTAACACATTTTTCATGTTTTGCTTTCCCTTCACTCCATCGATAATCCTCATAATTTTCAGTACGATATTCTGCATCAACCACAGTAGTCTCTGGCATCATATTTTCAGCTATGGCCCATTCATATCACTGCATAAAACAGTATGGAATTGCCTCTGTAAATACAAGAACTCAATGTTTCTTAGCAAGATCTAAAGCCTTATATACGTATGGCATGATATCTGTTTTACGAGGCACCACTGTTTCTTTATTTACCTCTGCACTTCAAAGGATATGGACAAAGGCAAATTGAAATTGCTGAACTCAAAGACGAATAAGAAGGGCGGCCAATTCAGGAATTTCTTGATAATTGGATTGTGTAATAACAGAATTAATAACAATCATCTGTCATCGTTTTTTAAGATGAACAATGCCACGAATAACTTCTTCCCATGCACCATCCGCATGAACTTGGGAATCATGAGTAGAGGGATGAAAACCATGAATAGATGGACCAAATTCAGTAACTCCTGCTTCTATCAGAGCATCTACATATACTTCTTTTGCAAAGTTTCGTCCATTCGATTGAATCTGTATCTGAAGATAACCAAGATTCTTTGCATAACGAACCGCTTCTATCAGATTGGGATGTACGGTTGGTTCTCAGCCAGTAAAAACAACTCAAAGGCACCCATTTTTATATTCTTCATCAAGAATCTGAGTAATTTCAGGAAGGGTTCGTTGTTTATATCGAAATCGCTTATCACCCTGTACACAAAAATCACAGAGATTATTACAAGCAAATCATACCTTTACATCAGCACGTTTATACATACATAAGGATTATAGAAAATATTATCGCCTTCTTCTCGCAAATTTTTCACGGATTCTTTTTGCCTCTTCACGACCAAGTTTTTCTTCGAGAACGAGATTCATTTCTCATGATTCATCAAATAATGACATATCATACGAGAGTCAACGCTCTTTTTTATACTGATAATCTTCATAATTTCCATAAGAAAGTGTCATTTCTTGTTTTTCTACTAGCCACATATGAGTTGCTATTTTATTTACAAAATACCTATCATGTGAGATGAATAACACAGTACCTGGATATTGTTTTATAGCATTTTCGAGAGCTTCTCGAGTATCATAATCTAGATGATTCGTAGGTTCATCGAGGACAAGAATATTCGATGATTTTTGCCCAAGAATAGCAAACAAGAGTTTGGATCGTTGTCATCATGAAAGTGTTTCCACCTTCTTGTCCAGATCATGATAAGAAAAGCCATAATGTCCCAAAATTCCAGCAAGATGCTCATAAGAATATAAGAGTCCTTGTTTATGAAAATTATCATACATAGAAAGCTCGGTATGTAATCATTCATGGAGTTGGGAATAATAGGCTATTTCAACTCATTTTCCTCGATTCATAAATCCATCTAGCAAAGGGATTTCTCAAAGGAGTGTTTTTAATAATGTACTTTTTCATACACCGTTTTCACCAATAATTCAAACTCTTTGGTGACGATACAGGGTAATATCACGAACATAAAATAGTGGTTCAACCCTTCATATAAAACAATCCTCGAATGAGATGATTTTTTCAACTGGATCTTCTGAATATTCCAATTGAAATTGAATATCCATTCATTTTTCTGGCTGATCAAGAAGTTCAATTTTTTCAAGCTGTCTCTCGCGACTTTTTGCAAAACCAGCACGTGATCAGGCACGGAAACGATTAATAAGAGATTTTTCAGTAGCCAATAATGTTTGTTGCTCTTCATAGAGTTTTAAGCCTTTTTCAAATCGTTTTTTCTTTTCATCAACATATTCAGAATAGTTTCCATGATATATATCAATTCCTTGTGCTCAACAAACTTCAATCACCTCAAAGCATGTTCGATCAAGAAATTCTCGATCATGAGAAATAATCATATATCCTCACTTCCAAGTGTCTTCCAGATATTTTTCAAGCCATTCTACACTTTGAAGATCAATAAAGTTCGTTGGCTCATCAAGAAGGAGAAAATCAGGACGAGAGAGAAGTATTTTTGCAAGCGCAATCTTTGTACGTTCTCAACCTGACACCTCAGAAAGAGGACGTTCCAGTAAATGAAATATACCGATTCATCGTGCTACTTTCTCTACCTCATTTCCATACGTATATCCTGATAGATGTTTATATTGCTCAATAAGTTCAGTATATCGTTCATATTCCCCTGTTTCTTCTAATATTTTTTCCTCTTCTTGGATTGATTTTTCTAAAGAACGTATAACAGCAAAGGCATCTTTCAGTTCTTCCCGAACTGTTTTTGTAACGTCAATAAAATGAATTTGTTCTAAATATCCCAATGTCATTGCTCCTACATTCTCTATAGTTCCATCAAAATCAAGTATTTCCTGTTTTATAATTTTTAAAAGTGTGGTTTTACCAACTCCATTTCAACCTACAATAGCAATTCTATCATGTGCATTCACAACAAAATCAACCAATCCAAGAATAAGGCTTCAATCCATCTCATAACGTTCTATATGAATTTTTAGATGATCCATGTACTATGCATGATTATGGTGTTTGTTCTTATTTTTCATAAGAAGTTTTAATTTAGCAAGCTTATCCTTATCTGCTATACCTGTTGATACCTGAAAACTTGAACCGCATCAACAATGTCCATTGGTTTTATTACTTGCAAATATCCATTTCCCGCCGACATGAGTGATACGTGCATTCTCAAAAATAGAAACTTCTATAGGTCGAAAAAAAAGAGTTATACCTTCATATATTTGATAACTTTTCAATCCTTCTTTTGAAAAATTTTCTTCATCAATTGCTACTTTGTTCCCTGCGCATCCAGCAGAAATGAGATAGCAAAATATATTTTGAATATTTCTATTTTTCCAGTCTATAAGTGTTTTTTGATCAAATGATAGTTGCATATTATGGTTGGGTAAGGGTAAAAATATGAGAACGAAATTGATTTGCTCGGTCGAGATAATCTCGAAATAATCAAAAACTCGCACATCCAGGGGAAAGAAGAAGAATATCTCCATTTTGAGCTTGTTTCAAAAGATATGAAACAGCATCTTTCAGATTATCAGTTGCAAGATAAGGAATCTTAGAATTCGTTGCAAGTTGGATAAATTTATCCTTTGTAGCTCATATACAGGCAACAGCAAGAACTTTCTTGGTAAATACATCTCATAAATGGGTGAAGCTATCTCATTTATCAGATCAACCAACAATAAGGAGTAAATTCTTCTTGGGAAAAGATTGGAGCGCTGCCTGAAGGCTTTGGGCAGAAGTGGATTTTGAATCGTCAATGAAAGTAATTCCATTCCATAGAGTTACCCGCTCTAATCTATGGGGGAGTCAACTAATATTTTTAAGATATTCAAGAGTTCGTTTTGAACAGATTTTCATGGAATTCGTAATTACCGTACAGGCTAAAATATTCATTGCATTATGAAATCCGGAAAACCGTGTTTCTGAAAGATGGTATTTTTTTCTACCAGAAATAATAATATTCTCACCATCTGTTCTATCATTTCAGTTCTCTCAAATATATCGAGTATTCTCTGGAAAAATACAGTGTAATCATAGTTCTTCTGAACGTGTAATAATCTGCTGATTTGCTACAATAGTTCAGGTAGTATGATTCATTAAGTTCATCTTTGCATCCAGGTACTCTTGCATATCTTGATGCCAATTTTGGTGATCTTTTTCAAAATTTGTAAAGATTGAATAATCAGATTGAAAAGGCGAATTTCGGAGAGAATCCTTCCTATATACATATAAATTCAGGCCAATTGCATAAGACATGAAACTTGAGATTTCTAGAACAATATATCCTTTTTTCTTATTATTTATCAAGATATCACAAACGGTTTCCGAAAATGGAATATCAAAATTTCCAGAAAGATATACTTTTTCATTTCCGTATTCTTGACGAAGAAGTTCATATAATATCCAGGCTGTAGTAGATTTCCCATCAGTACCAGTAATAGAGATAGCTTTAAATCACCGAGGAAGGAATTGAAAGGAAAAATCTAACTCACAAATTATCTTCTTCCGAAGTTCTTGATTTGTATAAATATTATGTGTTCACGGGATTCAGGGGGAAGGAATTATGGTGTCATATAGAGAATAATCTATAACATCCTCATCACTTTTCATCTCATAAGGGATATGCAAAAAATCACAGAGTTTTCCTACTCAATTTCCAACGTGTCATTTCCCATATATAAGTATCATACAGTCGTGAATAAAATTTGTTCTATATTACAAAAAAATAAAAAGAAGACAATCATTATTTTGCTTTCTTGAGATTTTCAACGTCTTCTGAAAGTTTTTGAAGAAGAGTGCGAAGTTCTTTATTTTCATCTTTTAATTCACGAATTTTCTGGTTTTGTAATGTAATATTATTGGTATATGTTTTGAGGGTTATAGAGATTTCTTGAATTGCTTTTACAATAGGAGCAAGAAGATCAGTTGGTCGAAGAGCAAGAAAATGATCCGCCGTGCCATCATCTGTCAAGAATCATGGCTTTTTGTAATTAAACATTTCGAGGGTCGATTGTATATCCTGAGCAATAAATCAGAGTTCTCTTGTTTTTTCTGCATTATTTTTACGAACATAATCAACCGGACGAAGCTGTTCAATGAATGAGAGTCAAAGGGTAACGTCTTTAATATCTTCTTTCCATCTCATATCAGAAGGGAAAGTCCAAGCCACTTGTCATTCTATGACGGTAATATTTGCATCTCCAATACGTACTTTGTTAGAAGCATTTACAGTAGCATTTGCACCAATTGCAGTTGCATTATAGAGACTAGACGATGAAACATTTGACCTATATCCAAGAGCGGTAATCATAGCACCAGTTGCATTTGAAGTCAGAACCGCATGTCAAACTCATACAATTCCACTTCCAGTAATCATATTTGCACCCGTTCATCATGGCATTGCAAAATTTCCTATAACTACATTTCCACTTCCATTTCACATATTAGAAACACTGTTCGCACCAACAACAACATTATTTATACCACTTGAAAAGTAACTATTTGGTATGGGAAATGTACCACTATAGCAATTCATAGCAGCATAACCAATTGCTATATTAAATGATCATCCACTATTTGTAGCAAAAGCACTTTCTCAAATAGCAACATTCCCAACTCATGCTTCTCATCCTGCAAGAGACATAGCTCCAATGGATACATTCTCTGATCAACGCTGATTCGTGAACATGGATGATACTCACATTGCGGTATTGTATCAACCTGTTTTATTTCAAGACATACTTACGGTTCCTACGGCCACATTACTATATCCTGTTGTATTATTCCGAAGACTAAACGTTCCGATAGCAGTATTTCCGGTTGCAGTGGTAGTAAAAAGGAGTGACTCTGCCCCTACTGCAGTGTTATAATTTCATGTTGTCTGGAATCCAAGTGCACTTTCTCAGATTGCCGTATTATAGTATCCAGTAGAGTTTAGATTAAGAGCAGCAATCCCAATCGCAGTATTAGAATACCCAGTTGTATTATTTGATAATGCAGCAGCTCAAACTGCCGTCTGACGGTTTCAAGTTGTGTTTTTTAAAAGCGCCGTGTCACCAATAGCAGTATTTAGATTTCAAGTAGTATTTCATGAAAGAGCATATGCTCCGAGAGCAACATTTTGAGTTCCAGTAATATTTCATCGAAGTGAAAAATATCCAATCGCTATATTTCTACTTGCCATATTGTTATATAGAGCATGTTCACCAATCGCTATATTAACCGATCCGGTCTGATTTAAAACAAGAGCTGCAAATCAGGCTGCAATATTTGAAACTCCAGTAGTATTTGAGTTCAATGGACCATATCAAATAGCAATGTTTCCGTTTCAGGTAGAATTGGCAGAGAGAGCTAATGATCCAATTCCCACATTAAAAGATCCAGAAGAAACATTTAATGCAGCATATCCAAGCGCTGTATTATCGGAACCAAATTTATTCCACGTAAGAGTCGATGTTCACAATGCTGTATTTCTCGTTCCTGTGGTATTACTTCAAAGAGCATCCAATCAAACAGCTGTATTATGAAGTCCGGTGGTATTTTCATCCAATGCTCATATTCCAAAACCGATAGAAGTAGAAGTTGG